>NZ_CP061771.1:319269-638539 GCF_011751885.2 Salinibacterium sp. ZJ450
CACCGTGATGGTGCTGGCATCCGATCCGCTGCGCGCGCCGTACTCGCGATCGACCAACCTGCTGGTGCTCCTGCTCGGCATGGGTGCAGTCACACTCAATGCGGTGTCGACCTGGGAGGTCCTCCGACATCCGCGCGACGACTGGGGGCCCATCGTGCTCGGGCTGCTCATTGTCGCGCAGTCTCCGTTCCGACCTGTGAAGGAGATCGTGGCGCTTGGCCTGCTCTCGAGCGCGGTGATCGGGCTGGTGATGGCGGTGGAATACGCCCCCGGCGATTCTCAGCTTCCCCACGCCATCGAAGTGGTGGTGGCGGTCACCCCCGTGCTGGTCCTCACCGGGTGGGCGTCCGCGTTCACCGCAGTGATGGTCGACGCGCTGCAGGGGTGGAACCGGCGAGCAGCGGGGGCGGCCACGGCACTCGCCGACGAGTGGCGCGACCCGATCGCACGGTCGGTGCAGCAGGAACACGTGACCGTGCTCAGCCGGGAGGTCGTGCCGTACCTGTCCACCCTCGTGGCGCGTGGCCAGCTCACCGAGGCCGACCGCATCGAGGCGCTCCGCATCGCGCAGACGCTTCGGTCGGTGATGGTGGCCGAGGTCGGCCGCAGCTGGCTGGCATCAACGCTTGCGCAGAGCGGCTTGCCCGACGCGCTCGACGATCCCGACGGGAACGCGGAGCGCATGGACACCGACCAGCGCACGGCGCTGCGCGCGCTTGTCGTGGCGGCGCTTCACCATCCCGGCTTCGACCCGCGCCGATTTCGGATCGTCATCCGGGCGGCTGACGGCAGTGGCTGCGTGGCGGATGTCGCGGTCACCATCCGCGGCCCGGAGTTCACGGTGCGCTCCGAATTCGCCCCGTACTTTGCGGTGCTTCGCATGGTTTTCGGTGACCTGACCGTCACCGGTATCGGTCCCGCGCGCAGACTAAACTTCTCCTATGGTCATTAGCGATGTGAGTGAGGGTGCCGCTCAGGCCACCCGGCGGGTGCGCCTCGCCATTCTCGATGACCACGAGGTTCTGCTGGACAGCATGAGCAGCTGGATCATCCAGAATGCGCCGGATTTTCACCTCGTGCTGAGCGCGAGCACGTGGATCGAGATGGTTCACAGCGACAACTTCCCGACCGACCTCGTCTTCATCGATTTCCAGTTGAACGAACCGGTGTCGATTGAGGCCCGCGTGCGCACCTGCCGCGCGGCCGGCGCCACCGTGATCGTGCTCAGCGGCTTGGACACCACCGAAGCCCGCGAACGCGCGTTGCAGGCCGGAGCCGTCGCGTTCCTCCCCAAGACGATGGGCATGGGCGAAGTGATGGATGCCGCGCGCGGCATCATGGGCGTGGCCCGCGACAGCAGCTTGCAAAAGGACTGGCGCCCGTTGCCGGTTGGCGCCACCAACCCGGTGCGGCCCAAGCTGAGTGCCGGCGAAGAGGATGCGCTGCGGCTGTATGTGCGGGGCCTCAGCACCAGCGAGGTCGCCCACCAGATGAACGTGCAGTATGAGACCGCGAAGACCTACCTGCGCCGGGTGCGGGAGAAGTACTCGCGGGTGGGCCGACCGGCGAGCAAGAAGTCAGAGCTCATCCGCCGCGCCGCCGAAGACGGGTACCTGCAGTAGTGGCCAAGCTGTATTTCCGGTTCGGGGCGATGAACAGCGGCAAGAGCACCTCGCTGTTGCAGGCCGCCTTCAACTACGAAGAACGCGGCCAGACCGTGCTGCTGGCCAAGCCGGACATCGACACCAAGGGCGAGGCATCCATCGTGTCCCGGCTCGGGGTCACCCGGCTTGTCGACTTCACCGTAGGCGCCGACGACAACATCCGCGACCTGTTCGCCGCCGAGCGCGCGAACGTGAAGAACACCACTGGTCAGGATGTCGCGTGCCTGCTGGTGGACGAGGCGCAGTTCCTCAATGCCAGCCAGGTCGACGATCTACTCCGCATCGCCGTGCTTGATGATGTGCCGGTGCTGGCTTACGGCATCCGAACCGACTTTCAGACCGCGGCGTTCCCCGGTAGTCGCCGCCTGCTGGAGATCGCGCACTCCCTGGAGGAGTTGAAGACCATCTGCCGCTGCGGACGCAAGGCCGTGTTCAACGCGCGGCAGATCGACGGGCGTTTCATCTTCGACGGCGACCAGGTGGCCATCGACGGCGCGCACGTCACCTACGAGTCGCTGTGCGCCGCCTGCTACCTCCAGGAGAGCGGCGGGCAGCTGGCCGCGCGGCACTAGCCGCTGCCCCTTACTCAACGCGAAAGGGCCGCCCTGCTGGGCGGCCCTTTCACTTTCTGTCGGGGTAACAGTGCTTGGTTTCAGGACATAGTTCACCTATGTCTCAAGACATCGTTCACACTTCTCGGATGTGACGAAAAACCGAATCATCGTGACCAGTGTCGTTCTCGAGGGCCGGTCAAAGGCCGACGTCGCCCGCGACTACGGCGTCTCCTCCCGATGGGTGCACACCCTGGTGCGGCGATACCTCGAGGGAGGCTGGGACGCCATCGAGCCACGCTCCCGCCGGCCGAGAAGGAACCCAACCAAGACCAAGCCGGAGATCGAAGCGGAGATCCTCCGACTGCGCCGGGAGCTCGCCGCGCAAGGCCATGACGCCGGCCCACACACCATCCACTTCCACCTGAGCACCCGATTCGACACCGTTCCCTCGGTCGCCACGATCTGGCGAATCCTGGACCGCCACGACCTCATCACTCCGCAACCCCGGAAGCGCCCGCGCTCCTCCTACACTCGGTTCCAGGCCGAACTGCCCAACGAGACCTGGCAATCCGACTTCACCCACTGGCACCTGGCCGACTCCACCGGAGTGGAGATCCTGACCTTCCTCGACGACCACTCCCGACTCGCCCTCTCGGTCACCGCCAACCGCGTCACCACCGGCCAGATCGTGGTCGCCGACTTCCGCCGAAACATCCAGGAATACGGGCCGCCCGCCTCCACACTGACCGACAACGGGCTGGTGTTCACCACCCGCGTCCGCGGCGGCAAGAACGCCTTCGAGAACGACCTGCGCCTGCTCGGCATCACCCAGAAGAACGGCCGACCCAACCACCCGCAAACCCAAGGCAAGGTCGAACGGTTCCAACAGACGATGAAGAACTGGCTCGCCAAACAGCCTCCCGCCAGCACCATCGCCGAGCTCCAACACCACCTCGACCAGTTCCGGGACTACTACAACACCCAGCGCCCGCACCGCTCACTGGCCCGAAAAACACCAGCCCAGGCCTACTCCGCACTCGGAAAAGCGGGCCCCTCCGGCACCGTCGACGGGCACTGGCGGATCCGAGAAGACCGCGTCGACGCGACCGGCTCAATCACGCTTCGCTACAACTCCAAACTGCACCACATCGGCATCGGCCGCGCCCACAAACACACCCGCGTCAAGGTCCTCGTCCACGACCGGCACATCCGGGTCATCGCCACCACCACCGGACAGCTGCTCCGCGAACTGATCCTCGACCCCACCCGCGACTACCAACCCCAGAAACAACAAAACCCCCACTCCGAAGAGTGAGGGTTTTGTGAACCATGTCTTGCGACATCTATGAACGATGTCCTGCGACATGACACTGTCGGGGTAACAGGATTTGAACCTGCGACCTCGTCGTCCCGAACGACGCGCGCTACCAAACTGCGCCATACCCCGATGTCCCTCCAGTTTGCACTGGCAACTTGTCAAGAATACCCGATATCTGACGCGGTGAATGTCACAACCACGGCTTCCGGCGGGCACGCGAAGCGCACCGGAGCGAAAATGCTGGTGCCAAGGCCGGCCGATACGTTCAGGTACGCCGAGTTGCGGGCGTGATGCCAGGTGCTGAGCCCCTGCGCCTTGCCGTGCGGGATGTCGCAGTTGGTGACCAGCGCGCCGTAACCGGGCACGCGCACCTGGCCGCCGTGAGTGTGCCCGGCGAAGATCATGTCGGCACCGTTCGTGACGAACGAGTTAAGCACTCGTTGGTACGGCGCGTGCGTCACGCCGATCGTGACGGTTTCCGGGGTGTTCACGTCATCCTGCCAGCCGACATTCTCACGCATCTCGTCGATGGCGCCCGCGAGCATGTCCAGACGGTCCCAGCCCCGGTGTGCGTCGTTGGTTCCGAAGAACTCGAGGTTGGAGCCGCGGATCGTCATCGCCCTGGCGGAATTGTTGAGGCTCAGCCAACCGAGGGTGTCTTCGAAGTACCGTTCCAGCGCGTCGGTGTCGAGCGACGCCGACCGCTGCCGCAGCTTCGACGGCCCGGTGAAGTACCGCAGCGGGTTCTTCATCACCGGACCGAAGTAGTCATTCGACCCGTGCACGAACACGCCGGGCACATCCTGGAAGGGCTCAAGCGCCCGCTCCAGACCGACCAGACCTTCCGCGTGCCCGAGGTTGTCGCCGGTGTTGATGATCAGGTCAGGCTCGTAGCGCACGAGCGAGCGGATCCAGTTCTGCTTGGCCGTCTGCCACGGCGCCATGTGCATGTCCGACAGGTGCAGCACCGTCAGTGGGCGGGCACCGGGCTCGAGCACCGGCACGAACTCTTGGCGAACCCGGAACGCGTTCCGTTCGATCAGCGAGCCGTAGGCGAACGCGCCAGCTCCGACGGCCATGACAGCGGCCGAGGCGATCGCCGCGTTACGCCCACCCGTTGAGGAAGCCATTACTGACCGGGGCCCTTGTTGTTGTTGTTGCCGCCCCCGTTGTTGCCGTTGCCACCGCCACCAGTGCACACCACGGTCAGGGTGACCGCGGCAGCCTTCGATGTTCCGGCGCCGGCGGCGGGGTCGCTGGCCTCGACGACACAGGTGCCGCCTTGCTCGCCGCCGCGGTAGTTGACCGTCACCTTGGCCGGATCGAATCCGGCCGCGGCGAGGTCGGCCTGTGCGACGCTGAGTTCCTTGCCGACCACATTCGGCATCGCCGTGGCGAGCGATCCGTCGCTTGTATACACGGTGATCGTGCGGCCGCGCGGCACGCTGGCGCCGGCGCCCGGATCGGTGTGTGCGACACGTCCGACCTCGGCAGCGGATGCGGTCGCACCACCGTCGGCGAACTTGAAGCCGAGACTCTGGATCAGGCTCTTCGCCTGCTCGAGGGTCTGCCCCGTGACATCCGGCACCGGACTGTTGTTGCCGCTCAGGTAATTGGCCTTGGGCTCTGGCCAGTTCTCACCGGGACGCATGTCGTTGAAGACGCTGTACAGCTCCTTGCCGATGCGGAAACGGATGTTCGACCCCGTCTGGCCGCCGATGTTGGTCTTGTTCAGACGCTGCTCGCCCACGACGTTGCCGATCCAGGTCGCGCTGGCAACGGTGCTCGTCGCCGCGGCGAGCCAGGTCTGGTTGTAGCTGTCCGTCGATCCGGTCTTACCGAAGATCGGGGTGCCGTCACCCACCCGCGCCATCGTGGCGGTTCCCTCGGTGAACACGCGCTTCAGCGCGTAGATCATCGCGTCAGCGATCTCGGGGTCGACGGCCTGGTTGCACTGGGTGGCCGGGGGTGTCAGGGTCTCGCCGTTGAACTTGACCACGCTGTCGATCATCACCGGCGAGCAGTACTGACCGCGGGCGGCGATGGTGGCGAAGGCGGAGGCCATGGTGAGCGGCGAGAACGTCTCAGCGCCACCGATCACCGACGACGGCTTCTCCATCATGCCCTCGGGGTCTTGGTTGCCATTGGCCGGGTGCATGCCGAAGGATGCTGCCGTGTTCTCGATGTCGCAGAGGTCCATCTCGGTGGCCATGTTCAGGAACGCGGTGTTCACCGAGTCCGCGGTGGCGTTCAGCACGCTCACGCTCGACGGGGACGGTCCGGCGTTCTTCGGCTTCCACCCGTTCTGGCCGGTTGGGCCGCCGCAGTAGACGAAGTCGCGGATGTTGTACGTGCGCAACGAGCCGGAGACATGCTCGTTGAGCCCGTGGCCGGCCTTCAACCATTCCGCAAGCGTGAACACCTTAAACGTCGAGCCCGCCTGGAATCCGGAGGAGCCGCCGCGGTTCTGATCGGTGGAATAGTTCACCGAGGTGGTGCCCGGCCCGCCGCCGGCAAGGGTGTCGTTGAAACCGGTGTTCTGGGCCATGAATAGAACGCGGCCGGTGCCTGGTTCGACGGCGGTCGACGCTGAGCCGAGCTGGAAGCGCTCGTCGCTCGACGGAACCCACTTCGACAGGGTGGCCTGAGCATGGTTCTGCATGTTCAGGTCGAGGGTCGTGTAGACGTCGTAGCCGTTGCGGAAGGCGTTGTTGCGCTCCTCGCTGGTGGCGCCGAAGGCCTCGTTGGCCTTCAGCTCCTTGACCACGGCGTCACAGAAGTATTGGGCAACGCTGGCGTTCATGCAGCCCGTCTTCAGAGGCTGCAGGTTCGGCTGGATCGGCGTGGCCAGGGCCTCGTCGAGCTGCTCCTTGGTGATCGTGTTGTACTTGTGCATCTGGTTCAGGATGTAGTCGCGCCGAACCTTGTTGTTCTCGAAGTTCTCCTCTTTGTCGAGGCTGCGGCTGTTCGGGAACTGCACGATCGCGATCAGGCTGGCAGCTTGCGCCGGGTTGAGGTCGGCGGAGGTGATGCCGTAATAGCGCTGCGCTGCGGCTTCGATGCCGTAGGTGACGCCGCCGAAGTGCGCGATGTTGAGGTAGTTGAGCAGGATTGTCTGCTTGTCGTACTCCTTCTCCAGGCCGATCGCGAGCTTCATCTCCTTCAGCTTGCGATCCAGGGTCGGAGCGGTGGCCTCCTTGTAGGCCTTCTCCTTCGCGTTCTGGTCCTGCATCTGGTTCGCCTGCTCGACGCTGATGTTCTTAATCAGCTGCATGGTGATCGTCGACGCGCCGCTGTCGGTGTCGGCAAAGCCCAGGTAGCCGAGAGCCGCTCGCACGACCGACTGGGTGTCGACACCACCGTGCTCGTAGAAGCGCACGTCCTCGCCGTAGACCGCGGCATCCTTCGCGTACTGCGAGATCTGCTCCCAGGCCACCTCTTCGCGGTTGGTCTCGAAGATGGTCGCGAACGGAACGTCGGCGCCATCCTGCTTGCCGAAGAGGGTGACCCGCTGCGCGAGGTCCTCGCCGAGGGTGGCGTACTCGGGCAGCTCGTTGAAGATGCCGATCGAGTTGTTGGCCGTCATGCCCGTCACGGCGATAGCGGGGGTGACCATGATGGCAACAAGCAGGCCAGCGAGACCGCTGAAACCGAGCATTCCCAGGATGGCTCCGAACACGCCGGAGCGCTTCGTTTTTTGGGCAGACATACGATTAGGGTACGGGAAGATCCGCCCCACAACCTGAATGGAAACCAGCAATGCGCACATGGGAGTACCTCACGACGCCACTGATCGTGCACAACACGGCCGCGATCCTGAATAACTGGGGTGAGCAGGGCTGGGAGCTGGTGCAGGTCGTGCAAGGCCCAGAGGGTGGACTCGTCGCCTACTTCAAGCGGGAGAAGGTCGCAGAATGAGCCAGGTTGATGCTCGGTTGGCCGAACTCGGACTGACCCTTCCGGTGGTCGTTCCGCCGGTCGCCGCCTACGTGCCCGCCGTCGTGTCGGGCAACCTCGTCTTCACGTCGGGGCAGCTTCCGTTCGTCGACGGAGCCCTGCCGCTGGCCGGCAAGGTGGGCGCCACGGTCACCGCTGAGCAGGCCACGGAGCTGGCCCGCACCTGCGCGTTGAACGCCCTCGCCGCTGCACACTCGGTGATCGGGTCGCTCGACCGGGTCACCCGCATCGTGAAGGTCGTCGGCTTCGTGGCATCCGACCCGGCCTTCACCGGCCAGCCCGGCGTGATCAACGGCGCGTCGAACCTGCTCGGCGACGTCTTCGGTGACGCTGGCCAGCATGCCCGCTCTGCCGTGGGCGTGGCCGTGCTGCCGCTCGACGCGCCCGTCGAGGTGGAGCTGGTCCTCGAGTTCGCGTAGCGAACCCGCGAACCCGCGAGCGCTGCCGAAACGGCCGAGCGAGCCCGCCGCGGCGGGCTCGCTCGGCCGTTTTCACCGCGCTCACCGTGGTGGCGGCAATCACCGCGTGGGGCGGATGCCGAAGGGTGCGAGCCTCGCGACGAATCGGCGCAGGTCACTGAGAATCGGAGGATCCCAGCGAGCGACCAAGGGGCCCTGGCGCCTGAGCCGGTTCTCGCGGTCCTTCTCATCCCGAAGTGCCTGCTCGGGAGTGCGGCCGCGCAAGAACTTGGGGTTCCGGTACTTGTCGAACCCGTCGGCTTCTCCGATCACGTTGAGGTCGGGCCAATAGAAGTCGACGTACCCGATAAGCCCGTCTTCGTCGTAGAACGGCACCTGCAACAGCGGCGCCGGTATCCCCAGCAGGTGCATTGCCGCGCGGCTTCGGGATTCGAAAACCGACCCAGACGATCCATCGGCGAAGTCGATGACCGTGGCCGCCTTGCGCTTTCCGCGAGCGGATTCCTGCGCGTCGAGGATGGCGTGCATCTCTGCCTTCGTGGCCTGCGCGATGCCGTACCGCGCCCTGACGTCGTCCACGTTCTGCGGGTCGGGCTGCCGGAGTGCGTCGTCGACCATCCCCACGGCACGCGTGGAGGGCTGCGACGCCGCGATGTCGACCGCGGTGCGGGCCAGTGATGTGACGGTCACGCCGTCGATTTCGAGCGGGCTGGCATCGAGATCCACGCAGTGCCGACTCACGAGCGAAGTCGACCGGCCGCCATCCGCGCGCGGCGCCAGGGCGTGCAGCGACTTCGACCACGGTCCGGTTGTCGGCATCCGCAGCATGACAGCTGCGGAGTCGTGGGAGAACTGCGTGCCCGGTGTGTGCCGGGCGGCGGCCTGAACCCTCAGCCGGTACCGCGCGTCGTAGTTGAGCTGCGCGTAGTCCGACTTGCGGACGAAGACTCCTGGCAGGATGCGCACGTACTCGCCGCGCTCGTATGCCCGGCGCAGGTCGCGATCCGCGTGAACGGCCTCGGCCATGCGGCTGAGAAACAGTTGCGGCGTTGTCAGTTCGGGCGCGGTCAGGTCAGGCATGTCGCCGATGTTCCCACCAGCGAGGTTGGTCATGCCGATCTCGGTCGGCAACTGTGCAGAGGCGACAGGGGAGCGGGGTGGAGAGGAGGCGCCACGCAGCGCCCATCATCTGCGAGAGCGCCGAAAACGGCCGAGCGCGCCCGCCGCGGCTGGAGCTCTCGGCCGTTTGGGGCGCGCTCGCGGCAGACGCGCCGCCGCGCGCCCTACTTCAGCGTTGAGCTGATGATCTGCATCACCGAGGTGTCGGCGAGCGTGGTGGTGTCGCCGATCTCGCGGCCCTCCGCGACATCCTGCAGCAGGCGCCGCATGATCTTGCCGGAGCGGGTCTTCGGCAGTTCCGCGACCACGAACACCTTGCTCGGCCGGGCGATCGCCCCGATCTGTTCGGTGACGTGGGCGCGCAGCAGGACGGATGCCTCGTCCGCGGTCTGCGCCTCGGCCTGGCTGGCGCGCAGGATCACGAACGCGACCACCGCCTGACCGGTGGCCTCGTCCGCCGCGCCGACCACCGCGGCCTCGGCCACGATCGGGTGCGACACCAGCGCCGACTCGATCTCGGCGGTGGAGAGCCGGTGCCCCGACACGTTCATCACGTCGTCGACGCGGCCCATCAGCCAAATGTCGCCGTCCTCGTCGAGGCGGGCACCGTCGCCGGCGAAGTACATGCGGCGCTGCGGGGTGCCCTCGAAATCGAACTTCTCCCAGTAGGTCTCGATGAAGCGCTCCGGGTCGCCCCAGATGCCGCGCAGCATCGCCGGCCACGGCTCGGTCACCACCAGCAGCCCGCCGTTGCCGTTGCCGACGTGCTTGCCGTCGTCGTCGAGCACGTCGACCGAGATGCCCGGAATCGGCACCTGCGCCGACCCCGGCTTGGTCGTGGTGACCCCGGGCAGCGCCGAGATCATGATCGCGCCGGTCTCGGTCTGCCACCAGGTGTCCACGACCGGGGTGGAGCCGCCGCCGATGACATCGCGGTACCAGATCCACGCCTCAGGGTTGATCGGTTCGCCGACCGAGCCGAGCACCCGCAGCGACGACAGGTCGAACTTCTCCGGGTGCTCCCGCCCGATCTTCATGAACGAGCGGATGGCGGTCGGCGCGGTGTACAGGATGCTGACGCCGTACTTCTCGACGATCTCCCACCAGCGGCCGGGATGCGGCGTGTCTGGGGTGCCCTCGTACATCACCTGGGTGGCGCCGTTCGCCAGCGGCCCGTAGACGGCGTAGGAGTGCCCGGTGACCCAGCCGACATCCGCCGTGCACCAATAGACGTCGGTTTCCGGATGCAGGTCGAACACCACCCGGTGGGTGAAGGCGGTCTGCGTGAGGTAGCCGCCGGAGGTGTGCAGGATGCCCTTCGGCTTGCCTGTGGTGCCGGAGGTGTACAGGATGAACAGCGGGTTCTCGGCCTCGAAGCCCTTCGCCACGTGGTCGGCGTCGACCTGGGCGATCTCCTCGTCCCACCACAGGTCGCGGCCCTTGGTCCAAGCCACGTCGTTGCCGCCGCGCCGCACCACCAGCACGTGCTGCACGGTGGAATCACCCGAGGCCAGCGCCGTGTCGACGGTGGGTTTCAGCGGGAACACCTTGCCCTTGCGGTATCCGCCGTCAGCGGTGATCACCAGCTTGGCGCTGGCGTCGTCGATGCGAGTGCGCAGCGATTCGGCGCTGAAGCCGCCGAACACCACCGAGTGCACCGCGCCGATCCGGGCGACGGCGAGCATGGCGATGACCGCCTCCGGGATCATCGGCAGGTAGATCGCCACCCGGTCGCCCGCGCGCACGCCCAACGCGGTGAGCAGATTCGCGGCCTTCTTCACCTCGGAGGTGAGCTCCGCGTAGGTGATGCTGCGGGAATCGCCCGGCTCGCCCTCCCAATGGAGCGCCACCCGGTCGCCGTTGCCGGCGAGCACGTGCCGGTCGAGGCAGTTGTATGCCACGTTCAATCGGCCGTCGGCGAACCACCGCGCAAAGGGGGCGTTGTTCCAGTCCAGTGTCTGGGTGAACGGGGTCTGCCAGTGCAGCTCGCGCGCCTGCTCCGCCCAGAATTCCAGCCGGTCGGCGCGCGCCCGGTCGTACAGCGCGGAGTTGGCGACGGCGTTCTCGCTGAACTCGGGCGTCGGGGCGAAGCGGCGGTTCTCGTGCAACAGGTTGTCGATCGCGTTCATGAGGGCTGCGTTATCCTTCTGTCAATTCGTCTTTGAACGTCTCGATCCTATTCGGCCGCCGGTGATGTCGCCGTCGGTCATCCCTTGATCGACCCGCCGTCGCGGCCTAGCGTGAAGGCGAGCGGAGAGCGAGCGGACACTCAAGCGGATCAGAGGCGCACCGTGGACTGGCTGAATGCGAACGACTACGAACTGGCGCGGCAGGTGCTGCAACGCGGTGTCGCCGCGATCTACCTGATCGCTTTCCTGTCGACGGCCGCCCAGTTCCGTGCCCTGCTCGGCGAGCACGGCCTGCTGCCCGTCACCCAGTTGCTGAAGTACCACCGGCGGGGCCCGACCCTGTTCCGCTGGCGATACTCCGACCGGCTGCTGATGGCGGTGACCATCGTGGGCGCAGCGCTCGCCGTGACCGTGGTGGCCGGGCTGCCGCAGCTGGGCCCGCCGTGGCTGCCGCTGATCGTCTTCCTCTCGATGTACGGGCTGTACCTCTCTATCGTCAATGTGGGGCAGACCTTCTACTCGTTCGGCTGGGAAAGCCTGTTGCTGGAGGCCGGGTTCCTGGTGGCGTTCCTCGGATCGGATGCGGTACCACCACCGACCGCGATCCTGATCCTCACCGGCTGGCTGGTGTTCCGGCTCGAGTTCGGCGCCGGCATGATCAAGATGCGCGGAGACCGGGTGTGGCGCGACCTCACCGCGCTCTACTACCACCACGAGACCCAGCCGATGCCGAACCCGGTGAGCCGCTTCGCACACCACCTGCCGAAGCCGGTGCACAAGCTGGAAGTGCTCGGCAACCACTTCGCGCAGCTGGTGGTGCCGTGGCTGCTGTTCTTCCCGCAGCCGGTGCGCAGCGGCGCCGCCGCGATCATCATCTTCACCCAGCTCTGGCTGGTCATCTCCGGCAACTTCGCCTGGCTGAACTGGCTCACCATCGTGCTGGCGTTCGGGGCCGTCAGCGATTCGGTGGCGCACGCGCTGGTGCCGGCGATTCCGCTGGACTGGGGCGCCGCGACATCCGCCCCGATCTGGTGGATCGTGATCGTGCTCGCCGCCACCGCGTTCATGCTGGTGCTGAGCTACTGGCCGGCGCGCAACCTGGTCTCGCGGCGGCAGCTGATGAACGCCAGCTTCAACGGCTGGCACCTGGTCAACGCGTACGGGGCATTCGGCAGCATCACCCGGCCGCGCTACGAGGTGATCGTGGAGGGCACGGATGCCGCCGAGCCGACGGATGCCGCGGACTGGCGGGAGTACCAGTTCAAAGGCAAACCGGGCGACGTGATGCGGATGCCGCGGCAGTTCGCCCCGTATCACCTGCGTCTGGACTGGCTGATGTGGTTCCTGCCGCTGCGGGGCGGCCCGGAGCGCTGGTTCGTCGCCTTCCTCGTGCGTCTGCTCGAGGCCGACCGGCGGACGCTGCGGCTGCTGCGGGTCGACCCGTTCCACGGCCGGCCGCCGCACGCGGTGCGGGCGCGGCTGTTCGTCTACCACTTCACGACCCGCGCGCAGAAGCGGGCCACCGGCGCCTGGTGGGTGCGTGAACCGGTCGACGAGTTCGTGCCGGCGCTGTCGTTGGACGGCCGGCGATGATCGACGTGACCGTGGTGGGATCCGGACCCAACGGGCTGGCCGCCGCGGTGACCATGGCCCGCGCCGGGCTGTCGGTGCACCTGCTCGAACGCGCAGACACCATCGGCGGCGGGTTGCGCTCGGCCGAGGTGACCATGCCGGGCTATCTCAGCGACGTCTGCTCGGCCGTGCATCCGGCCGCGCTCGCCTCCCCGTTCTTTCGGGCATTCGAGCTGAGGGAGCGGGTGCGGTTCCTGGTACCGAAGGTGTCGTACGCGCACCCGTTGGATCACGGTCGCGCCGGCATCGCCTGGCGCGACCTCGATCGCACCGCGGCAGGCCTGGGCGTGGACGGCCGCGCCTGGCGGCGGCTGTTCAGGCCTCTCGTCGACAGCATTGGCGGTGTCGTCGACTTCACCGGTTCGCAATTGCTGCGGATGCCGCACGACCCGATCGCGGCCGCCCGCTACGCGCTGCGAGTGCTGGAGTACGGCAGCGGCCTGGGCAGACACATCCGGTTCCGGGATGACGTGGCACCCGCCATGCTCGCCGGTGTCGCCGCGCACGCCGCCGCTCCGATCCCGTCGCTGTCGGCGGCCGGGGCGGGGCTCCTGCTCGCCACCCACGCCCACGCGCACGGCTGGGGGTACCCGCGTGGAGGCTCGCAGGCCATCGCCGATGCGCTCGCCGCGGACCTGCTGGAGCACGGCGGGCGGATCGAGACCGGGGTGAATGTGCAGCGCCTGGATGACCTGGAGCCGTCCAAGGTGGTGCTGCTGGACACATCGGTGCGGTTCCTGGCCGCGTTCGCTCCGCTGCCCCGCCGCTACCTGCGCCAGCTGCAGAACTACCGGTACGGGGCCGCCATCGCGAAGGTCGACTTCGCGGTGAACGCGCCGGTGCCGTGGAGCAATCCCGATGTGCGCCACGCGCCCACCGTGCATGTCGGCGGCAGCCGGCGCGAGATCGCGCAGGCGGAGAACGCGGTGCGCCGCGGCCGGCACCCGATGCGACCGTACGTGCTGCTGACGCAACAGAGTGTGCTCGATGACAGCAGGGCGCCGGAGGGGCACCAGGTGCTGTGGGCCTACACGCACGTGCCGCTGGGCTCGTCGGTCGACGCCACCCGGGTGATCACCGAGCAGATCGAGCGGTTCGCCCCCGGCTTTCGCGACACGGTGATCGTCAGCGTTCCGACGACCGCGGCCCGGCTCGCCGAATACAACCCGAACGACGTGGGCGGCGACATCCTCGGCGGTCAAGTGACCCTGCGGCAGCTGGTGCAGCGGCCGGTGCTGTCGACCAAGCCGTGGCGCACCCCGATCCCGGGCGTGTACCTGTGCTCGGCGGCAACGCCACCCGGGCCGGCGGTGCACGGCATGAATGGGTGGTACGCCGCCCGCCTGGCGCTGCGCGATGTGTTCGGAATCACGCAGCCGCCCCGGCTTGGAATCGGTGAGTGACGGGGCAGTGTGGGAGGGCCGTGAGGCCTACCTGAGTGCCCGCCGATAATTGCAGAAAACATGGCCGCGGCGAGCGAGCGCTGGGGTACACTGGGTGGCACCGAATCAAAGTTCGGATTGCAGCGCCCCTGATTCCCCCCAATCTGGCGCTGCTGTGGCGGCGCCGGTTCCCCCCAACAGGCGCCGCCCCTCTCTTTTAACGGGCGGTTTCCCAGAACCCGTTCTCAGCGTCTGACGCTCCGCGACAGCTGGCTCACCCGCGGCTCCGGGTTGGTTGCGGCACATCTGCCAGACGGTGCGATCGCCCGGGGCCCTCGGTTACCCGTGCGGTGTGCGTACCCGACCTCCCGTCCACAGGGCGCACCCCTCCACGCGGCGCCCGCGGCAACGCACAGTGCCCGCGACAGGGGCGAGGCTGGATCACATGACCGAGCCTGCAGCCCGTTCGCCGAGCGTGACGAGTGTGCACACAGGCTCGGAGGAACGGCCGGCTGACCGCGATGCCTGGGCCCATGGTGCCGGGCCGTTCGTCGCACACCGGCCAGGGACGATCCGCGACGACCGGGGTACAACTGCCCGCACCCGAGGCCCTCTCACCGAGTTCGGCGAGCTGGCGCGCTTCGTCACCGACCCGCGCACCACCGATGTCTTCGTGAACGGGGCGCAGCAGCTCTGGATCGACCGCGGCGCCGGGCTCGAGCGGCATCCGTTCGAGCTTCCCGAGGCCGACCTGCGCGAGCTTGCCGTCCGGCTGATTGCGTCCGGCGGTCGGCACATCGACGAGGCATCGCCCTGCGTCGACGTGCGGCTGCACGACGGCATCCGGGTGCACGCGGTGCTGCCACCCGTGTCGCCGGGTGGCACCCTGCTCTCCATCCGGCTGCCGCAGCTCGACCGGCTGTCCGTCGACGATCTGGCCGAGCAGGGGTTCTTCGTCGCGGCGCCGCTCGACGCCATCCGGCAGCTCGTGGCGCGTCGCGCCAACCTGTTGATCACCGGCGCCGGCGGCAGCGGGAAGACCACGCTGCTGTCGGCGCTGCTCGCTGACGCCCCCGAGACCGAGCGGATCGTGGCGATCGAGGATGTCGCGGAGCTGAACGTGCGCCATCCGCACTTCGTCAGCCTCGAAGCGCGGCAGGCGAACCTCGAGGGTGCCGGTGGCATTGGCCTGGAACGGTTGGTGCGGGAAGCGCTGCGAATGCGGCCAGACCGGCTCGTGCTCGGCGAGTGTCGGGGAGCGGAGATTCGGGAGCTGCTGGCCGCACTGAATACCGGCCACGACGGCGGCGCCGGAACCCTGCACGCCAACTCGCTGGCCGACGTGCCGGCTCGGCTGGAGGCGCTCGGGGCGCTCGCCGGAATGTCGGTGGAAGCGGTGGCGCGGCAGACCGTGAGCGCCATCGGCGCCGTGCTGCACCTGGAGCGGAGGAACGGGCTCCGGGCGCTGGTGCAACTCGGCGAGTTCCGCCTCGACGAACGCGACCGACTCAGCCTCGCGCCGCTACCCACCACCGCGGTGTCGGCGTGACCGGGCGGAACCGGCCGCACCGGCTGGACGAGGTGGCGTCCGTGGTGCAGCGACTGGCCGTGCTTCTCGCGGCCGGGGTCGCCCCGGCGTCGGCCTGGCGGTACCTGACCGCGCAGTCGCCGGTCGTCGCCGGCGTGAACGCGGCGCTCGAGACCGGGGCGACCGTCGCCTCGGCGATCGATGACGCGGCAGACCGGGCGCCACCCGCCGAGGCCGCCCCGTGGCGGGCGCTGGCCGCCGCGTGGGCGATTGCCTCCGACGCCGGCGCGCCGCTGGCTCCGGCGCTCCGCGAGTTCGCGGCATCCTTGCGCTCACTGGCGCAGGCCCAGCGTGACATCGCCGTGGCGCTGGCAGAGCCCATCGCCACTGCCCGTCTCGTGATGGTGCTGCCCGCGGTGGCGCTGCTGTTCGGCATGCTGCTGGGCTTCAACACCGTCACGGTGCTGTTCGGGAGCCCGCTGGGACTGGTCTGCCTCGGCGGCGGCGCCGGGTTGCTGGTGGCCGCACGCGCCTGGAACCGCAGGCTGGTGGCATCCGCCCAGCCGACCGACCTCACCCCTGGCCTGCTGCTCGACCTTGCCGCGATCGCGCTGTCCGGCGGGGCGCCGGTTGACCGGGCCAGGGCCTCGGCGTTGTCGGCAGCGGCGGCACGCGGCATCGCCACCGCGGACACCGCCACCCTCGATGACGTGCTTGATCTCTCCCGCCGGGCGGGTGTGCCGGCGGCAGAACTGCTGCGCAGCGAGGCAGACGAACGGCGCAGGAGCGCCCGCAACGACAGCCAGCAGAAGGCGGCTGCGCTGTCGATCCGGCTGATGCTGCCACTTGGCGTGTGCGTGCTGCCGGCCTTCATGCTGCTCGGCGTGGCTCCGCTGATGCTCAGCGTCATCTCGTCCACGGTTCAGACCTTCTGAGCTCGACCTTCTGAGCTCGACCTTCTGAGTGCCGGTCGCCGTGCCCCTCTCGTCAACAGCCGGCGCAAGCCGTCGGCTTTGCCAACCTTGCCGCACAGCCCTCCCGCAAGCAGCCGGTGAGGATCAGACTGATGCTGCTCGTGCCGCACGATGCGAAGGACACACACCATGAAAACAGCGCACAGCACAACCGCGCAGTGGTTGCGGCGCAGCCTCACCCGAGCGGGTTCCGACGAGACCGGGGCAGCCACCGCCGAGTACGCCATCGCCACCATGGCGGCGGTCGGCTTTGCCGGGCTGCTGGTCGTGATCATGCGGTCGGATGAGGTGCGCGGCATCCTCACCGAACTGGTGCGCAATGCGCTCACGTTCACCGGGTAGCTGGCGTGCCGAGCGGGGGAGTGTGACGGCAGAGTTCGCCGCCGTCGTGCCCGCCGCGGTGCTGGTGCTGGCATTCTGCCTGGCCGGTGCGCAGATCGGGGCGCAGCAGGTGCGCCTGCAGGATGCCGCGGCAGATGCCGCGCGAGCGCTGGCCCGCGGCGACGGTGTCGCGGCGGCCAGCGTCCGGGCCGGGCAGGTGCATGCCGACCTGGCGTCGAGCGTGAGCGGTGACCTGGTCTGTGCCCGGCTCACCGCGCCCGCGGCAACCGCGGTGCCGCTGGCCAGCGTGCTGAGCGTGACCGCCGTGAGCTGCGCGCTCGACGGTGGCCGATGAAGCGACGGTGGCCGATGAGTGACAGTTCCGATGAGTAGCGAGCGCGGTGCGGGTACGGTGCTCGGACTCGCGGTGATCGCGGCACTCATCGGCCTTGCCTCATTAATGCTCCCGGTGTCTGTGGCCCTGGTGGCGAAACAGCGGGTCACCGGTGCCGCGGATGCCGCCGCGCTCGCCGCCGCCGACGTCGCCACGGGGCTGGTGGCGGGCTACCCCTGCGAGGTCGCGGCATCCGTCGCTGCCGCGAATGGGGCGGCACTCGCTGCCTGCCAGCTCGACGGGTTGGTGGCGACCGTGCGGGTCTCGGCGACGGTCGGCGTGCTCCCGGTTTCTGCCTCGGCGACGGCGGGTCCGGCACCCTGACAATCCCTCATCGCGAGCGGGCCGGTGCTCCCGTTCGTGTTCGGCACGATCGGCTGCGGCGGTTCACAGCCCCGACCACGATTAGGTAACTGCGCGGCGAGGGGATGTATCGTGTGCCTGACGCTGGCGAGGTTTCAGCGCCGTACCTCTCTATTGCAAGGAGCACTGTGCCAGGCACGAAGAAGCTGGTCATCGTCGAGTCGCCGGCCAAGGCGAAGACGATCGGTCAGTACCTGGGCGACGACTATGAGGTGCAGGCCTCGGTCGGGCACATCCGCGACCTCGTCGAGCCCAAGAACCTGCCGCCGGAACTGAAGAAGGGCTCACTCGGCAAGTTCTCCGTCGACGTGGAAAACGGCTTCGCGCCGTACTACGTGGTGTCCGACGGCAAGAAGCAGACCGTCGCCGCGCTGAAGCGAGCCCTGAAGAACGCCGACGAGCTCTACCTCGCAACTGATGAGGACCGCGAGGGGGAGGCCATCGCCTGGCACCTGCTCGAGGTGCTGAAGCCCAAGGTTCCCGTCAAGCGCATGGTGTTCCACGAGATCACCAAGGAAGCCATCGAACGCGCCAAGGAGAACACGCGCGACCTGGACACCGCCCTCGTCGACGCGCAGGAGACCCGCCGCATCCTCGACCGTCTCTACGGCTTCGAGGTGTCGCCGGTACTGTGGCGCAAGATCGGCCCGGGACTCTCCGCCGGACGCGTGCAGTCCGCCGCCACCCGCCTGGTCGTTGACCGCGAACGGGAACGGCTCGCCTTTGTCTCGGCCGGCTACTGGGGCATCACCGCCCGGCTGCGCCCCGCAGAGGGCGCCGAGCAGTTCGGCGCCAGGCTCGCCCGGCTGGACGGCCGCAAGGTGGCCTCCGGCGGCGACTTCGATTCGCTCGGACAGCTGAAGAAGACGGATGTCGTGGCGCTCGACGAGCAAGCGGCGCAGACGCTGGCCGACGCCCTGCGCCGCCCGGACATTGCCGTGCGCGTGGCGAAGGTGGAGTCGAAGCCATACACGCGTCGCCCCGCCGCGCCGTTCACCACATCGACGCTGCAGCAGGAGGCCTCGCGCAAGTTGCGCTTCACCTCCCGTCAGACGATGAGCGTGGCCCAGTCGCTGTACGAGAACGGGTTCATCACCTACATGCGAACCGACTCCGTGTCGCTGTCGCAGCAGGCCATCGACGCCGCGCGCAAGCAGGCGAAGTCGCTCTACGGTGCCGAGACGGTGCCGGACAAGCCGCGGCTGTACACCGGCAAGTCGAAGAATGCGCAGGAAGCGCACGAGGCGATCCGCCCCGCCGGTGACACGTTCCGCACGCCGCAGCAGCTGCAGGGCACCTTGCGTGGCAACGACTGGAAGCTCTACGACCTGATCTGGAAGCGCACCGTCGCCTCGCAGATGGCCGACACCAAGGGCACCACCGCCACGCTCACCATCGAGGCCGACGTCGCCGTGCAGGATGGCGCGAAAACCGCCGAGCTCACCGCATCCGGAACCGTCATCACCTTCCCCGGATTCCGTCTCGCCTACGAAGAGGGCAGCGACGACGAGAAGCCGGACACCGACGACGAGACCCGCCTGCCCGCGCTCAGCGAGGGCCAGGCGCTGGCCGTGCACGAGGTCGAAGCCAAGGGCAGCGCCACCACGCCGCCCGCACGCTACACCGAGGCCAGCCTGATCAAGGCGCTGGAAGAACTCGGCGTCGGCCGCCCGTCCACCTACAGCGCGATCATCTCGACCATCGTCGACCGCGGCTACGTCAGCCCGCGCGGCAGCGCCCTGGTGCCCAGCTGGATCGCCTTCTCGGTGGTGCGGCTGCTGGAAGAGCACTTCGGCGACCTGGTCGAGTACGACTTCACCGCCGAGATGGAAGAAGACCTCGACCGCATCTCCCGCGGCGAGCAGGGCCGCGTCGACTGGCTGCAGGGCTTCTACTTCGGCAACGACGACCACCGCGGGCTCCGCACCGTGATCGACAACCTCGGCGACATCGACGCGCGCGAGATCAACTCGGTGCGGATCACCGACGACATCACCGTGCGCATCGGCAAGTACGGGCCATACCTGGAGACCCCGGGCGAGACCCCTGACACCCCGCGTCGGGTCAACATCCCGCAGGAACTCGCCCCCGACGAGCTCACCGCCGAGAAGGCCCGCGAGCTGATCGACGCTCCCGTCGTCGGCGACCGTGTGCTCGGCACGAACCCGGCCACCGGCAAGGAGATCGTGGCGAAGGACGGCCGCTTCGGACCCTACGTCACCGAGCTTGAGCCGGAACCGGAGGCTGTGCCCGAGGTCCTTGACGAGGCGACCGGAGAGGTGGCCGCGCCGAAGAAGCGCGCCGCCAAGAAGCCGGCCGTAGTGAAGCCCCGCACGGCGTCGCTGTTCAAGTCGATGGATCCTGCCACCGTCGACCTCGAGACCGCGCTGAAGCTGCTCGACCTGCCGCGCGCCGTGGGCGCCGACCCGGAGTCGGGGGAGGAGATCCTGGCTCAGAACGGCCGCTACGGCGCCTACCTGAAGAAGGGCACAGACACCCGCTCGCTTGAGAACGAAGACCAGATCTTCGACATCACCCTGGACGGCGCGCTCGCGCTGTTCGCGCAGCCGAAGTACGGCGCCCGCCGCGCCTCCAGCGCGCTCAAGGAGTTCGAGACGCCAGATCCCGAGAGCGGCAAGCCGATCAAGGTGAAGGACGGCCGTTTCGGCCCGTACGTCACCGATGGCACCACCAACGCCACGATTCCGAAGGCCGAATCGGTGGAAGAAGTGGACTTCGACCGCGCCGTGCAACTGCTCGCCGACAAGCGCGCCAAGGGACCGGTGGTGCGCAAGGCCCCCGCGAAGAAGAAGCCCGCGGCCAAGCGCGCTCCCGCGAAGAAGAAATAGTGCCAGGACGTTTCATCACGCTCGAGGGCGGCGACGGCTCCGGCAAGTCCACCCAGTCGGCGCTGCTCACCCAGTGGCTGGAGGCGGCCGGGCACACCGTCGAGCACTCTCGGGAGCCCGGCGGCACCCCGCTCGGCCTCGAACTGCGCGACATCATCCTGCATCGCCGCGGCTACATGGCGCCGCGCGCGGAGGCGCTGCTGTACGCCGCCGACCGCGCACACAACATCGCCACCAAGGTGCGGCCCGCGATCGAGCGCGGCGAGATCGTGATCCAGGACCGCTACATCGACTCGTCGGTGGCCTACCAGGGCGCCGGCCGGGTGCTCGATGCCACCGAGATCCGCGACCTGTCGCTCTGGGCCTCGGAAGGGCTGCTGCCCGACCTCACCATCCTGCTCGACCTCGACCCCACCGTCGGCCGCGGCCGGCTCGAGGGCAAGAAGTACGACCGGCTCGAGGCCGAGGCGCTCGACTTCCATCAGCGGGTGCGTGAGGGCTATCTGGCGCTCGCCGCGGCCGAGCCCGACCGCTTTCTGGTGCTGCCGGCCACCGACAGCATCGACGCGATCGCCGAGCGCATCCGCGAGCGGGTGCAGCCGCTGCTCTGATTCCCGCGGCGCCGTCCACAGGCGGCCGGCACTGTCAGGTGCGGCCCCTAGGCTAGATGCATGGCGGTGTGGGACGAACTGACGGGGCAGGATGCCGCGATCTCGGTGTTCCGGCACGCCGCCGCCGCGGCAGCCAGCGGCTCCGCCGGCATGACCCACGCCTGGCTGATCACCGGCCCGCCCGGTTCCGGCCGCTCCAACCTGGCCTACGCGTTCGCCACAGCACTGCTCGCGATCGGCCAGGACGATGAAGAGGCCGTGCGCAAACAGGTGGATGCCCGCAGCCACCCCGATCTCAGCGTGCTGAGCACCGAGAACGTGATCATCAAAATCGACGACGTTCGCGGCATCGTCGGCTCCAGCCACTACTCGCCGAGCGTCAGCCAGTTCCGGGTGATGGTGATCGAAGACGCCGACCGCATGGTCGAACGCACCTCGAACCTGCTGCTGAAGTCGCTCGAAGAGCCGCCGCCGCGCACCGTCTGGATCCTCTGCGCCCCCAGCGAGGCCGACCTGCTGCCCACCATCCGCTCCCGGGTGCGCACCGTGCGTCTGCGCACGCCGAGCGTCGACGACGTGGCCGCGCTGCTCATCCGCCGCGACGGGGTCGAGCACGACGTGGCCATCCGCGCCGCCCGCGAATCACAGAGCCACATCGGCATGGCCAGGCGCCTCGCCACCAACACCGACGCGCGCGAACGCCGCCAACGCACGCTCGACATCGCCCTTGGCGTGCGTTCGGTGTCTGACGCGGTCGTGGCCGCCGGCAAGCTCATCGACCTGGCCAAAGACGACGGCAACGCGATCACGGTGGAACGCGACGCCGAGGAGCGCGAGCACGCCCTGCGCTCGCTCGGGATCGAGCCGGGCGGCACGATCCCGCCCGCGTTGCGCGGGCAACTCAAGTCGCTCGACGAAGACCAGAAGCGGCGGGCCACCCGCAGCCTGCGCGACGGCATCGACCGCATCTTGGTTGACCTGCAATCGCTGTACCGTGACGTGCTGCTGCTGCAGCTGGGTGTCGACACCGACCTCATCAACGCGGCAATCCGCGACCGATTGCAGGATGTCGCGGACCGCACGGCGCCCGCCCAGATCCTCGGTGTCCTCGATGCCATCACCACCGCCCGCGGGCGGATCGAGGCCAACGTGGCACCCGCGCTGGCCCTGGAAGCGATGCTCGTGTCGGCCACCCGAAGGGATTCTCGTTAGTGCCCCGCAGCATCCGACTCGCCGCGTTCAGCGTGGTTGTCCTCCTCGCCCTCGCCGGCTGTGCCCCCAGCCAGGCGCCCACCACCTCGACGCCCACCGGCGAGGAGGTCAGCGCCGCACTCCAGCCGTTCTACGACCAGCAACTGCAGTGGGAAAGCTGCGGTGCCAGCCTGCAATGCACCACGGCAGACGCGCCGCTCGACTGGGACAACCCGCAGGCGGAGTCGATCGAGCTCGCCCTGGTGCGCCAGGTGGCGCAGGGTGGCGACCGGCTCGGGTCGCTGCTGGTCAACCCCGGCGGGCCAGGGTCATCCGGCTATGACTTCGTCAAGGACAGCCTGGACTTCGCCACCAGCGAGCGGCTGCAGTCCCGCTACGACATCGTCGGTTTCGACCCCCGCGGCGTCGGCAGCTCATCCGCGGTGGACTGCTACGACGACCCGGCCGAGATGGACACCTACCTGTACGAACTGCCCACCCAGCAACCGGGCAGCGACGCGGGGATCGAGGAGACCAGGGCATCCATGGCCAGCTTCGGTCAGGCCTGCCTCGAGCACACCGGCCCGCTGCTCGAGCACATCGACACGGTGAGCGCCGCCCGGGACCTTGACCTGCTGCGCGCGGTGCTCGGCGACGAGAAGCTCAACTACCTCGGCTACTCCTATGGCACCCTGCTGGGCGCGACCTACGCCGAGCTGTACCCCGGCCACACCGGCCGACTGGTATTCGACGGAGCCGTCGACCCGGCGACCAGCGAATTCGACGTCTCGGCCACCCAGGCGCAGGGCTTCGAAAGCGCAATGCGCTCCTACCTGGACGACTGCCTGACCTCGAACGAGTGCCCGTTCCACGGCACCGTCGACGAGGGCATGCAGACCATCGCCGACCTGCTGACCAGCCTCGACGCCAGCCCGCTGCGGCACAGCGACGGCCGCGAGCTGGGCGGCAGCACCATGTTCACCGCGATTGTGTTGCCGCTGTACAACACGGCAAGCTGGCCGCTGCTGAATGACCTGTTCGCCGAGGTGCTCACCGGTGAGACCGACACCGCATTCATGCTCGCCGACAGCTATAACGGGCGATCGGCCGACGGCACGTACCTGAACAACCAGACCGAGGCGTTCATCTCGATCAACTGCCTCGACTACGAGTCGAACCCCACCAACGACCAGATTCGCGAGCAGGCGGCGGAAATGGCGGTGCTCGCGCCGGTGTTCGGCCCGCGGATGTCGTACGGCACGGGATGCGCCGGCTGGCCGTTCCCGGCGGAACGGGAACGCGGCCCGATTGCGGCGGCGGGGTCGTCCGACATCCTGGTGGTCGGCACCACCAACGACCCGGCAACACCGTACGTGTGGGCTGAGAACATGGCCGGGCAATTGGAGAATGGGCACCTCGTCACTTACAACGGCGAGGGACACACCGCGTACAACAAGTCGAACAGCTGCGTGCAGGATGCCGTGGAGGACTACTTCATCGACGGCACAGTGCCGGAAGCAGACCCCAACTGTTAGCAATCCTCCACGCTGCAAGTTTGCAGCCTGTGCAATAATTGTGACCATGAGTACCGCCGAGCTGGGCCTGCGCGAGCGCAAGCGCATCGCCACGCGCCGCGCCATCCAAAGCGCGGCGCTGCAGTTGGCGCTGGAGCGCGGCCTCGATGGCATGACCGTCGAAGAGATCAGCAGAATCGCGGATGTCTCTCCGCGCACGTTCTTCAACTACTTCTCCTCGAAGGAAGCCGCCTTGCTCGACGACGGGCCAGGGCTGCCTGACTCCGACGCGATCGAGTCCTTCGTCCTAGAGCGCGGCAACGTCGTTGACGACCTCGGGGCTCTGCTGGCGCACGCGGCGGAGGAGGCGGTGGTGGACCGCGAGAACCTCGCGCTGCGGCGTGACCTGGTGAAGCAGCATCCGCAGCTGTTGGCATTGAGAATGGGCAGGATGCACCAATTCGAGGCCGACCTGGACGAGATCCTTTCCCGGCGGCTCCGTGAATCCGATCCTGGCCTGGCAGACGACCCCGAGTCGCTCGCCAGCCGCAGTCGCCTGTTGACTATGGTCGCAATTGCGACCGTGCGACACTCCTGGGGGGTCTGGGCGAACGCCGCGGGAAACCCGCCCCTGGCCGACTGCGTACACCGGTCGTTTGCGGAGCTGCGCACGATTCTGCCGTGAAACCGGGTAATCCGGCCGGCGTGACCGGGCGGCCGCCAGAATCGGCTAAGCTGTCTTGCTGTGTCACCGAGTTCACTCGGATGCCACGCCGCCCTAGCTCAGTCGGCAGAGCATCTCACTCGTAATGAGAAGGTCAAGGGTTCGATTCCCTTGGGCGGCTCCACTTTTCTCTTCAACCCCGATCGCGCGCGCCTCAGTGGTTCGTCCTGACCGTGCGCTCGCTCGAACTCGTGGTCTCAACACCGGACGGATCGCGTGCGATAGCGGATAGGATTGTACGAGCATAGAGAGAAGACGAGCATGGCTCCCAGCAAGGCAGAACAGGCATACGCGATCCTCAAGCAGCGCATCATGGATGGCACGTATGGTCCTGGTCAGCGTGTCGTGATCGATCAGCTCGGACGCGAGTACAACATCAGTTCGGTGCCGTGGCGCGAGTCGCTGCGCCGGCTCGAGGCCGAGGGCTGGGTCGAGATCATTCCCAACGCGGGCGCGGTCGTGACGACGGTGGATGTCGATTCCTGGCACCGCACGATGAACCTACTCGCCCGTCTCGAAGGGTATGCGACGGCGCTGTCGGCATCCCGCCTCACCTCGGATCAGCTCGCCGAGGCACGCTCGCTCAACCGAGAGATGGGTGAAGCGCTGGCGAACTTCGATCCGCAGCGGTTCGGTGACCTGAACAGAAAGTTCCACGAACTGCTGTGCTCGCAGTCCGACGACGTGCGGCTGAACGATCTGGTGCACGCCGAATGGACCCGACTGGACCTCATCCGCCGTACCGCGTTCTGGTACGCGCCCGGGCGGGCCCTCGCGTCGCTGTCCGAGCATGATCAGATCCTCGACCTGATCGAGGGTGGCGCCGATCCGGATCTCATCGAAACCTCGGTTCGCCGTCACGAGATCAACACCCTCGATGCCGTAGCGAAGCACGAGGCGGAACGCCTTGCGGAACGCGAGGGGGCGGCGCCCGCTCGCTGAACTCTGTGAAATCGCACTAGAAATCGTGTGCGATTCTCCATGCGATCTCCGATAGGTCCCGCGCACGATCCGCGCCCCGCATGCTGCATGGCCGTGCCCGGCTCACCCGTCGATCGGCTCGGCGAGCACTGCCTGGAGGTCGCACTGGACGAGCGATGCACCATCGAGTGTCGCCGCCATGACCTGACGGGCCGGGCGGTTCGCGGTGTCGGGGAACATGGTCGTCCACTCACGGTTCAGAGCATCGCGGTCGCGATAATCGACCAGCCAGAACGTCATCTTGATGATGTCGTCGCTCGAGCCGCTGGCGGCATCCATGAGTGCGCGCACGTGTGCGAAGACGTTCGCAACCTGTTCGTCGAGCGAAGCCGGCATCTCTCGCGTCACCGGATCCCGCCCCGTCAGCACGCCTGAGACGAGGTGCTGACCGATGCGGCTCGCGACCGGGACTGGGTTCTGGTGCCCGAACCCCGGCAGATAGATGCTGACTCGGCGCGGCATCCCGTTCAGCCCTCTGCGATGACGCGGTTCTCGATCGCGCCCAGTCCCTCGATCTGGGCACGCACCACGTCGCCGACCTTGAGGAAGCGGCCCGTCGGGGCGCCGATGCCCGACGGCGTGCCCGTCGCGAGGATGTCTCCCGGCATGAGCGTCATCACCTGGGTGAGGTACGCGATCTGCTCGTAGATGTTGTAGATCATGTCGTTCGTCGGGAAGTCCTGACGCACCTCGCCGTTGACACTCAGGCGCATGCGCAGGGCCAGCGGATCGGCGATCTCATCGTCGGTGGTCAGCCAGGGGCCGATCGGCCCGTGGGTGTCGAACGACTTGCCGAGCGTGAACGTGGGAGAGCGCTTCGCCAGCCAGTCGCGGACCGACACGTCGTTGGTCACGAAATAGCCGGCGATCACCGAGCGGGCGTCCTCGACGGACA
Source organism: Salinibacterium sp. ZJ450 (assembly GCF_011751885.2). Taxonomy (NCBI): domain Bacteria; kingdom Bacillati; phylum Actinomycetota; class Actinomycetes; order Micrococcales; family Microbacteriaceae; genus Ruicaihuangia; species Ruicaihuangia jiafui. The sequence continues at coordinate 345,789 of NZ_CP061771.1, forward strand.
CGTGCTTGCACTGCTGCCCGATCACGACGCCGAGTTCGATCTCGTAGTCGAGCTCGTCCGAGACGTCGGGCTTCACGATCGGGTCGAACGGGCCGCCGATGCACGACACCTGCTTGTTGAACCAGAACTGGCTCGTGGGGATGGGGATGCCGGCCTGGCGGGCCTCTTCGGCGTGCTCGGCGTAGTTCATGCCGATGGCGAGGTATTTCTGCGGGTCGTCGATCGGTGCGAGGAGCGTGACGGAGTCGAGCGGATGCCGCGCACCGTCTGCGGCGAGGATCGCGTCCCGCAGGGCGGGAAGGTGCGGCAGGATCTCGCGGACGGAACGGCCCACGCCCTCGACGCCCGAGAGATCGACGACCGAGTTGCCGTCGACGCGGCCGACCCTGACGTCTCCGTCGCCGTTGTGAAAGCGTGCGAGCTTCATGCCTTGTTCTCCTTCTCCTCGGCTGTCTCGGCAGCCTTTTCCGAGGGCAGCTGGCCCCATACCTGATCACCGTAGGGTGTCATCTGAAAGCTGACGAACCGCCACTGCTGGTCGGCTCCGCGGTGCAGAACCTGGGTGACGACGCCGTCAACGGTTCGCTCGCCGCCCTGCGGGGCCCGCATGCGGTTCACGATGCCGCCGGTCACGACGGCGGTGTCGCCGAAAACGCGTACGAGAAGATCCTGACGCGTGATCTCGAGGTAGGCCTGGCGAGTGGCGACGTGCTCAAGCAGCATGGGCTTCGTGTGCACGAGGCCGGGGGCGTGGATGTGGATGAGCGACTCGTCGAACATCTCGTCGAGAGTTTCAAGGTCGCCGGCGATGAGGGCATTCTGCCGCCGCGTCTCGACGGCGAGGATCTCGGCTGTCACGGCATCCGTACTCACTTGGCCTCGACCTCGTCCCACGTGCGGAATCCGGTGGCTTCGCCGGCCTCGAAGCCGGGTCGGGGCTGACCGACGAGCGCGTGGTACTTGCTGAAGATCTCGTCGGCCTCGGTCAGCGGCAGCACGTGCTCAATGTCGTCGAAGGGCTTGCCGTCGGAGCGCTCGGCGACCATCCGGCGGATGACCTCGTAGCCCTCGCCGCGCATGTTCATGACGATCCGGTTGACCGGCTCGCGCCGCGCCTCATCGTATGCGACAAATGCGTCGTGGGGGTTGTCGAACTCCACGAGCTTCTCGGCCACGACACGCGCGTCGAGGAACGCCTGGCACACGCCATTACCGCCGCGCGGGTACATCGCGTGTGCCGCATCGCCCAGCAAAACGACACGTCCGTCGACCCAGTTGTCGAGCGGCGTGTGGCGGATCAGCGGGAACAGGTACACCTCGCGCGCATCGCGCATGAGCTGCTGCACGTCGAAGTACGGTATGTCGACCGTGTCGTAGAGCGGGATGACGTCCTCTATGGAGCCGAGCTGGTTCCAGTCCTCGATCGATTCCTCGCCGTCGACCTCGACGACCCAGTTGATCAGCTGCTTGCCGGAGCCTTCGAAGTCGTCGGCGATCGGGTAGATGATCATCGTGGAGATGCGCGGGTCGCCGATGTGCAGGATGGTGTGCCCGTCGCGGATCGGGTCCCAGAGCGTCGTTCCGCGGTACATCGTGATGCCGGAGTACTCCGGCTCCGCGGCCTCGGGATGCATCTGCTTGCGCGTGGGAGATTTGATGCCATCGGCGGCGATGACGGCGCTGTGCGTCACGTGTTCGATCGTGCCGTCCTCGTGGGCGATCTCCAGGGTCACGCTCTGGTCGTCCTGGGAGTACGACACCACTCGGCGGCCGAGCTTCACGGCATCCTCGCCGAGGCGCTCGAGCACCGTCCGGTAGAACATCATCTGCAGGGAACCGCGGTGCACGAAGCGCTGCTCGTGCAGGTAGCCCATGTGCACACCGCACTTCTCGGCGTAGATCTCCTGGCCGTAGTGGTTGTAGAAGATCGAGTCGACGGCGTCCACAGACATCGCCCGGAACTCCTCGAGAAGCCCGAGCTCTTCGATCTCCTTGACCCCGTAGACCTTGATGTCGACACCGACACCGAGAGGCCTGAGCTCGGGGGCTGCTTCGTAGATGGTTGGGCGGAACCCCTTCTGGTGAAGGCGCAGGGCCGTGATGAGCCCGCCGGGCCCGGCTCCGATGATGGCGATGTCAGACATGGTGTCCTGTTCTTCTCGTTGTTTGATCCGGCTACGCGCCGGAAGTCTGGGGGAACAGTTCGCTCAGGAACCGGGTCGTCGCGTTCCAGGCCCGCTCGGCATTGCGCGGGTGGTAGTTGAACAGTTCCGGCTTCGGTGAGAACTGCGCCTTGACGCTGGTGAAGGCGTGCACGGTGTGGCTGTAGAGGGTGAGTTCCCAGTGGATGTCGGCGCCGTTCAGCGCCCGCTCCAACTGCGCGCGCTGCTCGGAAGTCGCCATCGGGTCGATTGCGCCCAGCGAGACGAGAGCCGCGGTGCCGGCGTTCGCGGCAGACCAGTCGAACTCGAGGATGTCGAGCCCGGGGTGGATGGCGATGACACCGCGCACCTGCCCGCCGGTGCGGACAAACTCGAGTGCCGACGAGCCGCCGAAGCAGTACCCGAGCAGCACGATGCTGTCGGCATCGACCTCGGGCTGGGCTGCCGCGGTGCGATGGGCCTCGGCGACGCGGGCGATCCACTCCGGGCGATTACCCACCATCGACCCCATATACGGGCCGATCTCCGGCTGCGCCTTGAGCGTCGTGCGGTTACCCCAAACGTCGGCGCCGAACACCGAGAACCCCAGTGCGGCGATCTTCTCCGCGATGGCAATCATGTCCGCACCGAGGCCGAATGCATCGTGAAGCAGCACGACCGTGGGAAGCTCGAACGCGCCCTCCGAGGCGACCAGGATCCCCTGCATGAGGGTGTCGCCGAGCCGGTACTCGACATCGCGCTGCGACAGGGTGACCATTTGTATTCCTCCTTGAATCTGGAGCCGATCGTACGTGGAATCGCACGCGATTTCAAACGAGATTCTGAGAATGGGATCGCAGGTCGCGTCTGCGATCCCATTCCGGATGTCGCGCCCACAGCATCCGACTCACAGCTTTTATGCCCGGTGACCGGGCCTTATCGTGGCAAGGGGCGCCCGCAGCGGAGGGTGGCGCTGGCGACGCTCGCAATTTTCGCGTACGGTATCGCACATGATCTGCTGAGATCTTCTTGCATCTCAGCGAGCGCACACGAAAGAAGGGTCCGCATGACCGTCGTTGACATCAATATCCATCACCTCCCCGAGGACCTCTTCACCAACGAGAAGATCCTGAACGGCTTCCTCGACAGCGCTCCGCGCGGTTTCGGGGAGATCGCCAGCGTCATCACGATGGAGAACGGCAAGAAGCAGCTGGTGCTCGAGAAGCCCAAGGGCTACCCGAACCTGAACTACGTCGACGGGGACTACTCCGCCGAGTCAAAGCTCGCGGCGATGGACGAAGCCGGCGTCGATTTCGGCATCATGCGCGTGCCCGTCTGGCAGGAGTGGCTGGGGCTCGAGACCTGCAAGGCAGTGAACGACAACGCCGCCGAGATCGTCACGAAGTCGAACGGCCGCCTCTTCGCCACTGCCTGCGTTCCGCCGTGGGGCGGCAAGGAGAACGTCTACGAACTCGAGCGTGCCGTGGGTGACCTCGGTGCTGTCGGTGTGCAGCTCGCCTGCCACTACGGTCAGCTCTACCTCGACGACCCGGTGTTCGAGCCCTATCTCAAGGTGATCGAGAAGCTGGACATCCCGGTCATCGTGCACCACACGCCGCTTCCGGTCGAGTACAAGTCGGTGCTCGACTACACGAACCTGCGTCGTGAGTTCGGTCGCATCACCGATCAGGCCACGGCCGTCGGGCGCGAGCTGTTCAGCGGCATGTTCGACCGGATGCCCGGACTCCGCTTCATCCACACCATGCTCGGCGGCAACTGGTTCGCCAACACCGAGTTGCTGACCCCGCACGCCTCCCCGAAGGCCGAGGCGATGCAGCGACTCGACCCGACCGGCGGCCAGAAGATCAAGCAGTACCTGGAGGAGAACATCTTCTTCGACCTCACCCACCCGCACTCCTGGGGCAAGATCCAGGTCGAGGCAGCGCTCAAGATCAACGGAGCCGACCACTACATGTTCGGATCGTCGTTCCCGGTCTTCTACAGCTGGATGAGCCAGGGCGTCGAGTTCGTCAAGAATGAGCTCGAGATCAGCGAGGAAGACCGCGAGGCGATCTTCTACGGCAACGCCAAGCGGATGTTCAACCTCCCCATCTGATCCACGACGACGACTTTCGGAGCCGATCATGGTTGATCACCCCAACAGCAACGACATCGACGACTTCTTCTCCAGCGACCGGGTGTCCGGGCGCGAGGAAGCGGTCGAGCTCACCTCGCAGAGCTATCGCGAGCATCTCATCGACCTCGATGACCCGATGCTCGCCGAGGTGCGCGGGATGGACTACGAAGAGTTCGCGGCCGATCGGTACAAGGCCCCATTCCTGCGCGAGCTGTTGGACTACTGGAAAGGACTGTACGACGAGCCCTTCGTCGGCATCACCTCCGACGGCGAGCGCCGGGAGGGGCTGTACCGGCTGCCCGACAGTACGACGCCCGACCCCGCGCCTGCCGCGTCGGCTGCGAGACTGCTCTCGCTGCTGAGCGCCGAGCAGAAGGAGAGAATCGGCTATCCGCTGGATGCTCCGGAGTGGCGAGGCTGGAGCAACCCGGAGTTCGTGTTCTTCCGCACTGGCCTGCGCATGGAGGACCAGAGCGACGAGGTCGCGGAAGCGATACTCGATGTCGTCCAGGCGTCCCTGAGCCCCGAGGGGTTCGACCGCGTGCGCGAGGCGATGGATCTGAACGGATACCTCGGCGAGTTGGTTGCGCTGCCGAAGATCATGAACAACCGCAGCTACTGGTTCGCGCTGTTCGGCACGCCCTCCGCGGACCAGCCGTGGGGCTGGCAGCTATACGGCCATCACGTCGCCCTCAACTTCGTCACCGTCGGCGGCCGACACGTCGTCGCTCCGGTGTTCATCGGCGCGGAACCGGCGCTGTCAGACGACGACCGCCAGCCGCTGTTCGACGCACGCGAGAAGGTGGCGATCGAGCTTGCCGAGTCGCTCGACGCCGGCCAGCGAGAGCAGGCCATCGTCTACCGGTCGGTGCTCGACCCGGCAATGCCGGAGGGCCGGATGCATCCTGCCGACGAGCGCCACGTCGCGGGTGCCTTCCGGGATAACCGCGTGGTGCCGTATGAAGGAATCCGCGCGTCGGCGCTGACTGATGCTCAGTGGGCGTTGCTGCGTGACATGGCGGAGGACTTCCTGGTGCTGCTCACCGAGTCGCAACGTGAGCAGTCGCTCGTCGAAGTCGATGCACATCGGGACGAGACCTTCTTCAGCTGGTATGGGGCGACGGATGGCTCGCAGCCGTTCTACTTCCGCATCCAGAGTCCCGTCATCATCGCCGAGCTCGACCATCACGCGGGTGTCTGGCTGAACAACCGCCTGCCGGCGCGATTCCACGTGCACACCACGCTGCGGCTGCCCAACGGGAACGACTACGGCAAGGCATACCTCGACGAGTGGCGCCACCGCGGGTTCAGCTGATCACACGCGATCTGATTCGCGATCACGCGTGTTATCGCATAAGATTTCACACACGATCCGCCAGAGAAGGCAGATCGTGAGTTGACAAAACGTACGTTACCGATACGTTGCGCTGTTTCACTAGACACAGAGTCCAGTGAGTGCTAAAAAAACTGTACCGAAGCGCGTCAAAGCGGACGCGCCGGGCTACTGCTACACGAGGAGGTGTTGCGTAGATGACCGCACCAAGGCTGGAAGTGCGCTCCCTGTCGAAGACATTCGCCGGAGTGACAGTGCTCAAGGACGCCCACCTGCAAGTCCAGGCAGGAGAGGTCCACGCCCTCATCGGGCAGAACGGCTCTGGCAAGTCGACGCTGATCAAGCTCATCAGTGGCGTTTACCGCGCAGACCATGGCGGCGAGGTGTTCGTCGACGGTGAGCGCATCGGTACTCCCGTAGATCCAGGGCGACTGCACGACGAGGGACTGGCGTTCGTCCACCAGGACCTCGGCCTCATCCCGGATCTCAGCGTCCGTGAAAACGTGCGCGTCGGCCGGCATTCGACAACCCGGTTCACCGGATGGATCAACAAGGGCAAGGACGCGAAGGCGGTCCGCGAGGCCTTGGAGTTTCTGGGCCTCGGCCACATCTCACCCGACGCCAAGGTCGGCAGCCTGCGCCCGAGTGAACGCGTCGGTGTCGCCATCGCGCGAGCGCTGCAGGAGCGACAGCTCGGCAGCGGCGTTGTGGTGTTCGATGAGTCCTCGCGCGCGATTCCGCACGAGTCGCTGGATGACTTCTACGACATGATCCGTCTGCTCACCTCCCAGGGGACCGGCGTGGTGATCGTGAGCCACAACCTCAACGAGGTGCTGCAGATCGCCGACCGGGTGACAGCCCTCCGTAACGGCCGTGTGGTTGAGATGGGGCTCTCCACCGCCGATCTCGACGAAGCGGCACTGACCAAGCTCGTCCTCGGCCACTACGGAGAGCTCGACGATTTCCAGGCGGCCATGCCCGCCGACATCCGGGATGGCGGCATCGAACTGCGCGGCATCAGCGGCGGGCGCATTCGCAATGTCTCCACAGCGGTCAAGCGGGGCGAGGTGGTCGGCTTCACCGGCAGCGTCGACTCCGGGCTTTCCAGCCTGGCGCCGCTCATCGCCGGCGCGGTCAGTGGGCGTGGGACGATCGTCGTCGATCACTCGGAACTCCCGCTCGAGAGCGCGAGCATCAGGAAGGCACTTCGTGCGGGAATCGCCTACATCCCGCAGGATCGCCATGGCCAGGGACTCGCGACCGGTCTGACCGTCGAGGAGAACGTCACGCTCCCGCATCTGCACCGGCGGGGCAAGCCGTGGTGGACCGGGCTGGGCTGGCAGAAGTCCGAAACGGAAGCGGTGCTCAAGGCCTTCGAGGTCACGCCGCCGAATCGCCATGCCGTTGTCGCTACCTTCTCGGGCGGCAACCAGCAGAAGGTCCTCATGGGCAAGTGGCTGCTGGGCGGGCCCACTGCGCTTGTGCTCGACGACCCGACCCAGGCGGTGGATGTCGGTGCCCGCTCGGCGGTGCTGCGAGCCACGCGCCAGGCCGCAGTCGACGGTGCCGCCGTCGTTCTGTGCAGCTCCGAGGTCGACGACCTCGCCGCGGTCTGTGACCGCGTTCTCGTTCTGGAGGAGGGGAAGGTGCTGCTCGAACTCGAGCGCCCGTTCACTGCCGACGACATCCTCTCCGCGATCTTCCACGACTCCGAAGGATCTGACCGATGACCACCACGACCCCGAATCCCACCACCTCCAACGTCACGATTCCGAAGCCCGTCTCGCCGGCGCGACGGATCGCGTTCAACATCCTCTCCCGCTATGCGCTCGTGATCTTGTGGATCATCATGCTGCTGGTGCTCCTGGCGTTCGTGCCGGGTGACGTCAGCCCGTTCGACGCCATGCGCACGGTCTTCAGCCAGATCACGCCCGTGATCTTCCTGGCGCTCGGCGTGGTGATCACGATGTCGGTCGGCGAGTTCGACCTGTCGTTCGCGGGAATTTTCAGCATCTCCGCGGTCGCGGTCCCGTCGCTTGCCGTCCTTTACGGCTGGCCCGTCGGCCTCGCAGTGCTTGCCGCGATCGTCATTGCCCTCGTCTTGGGTGCGATCAATGCCGCGCTGATCGTGGGGCTGGGAATCAACTCGGTCGTCGTCACCCTCGGTGTCTGGAGCGTCGCCGGCGGGCTCGCGTTCTGGCTGTCGCGTGAGACCACCGTCAGCGGTCTCGACCCCGCGCTCGCCGCGATCTCGACGGGTCGATTCCTCGGGCTGCCGCACGTGTTCTGGTATGGCGTCATCCTGGTTGCGATCGCCGCGTACATCATGGGAGCCACTCCCATCGGCCGCCACATGGCGTTCGTGGGATCCAACCGCGCCGTCGCTGCGCTCGCCGGGATCGCGGTCAGCCGGGTGCGGATTGGCGCGTATCTCGCGAGCGCCCTGCTCGCAGGGCTCGCTGGCGTCGTGATCTCGATCGGAAACGGCGGCTTCAACCCGGCATCCGCCGGGGCGTACCTGCTGCCCACGTTCGCCGCGGTGTTCCTCGGCACGGTCGCGGTCGTGCCTGGCCGGTTCAACCCGATCGGCATGCTGATCGCCGCATACTTCCTCATCACCGGTGTCTTCCTGCTGCAGCTCCTCCACTTCACCGGCTGGGTGACCGAGGTCTTCTATGGCATGGCGTTGATCGTCGCCGTCACGGTGTCGCACCTTCTGCAACGCCGAATCAAGGGCTGACCCTCGACAAGCGATCGAGAGCAGACCCCGCACCAGCTGCACTACCCATCACCAAGAGCACTACCCACACCCACGAATGGAGTCACTCGAATGACGAAGTCACTACGAGCTCTCGGCGTCGCTCTCGCCGCCGCGAGCATGCTCATCCTCGCCGGTTGCGCCGGCGACGGAGGGGACAACACCGCCGCACCGGCCGAACCGGCAGCCGAGCTGAGCTCCGAGGCTCAGGCGGCGCTCGAGATCGTCGAGGCTGCATCCGTCTCCGTCGACGAGTTCGAGGCACCAGGCGACGCGATCGACGGCAGCGCCATCGCCGGCAAGACCGTGTACTACATCCCCGCCACACTGCAGGTTCCGGTGCTGAAAGTCATCGGCGAAAACCTGACCGATGCGCTCGACAACCTCGACGCGACCGTCCAGGTCTGCGACGGCAAGGCGAACCCCGCCGACATCGCGAGCTGCGTCGCGCAGGCGATCGCAGCGGATGCCGGTGCCGTCGTCACCGCAGGCATCACCCCGGAGTTCGCACCGGCCGCATTCGCCGACCTGACCGCCGCGGGGATTCCCTGGGTGCAGGGCCTCACCGCCCCGGCCGGCGCCGCCGACCCGACGCAGGTCGCCTACGTCACGGAGAACCAGGTCCTGCTGCAGAGCTGGTCCACCAACTGGGTCATCGCCGACTCGGATGCCAAAGCGAACGTGCTCGTGATCAAGCTGACCGACACCCCGGCGACGACGATGTGGGCCGACGCGGGGATCCTCGCGACCTACGAGAAGGGCTGCGCGGACTGCGTCGTGGAGGTCATCGAGATCAACTCGGGCCAGCTCGACCGCTTGCAGAGCCTGATCAGCTCGACGCTGGTGGCGAAGCCCGACATCACCTACATCCAGGCGCAGTTCGACCAGTTCCTGCCGGCCGTCGCCCAGGGCATCCAGTCCGCCGCGCGCGACGACATCACGGTCGCGAGCGTCGACGGTTTCCTGTCAACACTGCAGGACATGGAGGCCGGTGGGAACATCAAGTCCGCCGTCGCCTACAACAAGTCAGCCCTGGGCTGGTACCTGGCTGACGCCGCCGCGCGTCTGGCCGCCGGACAGCCTGCCGTCCAGAACCTCGACTTCCCGTTCCGTCGCGCGTTCAACGAGACGAACCTCGGCGACCTCACACTGACGCCCGAGGCTGAGGCATCCGGGGAGTGGTTCGGCGACGCCGACTACCAGGCCGGGTTCCTCGAGCTGTGGGGCACCAACTAGCGAACGCCACTCTCACCGGCCTCTGCCTCAGGGCAGAGGCCGGTGACGAACCACCTTTACTATTGGTGGGTGACTGATCCGCGCCAGCCTGACGACCCGCAGAGCGAGCCGACGCAGGCGACGCCGACCCCATTTGACGAGGGCGAGCCGACGCAGGCGATGCCGACCCAGTCGGGTGAACAGTCCGGCGCAGACACCCCGACCGCGGCCATCGGTACCCCAGGCTGGCTCGGTGGCCAGTCCACGGTGGCCCTGCCGACCCAGCCCGCGGCGCCGGAACAGCCGACCGTGGCGATGCGGGCCCCCGAGCTGCCGGTCGCTCCCACTGAGCTCCTTGCCGCCGCGCCCAGCGGTGCCGCCGGCGACACTTCCCGCGATGCCGGGGGCGATGGCAGCCTGCCCCCGGCCGGTGGAGGAATCGGTGCGCTGTTCCGCCGGCATCCGAAAGCCTGGCTCGTGTCCACGCTCGGACTCGCCTTCGTGCTGCTCGGCGGTGGGGCAGTCTTCGCCGGCATGGCGAGCGCCCGGCCCGAGGCATCCGTCGTCGCCGCTCCGACATCCACCCCGACACCAACCGAGACCATCGAGCCGCCGCGCCCGGTGCCGAACCCGATCGCCGGGCCGACCGCGCTGCGCACCTGCACGCTGGGCGGCCTCGCCACCGACCCGCGGCTCGCCAACCTGCACGCCTCGGTGCTGAACGCCACCACCGGAGAGGTGCTGTTCGACCGCAACGCCGCCACCCCGGAGCGCACCGGCAGCGTGCTGAAGACGGTCACCGCCGCCGCCGCTCTCGCCGCCCTCGGAGCGGACTACCGCATCACTACCAGCGTTGTGGTCGCCACCGACCCGACCACGATCACCCTCGTCGGCGGGGGAGACGCCACCCTCAGCCAGCGGGGCGCGGGCGCGGAAAGCTTCTACGCCGGAGCGCCGAAGCTCAGCGATCTGGCCGCGCAGGTGAAGGCCGGCCTGCCCGCCGGTCAGACCGATGTGGCATTGGTGCTGGACGCCACCCTCTGGGACCCCACCGACAAGTGGGATTCGAGCTGGGATAGAGATCAGCAGACCATCGGGTACATGTCCGAGGTGACGGCGCTGCAGGTCGACGCCGACCGAGCCGACCCGAACAAGAACACCAGCCCCCGCAGCACCGACCCGATCGGGAGCGCGGGCGAGGCATTCGCCGCCGCCCTGGCCGCCGAGGGGATCACAGTCACCGGCACGAGTACCGGAGCAGCCCCGGATGGCGCAACCGCCATCGCCCAGGTTCAGTCGCAGCCGGTGTCCACGCTGGTGCGCCAGATGATGGATCTCAGCGACAACACGCTCGCCGAAATGCTGGCACGCCTGGTGTCGATCGAACAGGGCCTGCCCGGCACCTTCGGATCGCTGCAGGATGCGTACGCGAGCGCGCTCAGCGTCTACGGCATTCCCACCACCGGCATGGTGATCCGAGACGGATCCGGGCTCAGCGAACACAACCGGGTGACTCCCGTGTACGTGGCGCAGCTAATGGCGAAGGCGCTGCACGGCGAGCAGAACCTTAAGGTGATGTACGACACGCTGCCGGTCGCCGGTCAGAGCGGAACCCTCAAGTCGCGGTTCACCGGCGACGCCGCCGTCGCGCGCGGCGCGGTCAACGCCAAGACCGGATGGATCGACACCGCTCGCACCCTGGCCGGAGTCGTGCACGCCGCCGACGGCAGCGAGCTCGCCTTCGCGTTCTACGCCGTGGGCACCGGAAAGGAATCCGCGATGCCCGCGCTCGACGAGCTGACCGCCGGAGTGTTCCGGTGCGGCAACAACCTCAGCAACAATTGACCCGGTCGTAAGCTGGGCGCATGACACGGGCCCTGTTCATCATCGACGTACAGAACGACTTCACCGAGGGCGGCGCCCTCGGCTGCGACGGCGGTAACGCGGTAGCCGCGCGCATCACCGAGTGGCTGGCCGAGCATGACTACGATCACGTGTTCGCCTCCCGAGACTGGCACGACGCCGACAACGACAACGGCGGACACTTCTCGCCGAAACCCGACTTCGTGAACAGCTGGCCGCCGCACTGCGTCAGCGGAACACCGGGTGCCGAGTACCACCCGGCGCTCACGCTCGACAAGGTCGATGTGCACGTCCAGAAGGGCCAGGGCAAACCGGCATACTCGATCTTCGACGGCGTCACCGACGAGGGCCGCTCGGTCATTGCCACGCTCGACGACCTGGACGTCACCGACGTCGACGTTGTCGGAATCGCTACCGACCACTGCGTGCGCGCATCCGCCCTGGACGCGCTGCGCGCCGGGCGGTCGGTGCGTGTGCTGACCCGAATGATCGCGGGCGTCGCACCAGAGAGCAGCAAGGCGGCGCTCGCCGAAATGCGGTCCGCCGGCGCCCAGATCGTGCGCTGACGCCGCCGGGCGACCCGCCTAGTAGTGCGAGAGGTCGCTGGTGATCCCGGTCGATGCCTTCAATAGCTCCGGCAGCAGCCGATCCTTGGTGTGCGCGACCGACGACCCACCCGCCACGGTGGACACGTTGATCGCCGCGACCACCTGACCGGCGCGACGCACCGGCGCCGCCAGGGAACGCAGTCCGAACTCGAGCTCCTGGTCCACCATTGCCCAGCCCTGCTCGCGCACGTGGCCCAGCTCCTCGAGCAACGCGTCCCGCGTGGTGATGGTGCGCGGCGTCAGGGATTCGGCGTGGAATCTGGTGAGGAAGTGGTCAAGCTCATCGGCGGACAGGTTGCCGAGCAGCACCCGCCCCATCGAGGTGGCGTGCGCGGGAAACCGGGTGCCGATGGTGATGTTGACGGTCATGATCCGCCGGGTGGGCACCCGGGCGATGTAGACGATATCGGCGCCGTCGAGCACCGAGGCCGACGTCGACTCACCGACCGCGCGCGACAGCTGTTCGAGGTGTGGCTGCGCCACCTCGGTCAGCGACAGTGACGACAGGTAGCTGAAGCCCAACTCGAGAACCCGCGGGGTGAGCGAGTACGCGCGCTCGTCGGCACGCACATAACCGAGTTCCTCCAGGGTCAGCAGGAACCGCCGCGCGGTCGCCCGGGTGAGGCCGGTGGCGCGGGCAATGTCGGCGAGCGTCATCGACGGGCTCTCGGCACTGAACGCACGGATCACGGACAGGCCGCGGGCGAGCGACTGCACATACTCGCCGCTCGGAGGGATCGTCATTCGCCGAGGTTAGCGTTCCAGCACGACCGCGAGGCCCTGCCCAACGCCGATGCAGATCGCGGCCACACCGACACCGCCACCGCGGCGCTTCAGCTCGTGCGCGACATGGCCGATGATGCGGCCACCGGATGCGCCGAGCGGGTGCCCGATCGCGATGGCGCCGCCGTGAATGTTGACCTTCTCCGGGTCCAGGTCGGGCCAGAGCTGCAGGCAGGCCAGACTCTGCGCCGCGAACGCCTCGTTCAGCTCAACCACATCGACGTCGGCCCACGTCTTGCCGGCGCGGGCGAGTGCCTGGTTCGCGGCCTCGACCGGGCCGATGCCGAACACGTCGGGATCCACGCCGGAGGCGCCGCGCGACACGATCCGAGCGAGCGGCTCAGCGTCGATCGCGCCCTCCGCGCCGATGATCAGCGCGGACGCGCCGTCGTTCAGGGTGGACGCGTTGCCGGCGGTCACCGTGCCGTTCTCCTTGCGGAACGCGGTCTTCAACCCGGCGAGAGTCTCGACCGTGGTGTCCGGGCGGATGCCCTCGTCGCGGGTGAGAGTGGTGCCGGGCACCAGCACGATCTCGTCGTCGTAGATACCGGCATCCCATGCCGCGGCGGCCAGTTGGTGGCTGCGCGCGGCGAACTCGTCCTGCGCCGCACGGCCGATGCCGTAACGCTCGGCCAGGATCTCGGTGCTCTCACCGAGCGACACGGTCCATTGTCCGGGCATGCGCGGGTTGGTCATGCGCCAGCCGAGGGTCGTGGAGTGCATGGTCTCGTTGCCGGTGGGATAGGGCCGGTTCGACTTCAGCATCACCCAGGGCGCGCGACTCATCGACTCGACGCCGCCGGCGATCATCAGGTCGGCGTCGCCGGTCTCAATCGCGCGACTGGCCTGGATCACCGATTCGACGCTCGACCCGCACAGCCGGTTGACGGTCACGCCGGGGATGGTCGTGGGGAAGCCGGCAAGGATCGCCGCCATCCGCGCCACGTTTCGGTTGTCTTCACCGGCCGCGTTGGCGTCGCCGAGGATGACGTCGTCGACCTTCTCCAGATCGAAGCCCGGATGCCGCGCAATGAGCGCCTCCAGGGTGTAGCCGGCGAGGTCGTCGGGTCGTACATCGGCGAGCCCCTTGCCGATGCGGCCAAACGGGGTGCGCACGGAGTCGTAGATGAAGCTGCTGCCCATGGTTCGTCTCTATTCGGTGAGGGCGAGCCCGGTGAGCTCGCGCAAGTCGTCGATGGTGGTGTCGCCGAAGGTCTCGATGACGGATGCACCGTCAGGGCCCACCGCGAATACGGCGAGGTCGGTGTACACGCGGTTCACGCAGGCGACTCCGGTGAGGGGATAGGCGCAGGCCTCGACCAGCTTGGCGACGCCGTCGCGGGTGAGCAGGTCCATCATCACCCAGACGCTCTTCGCGCCGATAGCCAGGTCCATCGCGCCGCCGACCGCGGGAATCGCGTCGGGGGCACCGGTGTGCCAGTTGGCCAGGTCGCCGCCGACGGACACCTGGAAGGCACCGAGCACGCAGACGTCGAGGTGACCGCCGCGCATCATGCCGAACGAGTCGGCGTGGTGGAAGTATGAGGCGCCGGGCAGCTCGGTGACCGGAATCTTGCCCGCGTTGATCAGGTCGGGGTCGATCTCGGAGCCTTCGGCCGCCGGCCCCATCCCGAGCATGCCGTTCTCGGTGTGCAGCGTGATGTTGCGCTCCGCGGGCAGGTGATCGGCGACGAGCGTTGGCGCGCCGATGCCGAGGTTCACATAAGCACCGACGGGGATGTCGGCGGCGATACGGGCAGCGAGCTCGGTGCGGTTGATTCCGGTCATGCTTCGGCTCCCTCGAGCTCAACGGCGACGTCCGCCCCGGCGATCCAGGCGCGGTCGCCGACCTCGACCACACGGCTGACGAAGATGCCGGGGGTGATCACGGCTTCCGGGTCGAGTTCGCCAACCTCGACCACGCGGTCGACCTGGGCGATGGTCACGTCTGCGGCGGCGGCCATCACCGGCCCGAAGTTACGACTGGTCTTGCGATAGGTGAGGTTGCCCAGCTGGTCGGCGCGGAAGGCGCTGATCAGTGTGTAGTCGGCGCGGATCGGGTACTCGAGCACGTAGTTGCGCCCGTCGATGACGCGTGTCTCCTTGCCTTCGGCCAGGGTGGTGCCGAAACCGGTGGGGGTGAAAAACGCGCCAATGCCGGATCCGGCGGCCCGGATGCGTTCGGCCAGGTTGCCCTGCGGCACCAGTTCGAGCTCGATCTTGCCCGCTCGGTACAGCCCATCGAAGACGTGGGAGTCGGTCTGTCGCGGGAAGGAGCAGACGATCTTGCTCACCCGGCCGGCCGCGAGCAGCGCCGCGAGTCCGGTGTCGCCGTTTCCGGCGTTGTTGTTGATCACGGTGAGGCCCGTCGCGCCCTGAGCGAGCAGCTGATCAATCAGCTCGACCGGCTGGCCGGCGCGGCCGAAACCGCCGATCATGATAGTGGCACCATCGGGAATGTCGGCCAGGGCATCCGCCACGCTCGGTGTCAGCTTTGACAGCATCCGATCAACTTTCTTGTCGCAAAGTGTGAAGTGTACGCATTGTGAACACGTGTTCTTAAAGCGAGCGTAGCAGGGTGCTTACGAGGCGGCAAGGGCTGGCTCGGGGCACGGGAACGTCGGAAATTCAGGAAAACGGGCCGGTTGGGAAGGGGCACCCCTGGAAGTGCGGGGGAGTCGTGACGCTGCCGAAGAACTTCCTGAATTCTCGTGGCTGGCGCGGCCACGAGTGTCTTGCGGAGATGCTCGGGGGTCGCTTGAGCGACGGGCGCGTTGCTCCGCGGCGCCGCCCTCAGACGGGCGCGTTACTCCGCGGCGCCGTCCGCGCCGGGCTGCGGGAGCGTCTGCTGCAGGATACGGAACGCGGTGTTGGCCGCGGGCACCCCGGAGTAGATCGCGGTCTGCAGGAAGATCTCACCGATCTCCTCACGGGTCAGCCCGTTGGTGATCGCCGCCCTGATGTGCATGGCCAGTTCCTCGTCGTGGCCGTGCGCGACCAGCGAGGACAACACGCTGATGCTGCGGCTGCGGCGGTCGAGCCCGGGACGCGACCACACGTCACCCCACGCGGTGCGGGTGATGAAGTTCTGAAAGTCGGTGGTGTCCGGTGTGATGGCAGCATTGGCGCGATCGACGTGGGCATCTCCGAGCACCTGTCGGCGCACCGACATCCCCTGGTCGTAGCGGGCGGAGTCTGAGAGGTCTGTCATCAGTGTTCCTTCAGGAAGAAGTCGCGCAGCAGCGTGGCGACCTCGGCGGGCTTCTCGGCGGGAGCCAGGTGTGAGGCGCCCACCACTTCGGCGACCTCGCCGCGCTGCACGGCGACCGAGATCGCCTCCAGCTCACGGAACGGCGACACCTCGTCGTGCAGGCCGGCGATCGCGATCACCGGTGTGCTGATCTCACCGAGCCGGTCGCGCACGTCGAAGCCGGCCAGCGCCTCGCAGGCGAAGGCGTAGCTGCGGTCATCGGCGTTCGACAGGTCGTGCAGCAGCCTGCTGGTGATCTCCGGATGCGCCTCGATCGAGCCTGGCGCGAACCAGCGGGTGGCGGAGGGCACCACGAGGTGCGGGGTGCCGAGCGAGCGCACCGCCTGCGCCCGTTCGTGCCACGCCTCGACGGCACCGATCTTGGCCGCCGAGCAGATCACAGCCAGCCCGTGCAGGCGGGTCGGGTAGTTCAGCGCCAGCTCGAGCCCCACCGCGCCGCCGAGCGAGATCCCGGCGTAGAAGAACTGGTCGATGCCGGCCTCATCCGCGCACCGGATCACCGCGTCGGCGAGGTCGGCGACGGTGAACGGGGCGGATGCCGCGACCGATTCACCGTGCCCGGGAAGGTCCCAGGCGAGCAGGTCGAAGCTGCCGCGCAGGTACGGCAGCGCCGGGTTCCAGACCGCGGTCGACGTGCCGAGACTCGGGCCGAGCACCAGCGTCGGCCCGTCTCCTGGGGTGTGCACGGCGGTGATCGCGGGGGTGGTCATGCGTGGTCCTCTCGGGCATCGGCGATGGCGCGCGCAACCAATTCGGCGGCGGCACCGGTGTACTGGGCGGGGTCGGCGAGCTCGGCGAGGTTGTCATCGCTCCAGTCGGCCAGCGTCACCTCGTCGCGCAGGATCGAGCGGATGTCGCGGCCGCTGCTGACCGCGGTATCGACGATCTGCTGCACAGCCTTCTTGCCGATCAGCGGGGCCAGCCGCAGCATCAGCCGCTCGCTGACCAACACATTCGCCGAGGCATCGACGTGCTGCCGCATCCGTTGCACGTTCACGCCGAGGCCCGCCACGAGTTCGCGCGCCGTCTCGGCCTGGCCGCCCACGGTGCGCAGCAGCTCGCGCAGGGTCGACCATTCGCTGTGCCAGGCGCCCGGCGGGCGTTCGTCGACGGTGACCGCGGCGCGGTGCAGGTCGGCGGCCAGTGACGGGGCGCGCAGCGCGGCGGCGGAGATGAGCGTTGCCAGCACTGGGTTCTGCTTGTGCGGCATGGCCGAGGAGCCGCCACCTCCCGCGCGTACCGGTTCCGACAGCTCGCGGATCTCGCTGCGGGCGAGCAGTGCGACGTTCGCGGCGATGGTGCCGAGCGCGTCGCTGAGTTGCACCAGGGCGTCGCCGAGGGTGGTGAGCGGTGCCCGGTGCACGTGCCAGGGCAGGGTCGGCTCGGCGAGGTCGAGGATTTCGGCCAGTGACCCGACGATCGGCTGCGCGTCACCGTGCAGCTCGATGAAGGAGGCGAGGGTGCCGGAGGAGCCGCCGAGTTGCACCGGTAAGGCGGTGACGGCGGCGGCCAGCTGCCGTTCCGCGGCGACCACGGCGCTCAGCCAGCCGGCGGCCTTCAACCCGAACGTGGTCGGGGTGGCGTGCTGGGTGATGGTGCGGCCGACCATCAGGGTGTCCACGTGCGCGCCGGCAAGCTCGATCAGTGATTCGGCGATCGTGTGAGCCTGCACCACGGTCAGCAGCGCAGCGTCGCGGGCGACGATGACGAGCGCGGTGTCGAGGATGTCCTGACTGGTGGCTCCGCGGTGCAGCCAGATTGCGGCATCCGGTTCGATCAGCGGCCGCAGCTCGGCAAGCAGTGGAATCACCGGGTTGCCGCCGCCGCGGGAGGCCACGGCCAGGTGTTCCGGGTGGATGTCGGCCCCGCGCAGCGCCGCCTCGATGGCGTCGGCGGCGTTCTGCGGGGCCTGCACCTGAGCCAAGGCGATCTCGACGTCGATCATGGCGCGGATCACGGCCTGGTCGCTGGTCAACGGGACGACGGCCGTGCCCGCCCACACCGGGGAGAGCAGGCCGAAGTCGCCGTCGTCAGTTGAAGGCAAGGAAGATGGTCTCCTTCTCACCCTGAAGGCGGATGTCGTGATGAAGGTTCCCGCGCTCGTCGCGGGAGGCGACCAGGCTGGCGCGTTCCTCGTCGGTGAGCGAGGACAGCAGCGCGTCGGAGGCGATGGCGTCGGATGCCTCTGGCAGGTAGATGCGGGTGTGCAGCTTGTTCATCAGTCCGCGCGCGAACACGGCCACGGCGAAGAACGGGGCTGATCCATCGGCCGCTGCTCCAGGGTTCACCGTCCAGAACGAGTACTCGCCCTCGGCGGTGGTGGCCGAACGGCCAAAACCGGTGAACTCGGTGCCCTCACGGCGCACCGGGTGGGTTCCGATGTAGGAGGGACGGCGCAGCATGGCGCGTCCGCGTGGCACTTTGCCCGCGGCATCCGTCTGCCAGATTTCGACCAGGGCATCCTGCAGCGGGTCGCCGTTGCCATCGAGCACCCGGCCGGTCAGCAGCACCGCGTCGGGGGTGTGCGGCGGCACGAGTTCGTTACCGCGTTCGATCTCGAGTCCGTAGTGGAAGAACGGGCCGACGGTCTGGCCAGGGGTGGGCTGAAGTGTCGTCATTATTCGGCTCCTTCCGGCTCTGACCAGGTTCTCTGCGTGCCGGTCAGCACGATGTCCCAACGGTACCCCAGCGACCATTCCGGGCTGGTGAGGTCGTGGTCGTAGGTAGCGATCAGCCGGTCGCGCGCCTTCTGATCCAGGATCGAGTTGTAGATCGGGTCGAGCGGGAACAGCGGGTCGCCCGGGAAATACATCTGGGTGACGATCCGCTGCGTGAACGCGGAGCCGAAGATGGAGAAGTGGATGTGCGCGGGCCGCCACGCGTTGTGGTGGTTCTTCCACGGGTAGGCGCCCGGTTTGATGGTGGTGAATCGGTACTCGCCGGCGTCGTTGGTGATGCAGCGGCCGGCCCCGGTGAAGTTGGGGTCGAGGGGTGCCGGATGCTGGTCGCGCTGGTGGATGTACCGGCCGGCCGCGTTGGCCTGCCACACCTCGATGAGCTGGTTGCGCACCGGGCGGCCGTCGCCGTCCAGGACACGTCCGGTGACGACCATCCGCTCGCCGAGCGGCTCGCCGGCGTGCTGGATGGTGAGGTCGGATTCGACGTCGGCGATGTCACGCTGCCCGTAGGTGGGGGAGAACAGCTCGATCGTCTCGGGGTCGACCAGCTTCGGGTTTTTGGTGGGGTGGCGCAGGATGCTCGACCGGTATGGTGCGAAGCCGATGTCGGGCTGCGTCTGCTCCGGCGCCCCTGCCGCGATCGCGGCGGCGTATTCGGCGTGCCGCGCGCGGATCTCGTCGGTGATCTCTTGCTGGCTGGACAGTGACATCCGTGGGCTCCTTCGACCGGGGTGGGTGACCTGCTCAGCGTGCCACCGGAGGCGGGCCGTCACCAAAGCGACGGTTTCACTCAGTGAAATCTACCGGAGTTCGGCGGCGATGTCCCGCGCCGTCGCGACGATCAGCGGGGAGAGCCGGTCCTCGTCGGCCCGCTCGAGATGGGTCACCACCCCGATCGCGGCGGGCGGCAGCCCCGCGACATCCGGAACCGCCGCGGCGATCGAGACGTTGCCGAGCGTCATCTCCTGGCGGGTGATCGCGTAACCGCGTTCACGGGCGGCGCGGATGTCGGCGCGTAACCGCTCGTGGCTGGTAATCGAGAAGGTGGTGTCGCGCTCGAGCGGTACGGCGGCATATGCGCTGAACCACGCGTCGTCGCGGGTGGTGAGCAGCGCCTTGCCGACCCCGGTGGTGTGCAACGGATGCCGCCCGCCCACCCGGCTGAGCAGGCGGACGGCGCGCGGGCCGGTGATCCGCTCCAGGTACAGCGCCTCGAACCCGTCGAGCACCGCGAGATGCACGTTCTCACCGGTGGCGTCGTAGAGCCGCATGAGGTGCGGCATCGCCGCGTGCCGCAGCCGGAGGCTGACCGGGGCGAGCTGGCCGAGTTCCCACAGCCCGGTGCCGATGCTGAAGCGGCCGTCCGCGCGGTCGAGGAAGCCCTGCTGCGTGAGCTCGGCCGCGATGCGATGCGCGGTCGGCAGCGGCAGCCGGCTGCGCGCGGCGAGCTCGGACAGGGTCAGCGGCCCGTCGTCTTCGCCGAATGCGCGCAGCATCCGGCCCGCCCGTCCGAGCACCGAGTCGCCGGGCGTGCCGATGCCACCTGCCATGCAGCCACGGTACCGCGCCCGGCGCCGGTGGCCCTCTTGCGTGCGCCTCGTGCTCGTCGTGAACTGGAAACAGTGCAGTGCCCGACGGGAGGTGTGCGATGGATCTGGCCGGGGCCGATTCGGTGCCGAAGGATGCCACAGCCGGACTGGGGCGGCGGTTGCCGTTGACCGAACGGATACTGCTCGCCCTGCCCGGCCCGAAATGGCTGTGGGTGCTGGTGTGGGCGTTGGTCCCCTGGCTGAACCTGGCGGTCGTCGTCTGGCTGGGAGTCACGGACGATGTGCGCGGCCCGCAGCCCGGCGATGTGCTGAACCGGGCTGCGGTGACGGCGGCGATCGTGCTGTCACTCTGGAGCGCCGCCCGGCTGAGCGACGAGCTGCAGAAGCTGCGGGGCAGCGCGAAGGTGCTCCCTGAGCTGTCGTCGCCGACCGCGGGCAAGCTGTTCCGCGGCATCGACAGCGTCATCGCTCCACTGGTGGCGACGGTCGTGGTCGCGCTGGTGCTGCCGCTCGACGAGCTGGTGGCGGGCGCACCGCTTGCCGCCGTCGTTCAGGGCATCACCTGGCTGGTGATCGGCATCCCGCTCTGCACCGCCGGGTGGGCCTACCTCGTGCTGCAGTTCGGGCTCGGCCGGTTGGACGGCAGCGGACTCCGCTACACCGGCGACCGCACACTCGGCCTCGATCCGGTCGGCAGAGTGGCGTTCACCGGCCTGCTCATGCTGGTCGGGATCGTGCTGCCGCTGCTGATTACCGGGGTGTCCGACCTGTCGGCCGTGGTGGTGAGCTCCGCGGTGCTGGTGGCCGGGTTCGTCGCCTTCTTCCTGTCGCTGCGTCGGCTGCATCTGCGCATGGTCCAGGTGAAAAGGGCGGAACTGGCCAGGGTGCTCGAGCTGTACCGGCAGGCATACGAGCAGGTGCAGCACGAGTCATCGCTCGATGTGCTGCAGCAGAAGATCGGTCTGCTCACGGCCGCCGAGACGCTGGAGAAACGCGCGGAACGCATCCAGCGCTGGCCCTTCGACGAGGCCACGTTCGCCCGGGTGGTGACGATAGCCTCCAGCGTTGTGGGCGTCATCATCGCCCGGCTGCTGCTCGCGCCCACCGGCCTGTGAGGGTGGTCTCGCCCACCCGGCAGAATTGAGGCATGCCCGTCATCGAGATCAGCGACCTGGCCGACCCGCGACTCGTCGACTACGCGCACCTCACCGACGTCGCCCTGAAGAAGGCGCGGTCCAGTGAGCACGGGCTCTACCTTGCCGAGTCGCTGCTGGTGTTGGAGCGGGCGATCCGCGCCGGGCATCGGCCGCGTTCGGTGCTTGCGCTCGGCGGGTCGGTCGACGACGCGCTCGCCGCCACCGAGGGATTCGACATCCCGATCTTCGTCGGCCCCGGCGAGCTGCTCGCCGAGCTGACCGGTTACATCCTGCACCGCGGACTGATCGCCTCGATGCACCGGCCGGCGCTGCCCGACCCGGCCGAGCTGCTGCGCGACGCCCAACGCGTGGTGGTGCTCGAGAA
The DNA here is from genome assembly GCF_011751885.2 of Salinibacterium sp. ZJ450. Lineage (NCBI taxonomy): Bacteria > Bacillati > Actinomycetota > Actinomycetes > Micrococcales > Microbacteriaceae > Ruicaihuangia > Ruicaihuangia jiafui. The sequence continues at coordinate 367,647 of NZ_CP061771.1, forward strand.
CGTGGTCGACCCCACCAACGTGGGCGCCATCTTCCGCTCGGTGGCTGGCATCGGTGCCGACGCGGTGCTGGTCACGCCGCGCTGCTCCGACCCGTTCTACCGGCGGGCGATCCGGGTCAGCATGGGCACGGTGCTGCAGGTGCCGTGGACCCGCGTGGGCGACTGGCCGTCCACCCGGGAGCTTCTGACGGCATCCGGCTTCCACGTCGCCGCGCTGGCGCTGACCGACGACGCCGTGTCGCTGCGCGAGTTCGCGGCATCCGCACCCGAGAAGGTGGCGTTGGTGCTCGGGGCCGAGGGCGAGGGATTGACGGATGCCGCAATCCAGGCCGCCGACACGATCGTGCAGATCCCGATGCGGCACGGCATCGACAGCCTGAACGTGGCGACGGCATCAGCGGTCGCGATGTACGCGCTCGCGCTGTAATGCGGGAGCGCGCGCACCCGGGAAGGTCAGGCATAGTATTTCCTCCATCGACGTGAATAACTCGAGGGAGCTGAATGCATCGTGCCATCGAAGGCGCCCGCCGCGGCACGAATCTGCCCCGGATGGGCGACTTCAACCAGTCGGTCATTCTGGACGCCGTACGCCGGTCGCCGGACGGATGCTCGCGCGTTGATCTGATCGACGCCACCGGCCTGTCCGCGCAGACCGTGTCGAACATCGCCAGACGGCTGCTTGATTCCGGTCTTATCGTCGAGGCAGGAAAATCCGGCACAGGACCGGGCAAGCCACGGACGATCCTGCGCCTGAATCCGGCTGGCATGTATGCAGCGGGAGTGCACATCGACCCGGCGGTATTGACCTGCGTGCTCCTTGACCTCACTGGACGGGTCGTTGAGCACTCGGTGCGCCCCACGCCGGTCGGGCAAGACCCGCAGCAGGTTGTGGCCAGCATCCAGACCGAGCTGGAGCAGATCATCAGTCGTTCGGCGGTTCCCCGCGAGAAGATCGTCGGCGTCGGGGTGGCCGCCCCCGGTCCAGTGGAGATCGACGAGGGAATGGTCATCGACCCTCCGCTGTTGCTCGGCTGGCATCGTGTTCCGCTGCGCGACTGGCTCGCCCGCCTGACCGGACTGCCCGTGTTCGTCGACAAGGACGTGACGGCCGCCGCCGTCGCAGAGGCCTGGGCGGGCGGGGACACCGGTGCCGGCAGCTTCGTCTTCTACTACGTCGGTACCGGTATCGGTGCCGGAGTGGTGCTGCGCGACGAGGTGGAGCGAGGCTCGTCCGGAAACGCCGGGGAGATCGGCCATATCATCGTCGACCCATCCGGTCCGCCCTGCTCCTGCGGGGCCCGAGGCTGCGTCGCGGTCACCTGCACCCCTCAGGCGCTCGTGGCCGAGGCCGAACGGCGCGGCGTTCTGCCCGACACGCGGCTGAGCAGTGCTGCCAGCGACGTCGCCGTGCAATTCAGCCGACTGTGCGACCTGGCGGACCTCGGCAACACGGCGGCGCTAGACATTATCGAGCAATCGGCACGGCGCACCGCCAGAGCGATCTCGGTCATGACCAACATGCTCGACGTCGACCGTGTGGTGATTGGCGGCCCCTACTGGAGGCGTCTCAGTGCGTATTACCTCAGGCGGGTGCCCGTGCTGCTCGACGAGCTCAGTGTCACGCGGTCGATTCGCGCGGTGCCGCTCGTCGGCACAGGCGTCGGTGATGACGTCGGCGCGATCGGAGCGGCCTGCCTGGTGCTGGAACGGACGCTCTCCCCCTCCGCAACCAGGCTGCTCCTCGAGGGATGAGCCGCACCGCCCGCAGATCACAGTCGCATAACGGCCTCGCATCAAATCTGGTCTGCCACTTTCGCTAATAACTCCATTCGATTTACTATTCGATTATTGCGGCATCATCAGTCCCGCTTGGAGCAAAGGAGCACCATGCAGCGCAGACGTGTCATCACTGGGATCGTTACAGCGGCAGCGGCGGTTCTTGCCGTCGTTGGCTGCAGCACCGACAGCGGGGGCGACTCCGACAGCATCCGGATCGTCTACCAGAAGACCGACGGCTTCGTCGCTCTCGATGAACTGTTCAAGGCGGTCAAGCCCGTGTTCGAGAAGGAGACCGGCATCACGGTCGAACTCGAGCCGATCGTGGCGGATGAGAGCGACTACGCCACCAAGCTCGCCCTGATGCTGCAAAGCCCCGATACCGCCCCCGACGTCTTCTATGAAGACACCTTCAAGCTGCGCAGCGACGTGGACGCGGGCTACGTTCTGAACCTCGATGACCATCTCGCCGACTGGGAGGACTGGTCGCAATTCAACGAGGGAGCGAAGGAAGCCGGCCGCGCCGACGACGGCAGTATCTATGCCGTTCCCCTCGGCACCGACACCCGCGGCATCTGGTACTCGAAGCCGGTGCTGGAGCAGGCGGGCGTCGCCCTGCCATGGGAACCCAAGAGCTGGGAGGAGATCCTGGACACGGCCCGCAAGGTCAAACAGGCGGTTCCGGACAAGGTGGCGTTCAACGTCTACGCGGGCAAGCCCGCCGGTGAAGGCTCCGTGATGCAGGGCTTTGGCATGCTGATGTACGGCACGGGTGACACCCTCTACGACGCTGACTCGCAGAAGTGGGTCACCGGTTCTCAGGGCTTCATCGACTCGCTCGGGTTCATCGAGACGCTGTTCAGCGAGGGACTCGCACCTGCTCCGGATGTCGCGCTGGACGGTTCCATGTGGCAGACGTTGTTCGGCGAGTGGTTCCCGAATGGGAACATCGCCGGGACGATCGAGGGCTCCTGGTCGCCGTCGTTCTGGAAGGACGGCGGCTCGTACGAATGGGCAGAGTACGTCGACGACATCGGCGTCGCGGCTTTCCCCACCCAGGATGGCGGCGGGCCGGGAGCGGTTAGCCTCTCGGGAGGTTGGACGCTCGCGGTGGGGGCAGAGAGCAAGAACCCGGATGCCGCGTTCGACTTCCTCGCGATGGCGCTGAGCAAGGACAACTCGCTCACCTACAACATCACGAACTCCCAGATCGCCGTGCGCACCGACGTTGCGGAAGACCCGGAGTACTTGGAGTCGAACCCGTTCATCGGATTCTTCACCGAGCTCGTCACCTACACCCATTTCCGACCGGCAACAGCGGACTACCCCCAGATCTCGGCAGAGATCCAGGCGGCGACCGAGGCGGTCATGACCGGGCAGATGTCGCCAGAGGAAGCGGCCGCCGCTTATGACAAGGCGGTCGTCGGGATCGTCGGTGACGACAGGGTCACCCAGTAGCGCGTGACTGCAACTGTCACGACCGTTAGTCGGGAAGCATCCGAGTCGCCGCGAGGGAACCGCAACCCTCGCGGCGGCATCCGGATCCGGGCCAGGGGCCTGCGGATGCTTCCGCTCCTGCCGTCGGTTCTGCTGCTCGCGCTTTTCCTCGCAGGGCCGATCCTCTGGTCGTTCTACATCTCGTTCACCGATACGGCGCTCACCGGACGTGCCGCGAAGAGTCCCTCCTTCGTGGGGCTGGAGAACTACGCCGATCTGCTGAGCGACCCGGACTTTCCGCTCTCGCTCTGGCTCACCGTCGTCTTTGTGGTGGCGTCGGCCGTCATCGGGCAGAACCTGCTCGGACTCGGCATCGCCCTTCTGCAGGATCGAGTGAATCGAGTCAGCAGAGCCGTGATCAGCACGATCGTCGTCGCCGCGTGGGTGCTGCCCGAGATCGTGGCCGCGTTCGCCGCATACGCATACTTCGCGAAGGATGGCACGCTCAACCAGCTACTCGGCGCGGTGGGCATCAGCGGGCCGAACTGGTTGTTCGACTTCCCGATGCTCGCGATCGTGCTCGCAAACATCTGGCGCGGGACCGCCTTCTCGATGATGATCTACCAAGCCGCGCTCAATGACGTCCCGCCGGAGATCACGGAGGCGGCGGTGATCGACGGGGCCAACGGATTCCAGAAGCTCATCTTCGTGACCATTCCGATGATCCGTGGCAGCATCGCCACGAACTTGATGCTGATCACTCTGCAGACACTCGCGGTCTTTACGCTCATCTGGGTCATGACGCAGGGTGGGCCGGGAATGGCGAGTTCGACGCTGCCGGTGCTCGCCTACCAAGAGGCGTTCAAGTTCCAACAGATCGGTTATGGCGCCGCGATCGCCGTGGTGATGCTGCTCATCGGTGCGGTCTTCTCCGTCGTCTACATCCGAGCGCTCCGACCGGGGAGGGACGCATGACCCCGCTGGTTGAGGCACGGCGCGCCCGCGGCATCCAGCCCCGCCGACGGATGACTGTGGCGTTCATCTCTAATGCCATGCTGTGGCTGATCGGCCTGTCTTTCCTGATTCCGCTGGCGTGGTTGGTGCTCGCATCCTTTGACACCGCCCCCAGCCAACAAACTCGGCTTCCCGAGAGCCTGACCCTCGACAACTATCTGGCCGTCCTGACGCCGGAGCGCATCCTGTTGCCGCTCTGGAACAGCACCGTGCTCTCCACCGGGGCCGCGCTCGTCACTGTCATCGTTGCGGTACTCGCCGCGTATCCGCTGTCCCGTTACCGGTCGCGCTTCAACAAGCCGTACCTGTACGCCATCCTGTTCGGAACCTGCCTGCCGATCACCGCGATCATGGTTCCGGTCTACAGCCTGTTCGTGCGGCTCAGCCTGCTCGACAATATGGCCGGCGTGGTGTTCTTCATGGCGGCCACCAGCCTGCCGATGGCGATCTGGATGATGAAGAACTTCATGGACTCGGTGCCGATGAGCCTGGAGGAAGCGGCCTGGGTGGATGGCGCCTCCGCGATGGCTTCCCTGCGACACATCGTCGTGCCGCTGATGCGGCCGGGCATCGCAGTCGTGTTCATCTTCGTGTTCATCCAGGCCTGGGGAAACTTCTTCGTGCCGTTCATCTTGCTGTTGTCGCCAGCCAAGCAGCCGGCGGCGGTCAGCGTGTTCAGTTTCTTCGGCCAGTACGGCACGATCGCGTACGGACAGCTGGCAGCGTTCTCGCTGCTCTACGCGCTTCCGGTTGTCGTGTTGTACGCCATCGTCTCCAAGGGCATCGGCGGTTCCTTCGCCATGCAGGGCGCAGTAAAGGGTTAGGGAGCTCGAATCACATGCACGACGACGCACCACTCGTTCAGATGCGGATCAACCGGTTCGTCACCGAACGGCTCCAGCCGGGGATCATTCGAGCCAGCGTGGCGGTGGACATCCAACGCTGGGAGGCTCCGGGCGAACCCGTCTCGTTCGCTCACGCCGTCGCTCAACCGTTCGAGCCGGTGGAGGCTGGATGCGCGTGGGGCAAGCCGTGGGGGACGACCTGGTTCAAGGTCGCCGGCACTGTCCCCGCAGAGTGGGCGGATGCCGCGGACGCGCGGGTGCAGCTGGTCGTCGATCTCGGATTCGACTCCGCCCAGCCGGGCTTCCAATCCGAGGGGCTGGTGTTCTCGGCGAGCGGATCGATCATCAAGGCGGTGGAGCCGCTGAACACCGGGGTGCCGCTCACGACTGCCCCCGGTGACGCATTCGAGTTCTACATTGAGGCGGCCTCGAACCCCGACCTCAGCCAGGCGTGGACGTTCGCGCCGACCCCGATGGGCGCGCGGGAAACGGCGGGGGACGGGCCGCTGTACCGGCTGGCCGGAATGGTCGTCGCGCTGCGCGACAACACTGTGTGGAGCCTCGCTCAAGACTTCTGGACGCTGCACGGCCTGTACGCCGAACTGCCCGCGCACCTGCCGAGGAAGGCCGAGATCCTGCGCGCCCTTGATCTGGCGATCGACGCGGTGGACCCGCAGGATGTCGCGGGAACGGCGCAGGCTGGCCGGGACCTGCTCGCTCCGGCGTTCGCGGCGCCGGCCTGGCAGAGTTCGCATCGCGTGCACGCCGTCGGGCACGCCCACATCGACAGCGCCTGGCTGTGGCCGCTCAGGGAGACGGTGCGCAAGGTGGCGCGCACCTTCGCCAACGTCGACGCGCTGATCGAGCAGAATCCAGACTTCGTGTTCGCCGCGTCATCCGCCCAGCAGTTTGCCTGGCTCAAGGAGCACTATCCCGACCTGTTCGACCGGGTCCGCCGGCGGGTGGCGGAGGGCTCGTTCGTGCCGGTCGGTGGAATGTGGGTGGAATCCGACAGCAACCTGCCAGGTGGCGAGGCGCTCGCCCGCCAGTTCGTGGCAGGCAAGCGCTTCTTCATGGAGGAGTTCGGGGTCGAGCCGCTCGAGGTGTGGCTGCCGGACTCGTTCGGCTATTCCGGTGCCCTGCCGCAGATTGCGCGGGCGGCGGGCTCACGCTGGTTCCTCACCCAGAAGATCTCCTGGAATGAGACCAACGTCATGCCGCACCACACATTCCAGTGGGAGGGCATCGACGGCACCCGCATTTTCACGCACTTCCCGCCGGTGGACACCTACAGCTCGGAGCTCTCCGGCTCCGATCTGGCCAGGGCCGAGCGGCAGTACTCGGAGAAGGGCGTCGCGAACACATCTCTGGTGCCGTTCGGCTGGGGTGACGGCGGTGGCGGGCCAACCGAGGAGATGATCGCCGCGGCCAGACGCACCGCATCGCTCGAGGGATCGCCGACCGTGCTGCTGTCCAGCCCGCGCGGGTTCTTCGAGGCAGCCGAGGCCGAGTACCCGCAGCCGCCGGTGTGGTCGGGGGAGCTCTACCTCGAGTTCCACCGCGGCACGTACACCTCGCAGGCGCGCACCAAGCGCGGCAACCGCCGAAGCGAGCACCTGCTGCGCGAGGCGGAGCTCTGGGCCACGACCGCCGCGGTGCGCGGCGCGGCCGACTACCCCTACGCGGCACTCGAGCAGGCGTGGCACACGGTGCTGCTGCTTCAGTTCCACGACATCCTGCCCGGGTCGTCCATCGCGTGGGTGCACCGTGAGGCCGAGCTCCGGTATGAGGAGGTTCGGGTCACGCTCGAGCAGATCATCGACCGTTCGGTGCGCGCACTCGCGGGCGACGGCACACGAACGCTTGCGCTGAACTCCGGTCCGTTCGATCGCGCGGGAGTGCCCGCGTTGGGTGCCGGTGAGCTGACGGCAGGCCGCGCTGCTGCGACGGTGAGCCGCACCGCCGAGGGGATCGTGCTGCAGAACGATCGGCTGCGCGCAACCCTCGACGCGGACGGCCTGCTGGTCTCGCTGCGGGATCTGGTCACGGGCCGAGAATCCATTCCGACAGGGCAGCCGTCGAAGGTGCTGCAACTGTTCCGCGACACGCCACGACAGTGGGATGCCTGGGATATCGACGCCGATTACGTGCGCACGATGACCGAGCTGCGAGTCGCCGACAGTGTCGAGATATGCGAGTCAGGTTCTGAGCGGGTGGCGGTACGGATCATCCGGCGCTTCGGCAGTTCCACGGTCGAGGAAACCGTCTCGCTCAGTTCCGGGGAGCGCGCCCTCGACGTGGAACTCGCCATCGACTGGCATGAGCGGCAGAAGCTGCTGAAGCTCGCCTTCCCCATCGATGTGCAGGCCGCCCAGGCGGCATCCGAAATCCAGTTCGGGCACATTCTGCGGCCCACCCATTCGAACACGTCGTGGGATGCCGCGCGCTTCGAGACTGTCGCTCACCGCTGGGTGCACGTCGGCGAGCCGGGCTATGGGGTCGCCGTGGCAAACGACTCAACCTACGGCCACGACATCCGGCGCACCGGAGAGGGACGCTCGACAACGGTTCGACTGTCGCTGCTGCGTGCCCCGCTGTATCCCGACCCGGAGAGCGATCAGGGGGAGCACCGCATGCGAGTGGCAATCGCGCCGGGCGCCGGCATCCCCGAAGCGGTCGAGGAAGGCTATCGGCTGAATCTCCCGCTGCGGCCGGTCGAGGGCGTCGGCGTCGAGCACATCGCGCCGCTGGTGCGAGTCGACGGCGCAGGCGTCGTGGTGGAGGCCGTAAAGCTGGCTGAAGACCAGAGCGGCGACGTCATTGTTCGGCTGTACGAGGCGCACGGCGGTCGAGCCGCGGCGACGCTGAGCGCGGATTTCGATGCGACGGATGCCGTGCTCACCGATCTACTCGAGCGGCCGACGGCCTCTCCGGAGACGCTACTCGCCCCGTCAGCGGACCGCTCCTGGCGGTTGGAGCTTCGACCCTTCCAGCTGGTGACGATCAGGTTCCGCCGCTGACCGGCTTCCGGTCGCCAGCCGAGCACCAAGCCGTCTAGGAGCCCCGAGCTACACCAGCAGCTGGTGCTTCGCCAGGTCGCGGTACAGCGGGGTCGACTTCACCAGTTCGGAGTGTGTGCCCACGCCGACCACCCGGCCGCGCTCGAGCACCACGATCTGGTCACTGTCGACCACGGTCGAGAGTCGGTGCGCGATCACGATCAGCGTGCGGTGCTCGGCGACCGCGTCGATCGCGCCCCGCAACAGCTGTTCGTTCAGGCCGTCGAGCGAGGACGTCGACTCGTCCAGCAGCAGGATGGGCGGAGCCGCCAGCAGGGTGCGGGCGATCGCCAGCCGTTGCCGTTCACCGCCGGAGAGCATCACGCCGTCCTCGCCGACCTGGGCGCCGAGGCCGCGTTCATCGCGTTCGAGCACCTCAAGCAGGTTGACCGAGGCGAGTACCGCCACGCACTCCTCGTCGGTGGCGTCCGGTGCGCCGAGGGTGAGGTTGTCGCGCAGCGAACCGGCGAGCACGGGCGCGTCCTGCTCGACGTAGCCGATCTGGGAGCGTAGTTCGGTGCGATCCAGGCCGCGGATGTCGACGCCGCCGAGCCGCACGACGCCGCCGGTCGGGTCATAGAAGCGCTCGATCAGCGCGAGGATGGTGGACTTGCCGGCGCCGGACGGGCCGACCAGCGCGATCCGCTGGCCGCGGGGGACCGAGAACGAGACGCCACGCAGTACGGTGCGGTCGTGGGGCTGTCCTTGGTCGAGGGTGTCGTCGCGGGTCTCGACCAGTGCGGTGCGCTCGCCCAGAGGGGTGCCCTCGATCACAGCAGGGCGCAAGCCTGGCGACATCCCATCGCCGGAGCTCGCGTCATCCACCAGGACCGCGCCCTCCGGGTAGCTGAACTCCACGTTCTCGAAGGTGATCGCGTCATCCGTCTCGATCGCGGCGACCGGGGTGATCGACGCATCCGCCTCGGTCTCGCTCGGCAGGTCGATGATCTCCTGAATTCGGCCGAGGGCCCCGAGCGCCTGGTTCACCGACGTGAACGCGCCGAAGGCCTGGCCGAGCGGCATGATCATCATGAACAGGAACAGGATGAACGACACCAGCGACGCGATGGTGATTGCCCCGCTGGCGACCCGGAACCCGCCGACGCCGAGCACGGTCAGGAAGGACACCTGCATGGCGATGCCGGCCACCGGCACCACCAGGGCGCTGATCTTGGCCACGCGGATGCCCATCGTCCAGGCGCCGCGAGCCTCCGCGTCGATCGTGGCGTTCTCCCGGTCGGTGGCGTTCGCGGCGCGCACCGTGCGGATCGAGCTGATCGCGCGCTCCACGCTCGCGGCCAGATCGCCGACCTTCCGCTGCTGTTCCTGGCTGGCCACCCGGATGCGGCCGGACAGCAGGGTCACCGTGACCACCGACACCGCGATTACGAGCAGGGTGAGTCCGAGCAGCACCGCGTCGATCAGCAGCATGGCGATGATGGCGCCGACGAAGATCAACGCACCGCCGACCGCGTCGATCAGTCCCTGCGTCATCACCGCGTACAGCAGAGTGGTGTCCGAACCGACGCGGGAGACCAGGTCACCGGTGCGGCGGGTGTCGAACTCGCGGATCGGCAAGCGCAGCAGCCGCGACACCAGCCGACGCCGCGCGGACAGCACGACGCCGGTTCCGGTGCGTTGCAGCAGGTAGTGCTGGAAGCCGCTGAGCAGCCCGGAGAGCACCACGAGCGCGACCAGCACCCAGGCCAGAGTGCCGATGGTGTCGCCGCGCTCCACCAGGGTGATCACCTGGCTGACGAGCACCGGCTGGGCGAGCGACGCGGCCGCGCCGAGGACGCTCAGCAGGATCACCCAGCTGAGCACCACCTTGTGTTCCAGCAGGTACGGCATCAGCTGGCTGAAGCGCGCGCGGGGGCCGCTCTCGGCCGGGCTGCCGGGGCGGCGACGGGAGGGACGGGATGCGCGCGACGCGGTCGGCGCGGAGGTTTCGGTCATTTCGCTCTTTCGGTTCTGAGCACTCCGAACCAGCGTAGCCTCGCGGCGGAACGGCTCTACACTCAAGCGGTGCATGCCAACGGATTAGGACTGGTCGAGCAGTTTCTCGCCTGCCCAGTCTGCGGGTTGGCGATGGCCGTCGATGACCGCGCCGTGCGGTGCGAGCGCGGGCACACCTTCGACATCGCCCGGCAGGGCTACGTCTCGTTGTTCGGTGGCGGCCGTCGCGCCAACACCGGCGACACCCCAGCGATGGTGCAGGCGCGGGCCGACTTCCTCTCCGCCGGGCATTACGCCCCGATCGCGCAGGCGGTCAGCGACGCGATCCCGGCCGACGCCGAGGGGCTCGCCGTCGATCTCGCCGGCGGCACCGGCTACTACCTGTCCGCGGTACTCGAGCGCCACCCGCAGTTGGTGGGTCTCGACATCGACCTCTCCACGTACGCGTTGCGACGCGCGGCGGGCGCCCATGACCGGCTGGCCGCCGTCGCCGCCGACGTGTGGCAGCCGCTGCCGGTTCAGGATGCCGCAGCCCGCGTCGTGCTCAGCATCTTCGGGCCGCGCAACGCCCCCGAGATCCGTCGCATCCTGCCGGAGACCGGCCGGCTGATCGTCGTCACGCCGACGCCGGCCCACCTCGGGCAGCTGGTGGGGCCGCTCGGGATGATCGCGGTCGACGCGCTCAAGCAGCAGCGGCTGGACGAGCAGCTCGCCGCATTCCAGCGCCTGTCGCAGACGCCGGTCGAGTACACCGTGCAGCTCGTGCACCGCGACATCCTGAACGACGTGCTGATGGGTCCGAGTGCGCATCATGTCGACGCTGACGCGCTGCGCGCCGCGGTCGGCCGGTTGCCCGAGCCGACGGCGGTCACGATCTCGGTGTCGGTCGCGGTGTACGCGCCGCGGTAGCGGCTTCGAGACGGCGCGGGCCGCCTCCTCAGCCAGCGGGTCAGGCGGCGGGCGGGATCCCCGCCGAGCACTCGGCGGCATCCGTGCGCTCGGAATATCCCACCTCGGGGGCGGCCAGCTGCTCGCCGAGCGATGTCTTCTCGACCACGCAGTCGCTCAGTTCCACCCCGCTCGGCTCGCCGAACAGCACGGTCGTGAAGCCGTAGCGGAAGCCGTTCCAGAACAGGCCCTGCGCGTCGGGCGACGCGAAATCGCCGCGGATGCCGAGGACCAGGTATCCGCTGCCCGGTCCGGTCAGCTGCTGCTCGACGAGGCACGGTCCCAGTTCGCCGGCGGGGTCGACGGGTGTGGCCAGTGGATCGGCGGATGCCGCGACTGCTGCCGCGCCGAGCTCGCCGCGCGGCGCGGAGACGAGGGAGATCGGAAGCCCGTCCGGCCAGTCGACGTCGCCGGTCGACTCGGCGGTGACATCCACCCGTACCAGCCCCCAGGCCTCACCGTCGAGCCGGTCGTCGGTGACGAAATCCGGACCGCAGGCGTCGCTGAGCAGGGCACGCAACTCGGACGCCGCGGCGTCATCCGCCGGGAGCGACCGCTGCACGACGAGCCGGACGGCAAGCGTCGACCCCTCTGGCGCGGTGGCCACCGCGTCGACGGTGAGCAGGGCGGTGTCCGGAGCGGGCACGACCGGCGCGGTGCTGGACGGTGGCGTCGGCGTCGGCGTCGGCGTCGTGGACGGGGGAGAGGGCTGCACAGCGCAGCCGCTAAGGAGCAACGACATCGATGCCAGCCCGACCAGCGCACTCCGTACAGAGCGAGTCATGGCGTCATCCGCCCGCCTGCGAGCTCAGTGGAACCGGCGAGCTGCGCGGCACGGGCAAGCAGCAGCGCCCGCTCCCGCTCGTTGTCGGTGAACTCGGCGGCGCGCTCGAGTTCCGCACTGGCCTCGGTCGTTCGGCCGAGCTTGGTGAGCAGGTCCCCGCGCACCGCGGGGAGCAGGTGGTATCGCCGCAGCGCCGAGTGTTCCCGCAGCGCATCGACGATTTCGAGCCCGGCGGCGGGACCGTGTGCCATCGCGACGGCAACGGCACGGTTCAGCTCGATCACCGGCGACGGGGCCACCCGTCCGAGCTGCTCGTAGAGGCGCACGATCAGCGCCCAGTCGGTCTCGTCGATGCTCGGGGCGGTGGCATGGCAGGTGGCCAGTGCGGCCTGTAGCGCGTATGGCCCGCGCCCCTGACCGAGTGCGGTTTCGAGCGCGTCGGCACGGGCCAAGGCGGCGAGCCCGCGGCCGATGAGCAGTCGGTTCCAGCGCGTCCGGTCCTGGTCGGCGAGCAGGATCGGCTCGCCGCCCGCGGTCGTGCGAGCGCCGATTCGCGATGCCTGCAACTCCATCAGGGCGACGAGGCCGTGCGCTTCGGGTTCACGCGGCACCAGTCCGGCCAGCACCCGGCCGAGCCGGAGCGCCTCATCGCAGAGCGCCGGTCGCATCCAGTCGTCGCCGGATGTCGCGGAATAGCCCTCGTTGAAGATGAGGTAAATGACTTCCAGAACCGAGGAGAGCCTGGCGGCGAACTCGGTGTGGTCGGGCACCTCGAACCGTACGCTCGCCGCGCTCAGCGCACGTTTGGCGCGCACGATCCGCTGCGCGATCGTCGAGGTCGGCACGAGGAACGCCCGCGCGATCTCCTCGGTCGACAGCCCGCCGACCAGCTTCAGGGTGAGTGCGACCCGCGCCGGTTTCGGCAGCACGGGGTGGCAGGCGACGAAGACCAGCCGCAGCACGTCGTCGTCGATCACCCGGGCGAGGGCCTGTTCCGGTTCCCCGGGCCGCTCATCCCGTTCGAGCGTGTTCGCGAGTTCGGCGTACTTGGCGTCGAGCGTGTCCTGCCTCCGCCACGCGTCGATCGCGCGACGTTTGGCGATCGCGGTCAGCCAGGCGCCGGGGTTCTTCGGCACACCGTCGCGTGGCCACTGCTCGAGAGCGGCGACCAGCGCATCCTGCGCGAGATCCTCGGCCAGCGCGACATCCCCCACCAGACGCACCAGGGCGCCGACGACGCGAGCCGATTCAATGCGCCAGACGGCCTCGACGGCGCCGTGCGTCGTCGAGGCCGTCATCGGGCGTCCCCTAGGCGGTGCGTGATTCGCCCTGGGTCTCGCGCCATTCCTTCTCCTTCTGCACGTACTCGTTGTCCTGGTCGAACTCCGAGATGTCAAAGATCTGGCGCACCTCGACCTGGCCGGAGGGCAGCGGGATGCGGCGCGCCCACTCGATCGCCTCGTCGCGGTCCTTGACCTGGATGATCCAGAACCCGGCGAGCAGCTCCTTGCTCTCGGTGAACGGTCCGTCCACGACGGTGCGGTCGTCCCCGTCGTAGTGCACGCGCACGCCGGTCGAGCTGGGGTGCAGGCCCTCGCCAGCGAGAATGACGCCCGCCTTCATCAGCTCCTCGTTGTAGGCGCCCATCGCGTTCAGGGCCTCCTCGCTCGGGCCAGCGGTCTCTGGGCTGCTCTCGTCGGACTGCAGCAGCATCATGAACTTCATCGTGATCTCCTTCTGTGGTGCGGGGCCGAACTGCCCCTCACCAAGACGTCGAACGAACGCGGCCGATTTCGACACGCACCCAGAATTTTTCTGCGGCCAGTCTTCCCGGTCTGGGCGGCGAAGTCGACCACCCATCGCGCGGTGTGGGAATACAAGCCGTGCCGGACACAAAGAGGACGCCCCCGCCGAGAAGGGGCGGGGGAGTCCGGTCTTACGGATGCCGAGACATCCGGATGTCGCTAGTCGTCGATGTCGACGTCCTTGGTCTCCTTGCCGAGTAGCAGGGCCACCAGGGTCAGGACACCCATCACGGACAGGTAGAGGCCCACGAGGAACGGGCTGCCGTCGGCAACGCTCCACAGCCAGACCGCGATGAACGGAGCAACCGCGGCGCCGAGGATCGACGAGACGTTGTATGAGAGGCCGGAGCCGGTATAGCGCACGCTCGTCGGGAACAGCTCCGGCAGCAGAGCGCCCATCGGGCCGAACGTCATGCCCATCAGGGTGAAGCCGAGGATCAGCCAGGCCATGACACCGAGGTCGCCAGCGCCGAGCAGCGGCACCCAGGCCAGACCGAACACGATGATACCGAGGGTGACCCAGATCAGCGTCTTCCGGCGGCCGAACTTGTCGGCCAGCGGACCAGAGACGAGGGTAAAGATACCGAAGAAGACGACACCGACGATCAGCATCAGCACGAACGTCTGGTAGCTGTAGCCGAGGCCCGGCTGCTTGGTTTCGTCTATCGGGGCGATCGGGGCGCTGCCGTAGCTCAGCGAGAAGGTCGTCATCAGATAGAACAGCACGTACGTGGCGAGCATGTACAACGTGCCGAGAACCAGCTGCCTCCAGTTGTCCTTGAAGACCGCGGCGAGCGGAAGCTTCTTGACCTGGCCGCTCTTCACGGTGTTCTCGAACGCGGTCGACTCGACCAGGCGCAGACGCACCCAGAGGCCGACGATCACCATGACGACCGAGAAGAGGAACGGGATACGCCAGCCCCACTCGAGGAACGCTTCGGACGGCATCGACGGGTCATCCGAGGGCAGAACCGCGGCGATGATCAGGAACAGGCCGTTCGCGATGATGAAGCCGATCGGCGCGCCGAGCTGCGGGAACGTGCCGAACACGGCGCGCTTGCCCTTGGGCGCGTTCTCGGTGGCAACCAGTGCCGCACCGCTCCACTCGCCGCCGAGCGCGAAGCCCTGGGCGAGGCGCATCAGCACGAGCAGCGCCGGGGCCAACCAGCCGACCATCGCGTACGTCGGCAGCAACCCGATCAGGAATGTGGCGACACCCATCGTGAGCAGTGCACCGACCAGCGTGATCTTGCGGCCCCGCTTGTCGCCGAGGTGGCCGAAGAAGACGGCACCGAGGGGGCGCGCCACCATGGCTGCACCGAAAACGGCGAACGACGACAGCAGCGCTGTGGTGGCGTCACCCGTCGGGAAGAACAGGTGCGGGAAGACCAGCACCGCGGCGGTTGCATAGACGTAGAAGTCGTAGAACTCGATCGTGGTGCCGATGAGGCTGGCCAGGATGACCCGGCTCCGCGGGTTCGCCGGGGCCGTCGTGGACGGCGTGACAGTTGTACTCATGAAAAAAGGTGCTCCGAAACGGATGAAGCTGTTGCGGGCTCGAAAAGGCGCAGGTACGCGCTCAGGGCTTCGAGCGGCACTGCTGAAGAGAAGGAAACTCGCTTGTGACGGGCTCGGAACAGTTTACGCCGTGTTTCCGGCGGGTAAATAATCGGTGAGGATCAGTTACGAATCTGCTTGAGCACCAGGGCGCTGGCGATGGCCGCCTCGGCTGCCTCCACGCCCTTGTCCTCTTTGGAGCCGGGCAGGCCGGCACGGTCGAGCGCCTGTTGCTCGTCGTCAACCGTGAGCAGGCCGAATCCGATGGGCTTACCCGTGGCGAGAGCCGCTTGGGTCAACCCGTCGGTCGCGGCAGCTGACACGTATTCGAAGTGCGGGGTGCCGCCGCGGATGATGACACCGAGCGCCACCACCGCGTCCGCGCCGTTCTGCAACGCGGTCTGGCTGACCACGGGCAGTTCGAAGCTGCCAGCCACGTGGATCTCGGTGAACTCGGCGTTCGCTGCGCTCAGCGCGCGGCGGGCGCCGGCGAGCAGGCCGTTCATGATCTCGGTGTGCCACAGGCTCGCCACAATGGTGACCTTGAGGCCGGTTCCGTCTGACGAGATGGTCGGTGCTCCGTGCCCGCTCATTTGGTGTCTCCGTTCTTGGTGAGGTGTGCCGTCAGCGCCGCGTCGAGCGCGTCGTCGCCGGGGAGCTGGTGGCCCATACGGTCGCGCTTGGCAGCGAGGTAGCTCTGGTTGGCGGCGTCGATGCCCACCATCAGCGGCACGCGCTCTGAGATGGCGATGCCCCGCTCTTCGAGCTGGCGCACCTTCTCGGGGTTGTTGGTGAGCAGGCGGATCGAGCTGAGGCCCAGGTCGTGCAGCATCGCCACCGCGGCGCCGTAATCCCTGGAGTCGGCGGGCAACCCCAGCGCCAGGTTGGCGTCGAGTGTGTCCAAGCCGTCTTCCTGCAGCCGGTACGCCCGCAGCTTGTTGATCAGGCCGATGCCGCGGCCCTCGTGGCCGCGCAGGTAGATCACGACGCCGCCGTTTCGCTGCACCTCGCCGAGGGCAGCATCCAGCTGCGGGCCGCACTCGCACTTCAGCGAGCCGAAGGCTTCACCGGTGAGGCACTCCGAATGCACCCGCACCAGCGCGCCATCCGTTAGCTCGCCCGCCACGAACGCCACGTGATCGGCGCCGGTCTTTCGGTCGCGGTAGGCGCGCACCCGGAAATCGCCGTGCACCGTGGGCACGGTAGTTTCGACCTCAAAGTAGATCCGAGCCGACTCGGCGATCGGTTCGATCAGCTCGAGCGATGCAGCCGGCGCCGCCTCGGTACCGTCGTGCTTGAGCTCGAGGTAGTCGATCAGTTCGCCGATGGTGATCACCGGGATGCCTTCACGCTCGCCCAGCTCGAGAAGCCCGGGCAGCCGCATCATCTCGCCGTCTTCGGCCACGATCTCGGAGATGGCCGCCACCGGGCGCAATCCGGCGAGCTTCATCAGGTCGACGGATGCCTCGGTGTGGCCATCGCGCTCGCGAACGCCGCCGTCCACGGCGCGCAGCGGCACGATGTGACCGGGGCGGGACAGGTTCGCCGGGGTGGAGGCGGGGTTCGCGAGCACGCGCAGGGTGTGCGCGCGGTCGGCGGCGCTGATGCCGGTGGAGAGGCGATCGCTGGCGTCCACGGTGACCGTGTATGCGGTGCCGCGCGGGTCTTCGTTGATGCTGACCATCGGCGGCAGGTCGAGTTCGTCGGCGATCGCGTTGGTCATCGGCGCGCAGATGAACCCGGACGAGTTGCGCACGAGCCAGGCGATCCATTCCTGGCTGGCCAGCTCCGCGGCGAGTACCACGTCGCCCTCGTTCTCTCGGCTTTCATCGTCGACGACGATGATCGGGCGGCCCTGACGCAGGGCGTCGAGGGCGGTGGGGATATCAGCGAGGCTCATGCGTCGCTCCGTTCGTTTGTTGAGCTTGCGCCCAGGCCGACGTTCGAGTCGGTGGTCGAGACGCGGGTCTGGGAGGTGATGTCGCGGGCGGGCAGCAGGCCGAGGTCGACCAGGCGTAGCACGTGCCGGGCCAGGATGTCGGTCTCGATGTTCACCCGGTCGCCGACCACTCGGTCGCCGAGGGTGGTGGCGGTCAGGGTTTCGGGAATCAGCGACACCTCGAACCAGTCCAGCCCGATTCCGCTGACGGTGAGCGAGATGCCGTCGATCGCGATCGAGCCCTTGCCTGCCACGAGTGGGGCGAGCTCCGGGTCGAGGCTGAAGCGCAGAACCCGCCACGCGTCACCCTCGGTGATGCTCAGCAGTTCGCTGGTTCCGTCGATGTGGCCCTGCACGATGTGTCCGCCGAGTCGGGTGCCGGCCTGGGTGGCCCGCTCGAGGTTCACCCGGCGGCCGGGCGCGACGTCGTGCAGCGTGCTCATGGCGAGCGTCTGGTGCATCACGTCGGCGGTGAACCAGTCGTCGCCCTGGTCGATCACGGTGAGGCAGACGCCACTGACCGAGATGGAGTCGCCGTGCCCGGCGTCGCTGACGACGAGTGGTCCGCGAACGGTCAGGCGTCCGGCATCCGCGCTCGGCTGCCAGTCGACGATTTCGCCAATCTCTTCAATGATTCCGGTGAACATTTACTGCTGTCCTTCTGTCGGCGCTTTCGGTCGGGCGGTCACGAGAATGTCGTCGCCCAGCTGTTCGAGGTTGTGAATGGTGAGTGTGCGGGCGTCTGCCACAGTGCCGACGCCGATGTCGCCGATCGCCAGGCGGTCGCCGCCGAGCAGGCTCGGCGCGAGGAAGACAAGGTATTCGTCCACCAGGCCTGCCGCAATGAAACGGCTGGTGAGAGTGGGCCCGCCCTCCAGATAGACCCGGCGGATGCCGCGCTGGTGCAGGTCGGCGAGCACGGCGTGCAGATCCCGGGTGCCGGTTTCGATCACGCCCTGCGGGTGGGCGTGCAGTTTGGCGTCGGTCGGGATCGGCCGTTCGCCGACTACGACGGGGATCGGCTGGTGCTCCATCAGCTCGCCGGCGTCGCCGCGTGCGGTGAGGGAGGGGTCGTCGGCGAGCACAGTGCCGGTGCCCACCAGGATGGCGTCGGACTGCTCGCGCTGCTCGTGCACCCGCTGCCGGGCGGCGGTGCCGGTGATCCACTGGCTGGTGCCGTCCGCGGCGGCGGCCCGACCGTCCAGGGTCGACGCCCACTTCGCCGTGACGTACGGGCGCCCCAGACGCATGGAGGTGAGCCAGGGGTGCAGGAATTCCACGGTCTCGTCGGCGAGTACGCCGCCGTCCGCGGGAATTCCGGCGTTACGCAGATGCTCGGCGCCGCCGCTGGATACGTCACCCGGGTCGGAGGCCGAGTACACGACGCGGCTCACCCCGGCGGCGACCAAGGCTTCGGCGCAAGGTCCGGTGCGGCCGGTGTGGTTGCACGGCTCCAGGGTGACGACGGCGGTGAGCCCGGTGGCATCCGCGAGCTTCGACAGGGCGTCAACCTCGGCGTGCGGGGTGCCCGCACCCCGGTGCCATCCCTCGGCGACGATCTCGCCGGCGTCGTTGAGCAGCACGCAACCGACCTGCGGGTTGCCGCCGAATGCCGGGCCGTGCGCGGCCAGGCTCAGCGCGTGGCGCATTGCCGCGTCGAGTTTCTCGCTCGTGATCATCCGGTCCTCTGTCTGTTCAGACGGGCTCCGGGGAATTATGCGGTCGTGAAACCTGCATGCGCGAACGCATGCCGTGCTACCTCCCATCCGGACTTTAACCGTCGGTCCCGGAATTTCACCAGGTCAGCCTCCCGAGGGAGGTTCGCGGACTATCACCGCCGGTTCGGATTCTCACCGACCCCGGAGCACGTTATTACTTCGTTCAGCATAGTCAAACGTCTGATGCCGTGACTTATTCCCGCTGAAAGCGGAATTATGCCCGCGGATGACCAGTGGTGCGTGTCGGGAGTGCGGGGATGCTCTCCACAGCAGGCCTAAAATACGCCCGCCCGGAACCCTCGCAGGCTATCCTGTGGCCGGAGCTGAGTATTTCTGTAGCTTTCGCTGTTCACCAGAGAGAGGCCCCACCGTGACAGACGCACCCGCCATAACCCCGACGCCGAACCGGGCGAGAGTCCTCGTCCTGAAGTCGATCGTCGCCTCGGTGATCGGCGCCGCCCTAGTAGCGGTGGTGTCTGTACTGGTCGGAGAGTTCGCCGCACTGTCGTGGCGGTTGCTCGGAACGGTGATGCTGTTCGTCGTGTTCTCGCTGATGAGCTGGTACGACGCCGAGGTGTCGGCGAAGCGGGCGGCGTGGTTCGGCTTCGCCTCCGCCGGAGTCTCGGTGTACCTGTTCGCGGCGGGCATGCTCAAGATCTGGTTCCCGGCTGCATCCTCGAGCATGATCGAGGATTTCCTCGCCTGGGGTTGGATCGTGCTGGTGGCCCGCATCGCACTGCTGCATGTGCACCTGCTGATCGTGCAGCAGACGAAGTTCACCACGCCGGTGATGAGCGGGGTCACCACGGTGACGTTCGGGCTCGTGGTCATTCTCGCGGCCATGCTGTCGCTGCCGGCGCTGCTGCCCGACCCCACGTACGAGGAGTGGTACTGGCGCATCCTGTTCGCCGTGGCCATCCTGGACGTGCTGGGCACGGTGCTGATCCCGCTGGTCTATGTGCTGTTCCACCGTCCGGCGCGTCCGGCCGCGCAGCCGTACTACCCGGCGGCGGTGCCTGCGTACCCGGGACAGTCGGGCTACCCGGCGCCCGCTCCCCAGCAGGGATACGCCCCGGTCGCGACCGCCCAGCAGGGATACGCGCCGGTCGCGACCGCCCAGGCGGAGTACGGCGTGCCGGTGCCCCAGGCATACCCGCAGCCGGTTGTCGCGCAGCCGGCCGCCGCCCAGCCCACCGCCGGGTACCGGGCAGGATTCATCGCTCCGGACGCCGCCCCGCCGGTGCCCCCGTTCACTCCGCCGGTGCCGCAGGTCGCCGCGCCGGTGCTACCGCAGGCGCAGCCGCTGCAGCTGGAGTGGCCGCGGTACACCACCGGGCAGCCGGTGCACGCCCTGCCGAACGGCCTGCCCGACCTGAACGTCCCGGCTGGCGCGCTCGCCTGGCCCCGTTACACCACCGGGCAGCCGGTTCCCGCCCTCCCCGACGGCAGCCCTGACCTGTCCGCCACCCTGAGCTAGCCGCAACCGCGCGGTGTTTCTCACACGATGCGGCGCTACGTAGGCGCGCATGGTGTGAGAAGCACCGCATTGTTCCGTAGCGGCGCAGGGCGCCGGCGGTCAGTAACCCAGTACCGCCGGCAGTTCCGTCAGCGAACGGATGACGCGAACCCCGGCCTCCCGCGCCGTCTCCAGATCGGGGCCAGACGCGGCACCCTCCCGGTCGAGCCACACGCCCAGCAGCCCCGCCTCGGCGGCACCGATCGCGTCGGTTCGCAGCCGGTCGCCCACGTATGCCGCCTGCGCCGAAGCCACGCCGAATAGCCCGCAGGCGTGGTTGAAGATGCGCGGATCTGGCTTCGCGTAGCCGACCTCGCCCGACGCCACCACCTGCTCGAGGCGCGACCGCAACCCGACGGACTCGATCTTGCGCAGCTGAAAGTCGAGCTCACCGTTCGTGATCACGCCGAACCGGGCACCGGCCAGCGCGTCCAGGCAGGGCAGGGCGTCATCGTGCAGCTGCCAGGCGCGCTGGTACTCATCGAAGTAAGCGTCGAACCAGGCATCCGCCTCAGAGTCGTCGAGCACCACACCGAAATGCTCCACGAAACCGCGGGCACGGGCACGCCGCTGCTCGGCGAAGGTCAGTTCCCCGGCGAGGTAGCGGTGATAGTGCTCCTCCTCCAGGGCATGCCAGCGCACCGCCTCGGCCCGGTCGTCGGCGGCGAGGAACGCGCCGCCGAGCACGCGCCGGTGGGCGCCGATCCCGGTAATCACCGAGTCGCGGTGCGCGAACAGGGTGTCATCCAGATCGAACAACACAACCGGGATACTCATACCGGCCAGTCTTCCACCGCGGCGGGCGGCTGCGCCTGTAGTTCGGCGGTCAGCACGCCGTGCCACGCTTCGCGATGCCGACCGTCGCGGTCGGCGAGGTCGGCCGGACCGGTCCCGACGTACCGGAAGCCCACCTTGCGAGCCACCGCAGCGGATGCCGCGTTTCTGAGGTAGCACTCCCACTTCAGTGTCTCGACGCCTCCGTCGCGGAACGCCCACGCCGACACCAGGCGCACCGCCTCGGTCATGTATCCGCGGCCGCGGTGCGGTGCGCCGATCCAGAAACCCAGGTTGGCGACGCCGGGCGCCTCCCGCCGCAGCCCGATGACGCCGATCAGCGGCGCTCCGGTACCGCTGCGCACCGCCCAGGTGTACTCGGTGCCCGACGCCCAGCCGTCGGGCACGAACGACTCGATGAACCCGGCCGCGTCGGCTGGCTGGTACGGCCACGGGGTCGCCAGGAACCGTTCGAACAGCGGGTCCTGGCAGTACTCGACAATGCGCGCCGCATCAGAGGCGGCGGGCGGGTCGAGCCGCAGCCGCTCCGAGGTCAGCGCGAACGGGGTCATGCGCGCGAGAGGAACCCGACCCGGTCGTACACGTCGGCCAGGGTCTGCTGGGCGATCTCGTTGGCGCGGGCGGCGTTCCCGGCGAGCACGCGGTCCAGCTCCGCCGGGTCGGCGAGCAATTCGAGGGCGCGCTCCCGGATCGGGCCGAACGTGGCCACCACGGCGTCCGCGACATCCTTCTTCAGGTCGCCGTAGCCGCGGCCCACGTACTGCTCCTCCAGCGCGGGGATGGTGACATCCGTGAACGCCGACAGGATCGACAGCAGGCTGGACACGCCCGGCTTCGCGCCCCGGTCGAAGCGGATCTCCCGCTCCGAGTCGGTGGCCGCCGACTTGATCTTCTTCGCGGTCTTCGATGGCTCGTCGAGCAGCCAGATGATGCCGGCCTCGGATGCCGCGGACTTCGACATCTTCGATTCCGGGTTCTGCAGGTCGTAGATGCGCGCGTTCGAGGCCATGATCACCGGTTCCGGCACGGTGAAGGTGTCGCCGAAGCGCGAGTTGAAGCGGGTGGCCAGGTCGCGGGTGAGCTCCACGTGCTGCTTCTGGTCATCGCCCACCGGCACCACCGCTGCGTTGTACAGCAGGATGTCGGCCGCCATCAGCGTCGGGTACGCGAACAACCCGAGGGTGGTGGCATCCGCGCCGAACCGGGAGGACTTGTCTTTGAACTGGGTCATCCGGCTGGCCTCACCGAAGCCGGTGATGGTGTTCAGCACCCACGCCAGCTGCGCGTGCGCCGGCACGTGCGACTGCACGTACAGGGTCGACTTGGCCGGGTCGATGCCGGCGGCGATGTACTGCGCGGCGGTGCGCCGGGTCTGCTCGCGCAGCTGCGCGGGATCCTGCGGCACGGTGATCGCGTGCATGTCAACGACGCAGAACAGCGCCTCGTAGTCATCCTGCATCTGCTTCCACTGCAGCAGCGCACCGATGTAGTTGCCCGCGTGGAGGCTGTCGGCGGACGGTTGCATGCCAGAGAAGAGACGCGCTTGATTCATAGTGTGATTCTCTCAGGTGATCGGATGTCGCGGAGACGGCGGGCGCCGCTCGCGCGGGCTACACGGCGTAGTCGACGACGACCGCGCTGTGATCCGACCAGCGCTGGTCGTATGCGGCAGCGCGGTCTACCGCGTAGCTCGTCACGGTCGCCGCGAGCGCCGGGGTGGCCACCTGGTAGTCGAGGCGCCAGCCCGTGTCGGTGTCGAACGCCTTGCCGCGCTGGCTCCACCAGGTGTACGGACCGTCCACCTCGCCCGCCCAGGTGCGACCCACGTCGACCCAGCCGAGGCCCGGGCCGGCCGACCCGTCGACTCCCTCGACCGGCACGCCGGCCGGGCCGAAGAAACGGTCGAAGTATGCGCGCTCCTCGGGCAGGAAGCCGGACTTCTTGCGGTTGCCCCGCCAATTGCGGATGTCGAGCTCACGGTGACCCACGTTCAGGTCGCCGAGGACCACCGCCAGCTCGGAGTGCTTCTCCAGCTCGGGCAGCCGCGCGGTCATCGCGTCGAGGAACTTGTACTTCTCCACCTGCTTCGGGGTCTCGACCTCACCGGAATGCACGTAGGTGCTGACCACGGTGACGATCCGGTCGCCCACCTCGTAGTCGGCCTCCAGCCAGCGGCCGGCGGAGTCGAAGTCGGGGTGGCCGAGCTCGACCCGGTGGATTGAGGCGCCGCGGCGGTGCCGGCCACCGAGGCGGCTGGCGATCGCCACCCCGGCGCGGCCCTTCGCGGTGGCCGGGTCGTGCAAGATGTCCCAGTCGGAGCCCAGCAGGTTCTCCAGGTCTTCGGTGGAGGCGCGCACCTCCTGGATGGCGAGGATGTCGATGTCTCGGCCGTCGAGCCAGTCGCCCATGCCCTTGCGGTAGGCCGCTCGGATCCCGTTGGCGTTGATTGTGGCGATACGAAGAGCAGGCTGAGGCATGCCGACAAGTTTAGGCAGAGCCACCGTCACGCTTGCGCCGCCGGTCGGGCGATCTCACAGCCCAGCGCAGCCAGCGCGGCACCAGTTCGCGCGCCTCGGTCTGGACACGCTCGCGTTCCGCGCGCCGCCGTTCCTCCTCGGCCGCGGCCAGTCTCGGGTCGGGGGCGAGGCCGCGATCGGCCATGCCGACGGCGATCCATGCTGCCCCGATCAGGATCACGTGGCAGACCAGGTTGAACCAGATGAGCAGACCGATGACCACGGCGAACGAGGCGAGCAGGGGGTTCCTGGTCGCGCCCCCGAGCAGCGCGGTGCCGAGCACCTTGAGCAGGCCGAGTCCCGCTGCGGCCAGCATCGACCCGGCGACCAGCCTGGGCAGCGGAATCCGCAGACCCGAGAGCACGCGGTACAGGGTGGCGAGCACGACCGTGTCGAGTACGAACATCAGGGTTAGACCCACGGACCGGGTGGTCGCCACCGCGACCGGGGAGTCGGTGAGCCCCAGTAGCCCGAACATTCCCTCGAGGGCGGAGGTGCTCACGACGGACAGTGCCGCAGACACGAGCACCGCCAGCCCGTACGCGACGGTGAGCCCGAAGTCCTTCAGCTTGAGCAGCAGATACGGCGTGGTGGGGAGTGGAACCTCGAAAATTGCCCGCACCGACGTGCGCGCGTAGGCCAGCCAGGCGAGCGCGGTGATCAGCAGGCTGACGAGCGCGACGATGCCGGTCCAGCCGAGCGTTTGGGCTTCAAGCAACTGATCCGGGTCAATGATGCCGCCGGCTCCGGTGTCGATCAGTCCCGGAACCGAGGTGTTGAGAAACGTGAACAGGGCGTCGCTGAGTGCCGGATGGCCGGCGAGGAACAGGCCGGCGACCGAGAACCCCACCCAGATGCCGGCGAACACGGCAAACAACGCTTGATAAGACATTCCGGCCGCGAGCAGTGAGCCGCGCCGGTCGAGATAGCGCTGAACGACGCGCACCGGGCGCGAGGTGCGGCCGGTGGCAACGGTCTCCGTGACCCGGGCGCGAAGGCCACTCCGCGTGCCATCCGCCATCTGGCCAGACTATCGAGGCCGAGACTAGTCTGACCACAGGGCCCTCCCCGAGGGGCCCTCGGCAAGCATGCGACGGCAAGGAGCAACCATGGACCTGCACGAGCTGCACGGTGTCGGAGTCGGACGCGCAGTGGCCGTAGGGACCGTGCTCCGGATGCCTGACCCGATTCCCGAACCGCCGGTAGCAGAGCACAACGGAGACGCGGCCGAGGAAAACGATGCGGTGACCGCCGCGCTGGCCGCCGTCGCGGCAGACCTGACCGCGCGCGGCGTCAAGGCCGGCGGCCCGGCGCAAGAGGTGTTGGATGCTGCCGCGCAAATGGCGCAGGACCCCATGCTCACCGAAGACATCAGCACCCGCATCAATGACGGGTCGACGGGGGAGCGCGCCGTGTTCGACGCGTTCCACACCTTTCAGAAGATGCTGACCGACCTGGGTGGTTACATGGCAGAGCGCGCCACCGATCTGGGGGATGTCGCGCAGCGCACCATCGCGCACCTGCGCGGCGTGCCCGCGCCCGGTGTGCCCGAAAGCGACGTGCCGTTCGTGCTGGTCGCCGCCGACCTGGCCCCCGCCGACACTGCGCTGCTCGACCTCAACAAAGTGCTCGCCTTGGTCACCCGCGACGGTGGTCCGACCAGTCACACCGCGATCCTCGCCAGGGCCAAGTCGATCCCGGCAATCGTGGGCGTTGCCGGCGCGCTCGATCTCGCCGATGGCACCATGGTGATCGTCGATGCCAGCACCGGTGCGGTCATCGTCGATCCGAGCAGCGACCAGATCGCCGACGCGCAGCACCGGATCGAGGAGCGGGCCGCCGCGATCAGCGCCCCGATCACGAACGGCGCGCTCGCCGACGGCACCTCGGTTCCCTTGCTGGTCAACCTCGGCAACCCCGACGAGGCGCCCGGCGCCGTGGAGCTGGGGGCGGAGGGCGTCGGCCTGTTCCGCACCGAGTTCCTGTTCCTCGGCGCGCAGACAGCGCCGAGCGTCGAGAGCCAGCAGGCGAGCTACACCACGCTGCTGCAGGCCTTCCCCGGCAAGAAAGTGGTGGTTCGAGCGCTCGACGCCGGAGCTGACAAGCCGCTCGCGTTCCTCACCGACGCGCACGAGGAGAACCCGGCGCTCGGCCTGCGCGGGCTGCGGGTGCTGCGCGTGAAGGAACAGATCCTGCGCGACCAGCTCACCGCGCTCAAGGGGGCACAGGATGCCACCGACGCCGACCTGTGGGTGATGGCCCCCATGGTCTCCGACGCCGAGGAGACCGAGTACTTCGTGCGGCTGGGCCGTGAGCTGGGGCTGAACACCGTCGGTGTGATGGCCGAGGTGCCGAGCCTCGCAGTGCTCGCCGACCAGGTGCTCGCCGTGGCCGACTTCGTCAGCATCGGCACCAACGACCTCACCCAGTACACGCTCGCGGCCGACCGGATGCTCGGCAGCGTGGCGAGCTATCAGGATCCGTGGCATCCGTCTGTGCTGCGGCTGATCAAGATGCTCGGGGATGCCGGCAACGCTGCGAACAAGCCCGTCGGTGTCTGCGGTGAGGCCGCCGCCGACCCGCAGCTTGCGGTGGTGCTGGTGGGTCTGGGAGTGACCACGCTGTCGATGACACCGGCCGCGCTCGCCGACGTGCGCGCGGAACTGGCGACCGTCACCCTCGAGCAGGCCACCGCCCGGGCAGCCGCCGCGCTGGGGGCCAGCACGGCAGCCGGAGCGCGCACCGCCGCGGCATCCGGTTAACCCGCCCTGCCCTGTCGCGCATGAAAATAGGGCCGGATCCCCGAGGGGATCCGGCCCTATTTCTGTGAACGAGGGGCTTACGCCTTGTTCTTCAGCATGGCCTGCTTGACCTCGGCGATGGCCTGGGTCACCTGGATGCCGCGCGGGCACGCCTCGGTGCAGTTGAACGTGGTGCGGCAGCGCCACACGCCCTCTTTGTCGTCGAGGATGTCGAGGCGAACCTTGGCCTCTTCATCGCGCGAGTCGAAGATGAAGCGGTGCGCGTTCACGATCGCCGCCGGGCCAAAGTACTGGCCGTCGGTCCAGAACACCGGGCAGCTCGAGGTGCACGCCGCGCACAGGATGCACTTGGTGGTGTCATCGAACGCGGCGCGCTGCGCCACCGACTGGATGCGCTCCTTCTCGGGCTTCGAGGAAGCCTGCAGGAACGGCTGGATCGCGCGGTAGGACTCGAAGAACGGCTCCATGTCGACGATCAGGTCCTTCTCCAGCGGCAGGCCCTTGATCGCCTCGACGTAGATCGGCTGCGAGATGTCGAGGTCCTTGATCAGCGTCTTGCAGGCGAGCCGGTTGCGGCCGTTGATGCGCATGGCGTCGGAGCCGCAGATGCCGTGCGCACAGGAGCGGCGGAACGACAGCGAGCCGTCGATGTCCCACTTGATCTTGTGCAGGGCGTCGAGGATGCGGTCGGTGGGGTACATCTCCACGTCGTAGTCGACCCAGCGCGGCTCGGTGTCATTCTCCGGATCGAACCGGCGGATGATCAGGGTGACCGTGAAGGACTGGATCGCCTCCACGGGTGCCTCTGCTGCTACTTCGCTCACGACTAGTACTTCCTTTCCATGGGCTGGTAGCGGGTGATCACCACGGGCTTCCAGTCAAGACGAATGTGGTCACCGGCATCCGCCGACCGTCGGTCGCCGGTCAGGTAGGCCATGGTGTGCTTCATGTAATTCTCGTCGTCACGGTTGGGGTAGTCATCCCGCATGTGACCGCCGCGCGATTCCAGCCGGTTGCGCGCCGAGAACACGACGACCTCGGCAAGGTCGAGCAGGAAGCCGAGTTCGACGGCCTCGAGCAGGTCGGTGTTGAACCGCTGGCCCTTGTCCTGCACCGACACGTGCTGGTAACGCTCGCGCAGGTTGTGGATGACATCGGTGACCTCGGCCAGCGACTCGTCGGTGCGGAACACCTGAGCATTGCGGTCCATCGAGTCCTGCAGTTCCTTGCGCAGCACGGCGACGCGCTCGGTTCCGGTGGAGTCGCGCATCCGCTGCAGCCACTCTCGCACGTCGCGCGAGGGGTCTTCGGGCAGTTCCACCCAGTCGGCGGTGCGCACGTACTCGACGGCGTTGTTGCCGGCGCGCTTGCCGAACACGTTGATGTCGAGCAGCGAGTTGGTGCCGAGGCGGTTGGAGCCGTGCACCGAGACGCAGGCGCATTCACCGGCGGCGTAGAGACCGGGCACCACGGTGGTGTTGTCGCTGAGCACCTCTGCGTTGACGTTGGTCGGGATGCCGCCCATCGCGTAGTGCGCGGTCGGCATCACGGGAACCGGCTCGGTCACCGGGTCGACACCCAGGTAGGTGCGAGCGAACTCGGTGATGTCCGGAAGCTTCGTCTCGAGCACCTCGGCGCCCAGGTGGGTGCAGTCGAGGTAGACGTAGTCCTTGTTGGGGCCGGCGCCGCGTCCCTCCGCGACCTCCTGCACCATGCAGCGCGCGACGATGTCACGGGGAGCGAGGTCCTTGATGGTCGGCGCGTACCGCTCCATGAACCGCTCGCCGCTGGCGTTACGCAGGATCGCGCCCTCACCGCGGGCGCCCTCGGTGAGCAGGATGCCGAGACCGGCGAGGCCGGTCGGGTGGAACTGGAAGAACTCCATGTCCTCCAGCGGGAGGCCCTTGCGCCAGATGATGCCGACTCCGTCACCGGTCAAGGTGTGCGCGTTCGAGGTGGTCTTGAAGATCTTTCCGAAGCCGCCGGTCGCGAAGATCACGGCCTTGGCCTGGAAGACGTGGATCGTTCCGGTGGACAGCTCGTAGGCGACCACGCCGGCGGGCTTGTCGTCGTTCATCACCAGGTCGAGCACGTAGTACTCGTTGAAGAAGTT
Source organism: Salinibacterium sp. ZJ450 (assembly GCF_011751885.2). Classification (NCBI taxonomy): domain Bacteria; kingdom Bacillati; phylum Actinomycetota; class Actinomycetes; order Micrococcales; family Microbacteriaceae; genus Ruicaihuangia; species Ruicaihuangia jiafui. The sequence goes on from NZ_CP061771.1 coordinate 396,187, forward strand.
GATGCCGTGCTTGACGCAGTTCTGGTACAGGGTCTGCAGGATCATGTGACCCGTGCGGTCGGCGGCGTAGCAGGCCCGGCGCACCGGGGTCTTGCCATGATCGGCGGTGTGCCCGCCGAAGCGGCGCTGGTCGATCTTGCCGTCCGGCGTGCGGTTGAACGGCAGGCCCATGTTCTCCAGGTCGAGAACGGCGTCGATGGCTTCCTTCGCCAGGATCTCCGCGGCATCCTGGTCAACCAGGTAGTCGCCGCCCTTGACGGTGTCGAAGGTGTGCCATTCCCAGCTGTCTTCCTCGACGTTGGCGAGCGCCGCAGCCATGCCGCCCTGCGCCGCACCAGTGTGCGAGCGGGTGGGGTACAGCTTCGAGATCACTGCGGTCTTTGCCTGAGGCCCTGCCTCGATGGCGGCGCGCATGCCGGCACCGCCGGCGCCCACGATGACGATGTCGAATTGGTGGTAGTGAACCCCGTCGACGATCGATCCGTCTTCGAATTCAGGCATTAAAGATCTCCACAGAAGCTAGGCAGCAGGTCGGCCGGCTGGCCAGCCGGGCAGGGGTCGAAGGTGTAAATGACGAGGGTGCCGAGGATGATCAGCACGATGGCCGACGCGGCGACAGCCCAGACGAGGATGCGGCGCACCGTCTCGTTGCGCGTGTAGTCGTTGATGATGGTGCGCATGCCGTTGGCGCCGTGAATGAGCGCGAGCCACAGCAGCAGCGTGTCCCACACCTTCCAGAACGGGTCGGAGAGCTTGCCGCCGACGAAGGCGAAGTCGATGGCCTTGACGCCGTCGCCGACCATCAGGTTGACGAACAGGTGGCCGAAGATCAGCACGACCAGCACCACGCCGGAGACGCGCATGTAGAGCCAGCCCCACTTTTCCCAGTTCACGCCCTTACGGCGTGCCGGGCGAGCGGAACGGGGAGTTTCGATTGCGGTTGACATGTCGGCCCTCCCTTAGTGGCTGAAGACGTTGATCAGGTGGCGCGGCGTGAAGCTCAGCATCGTGATCACCCAGAGGGCGATGACGACCCAGAACATGACGCGGTGGTACTTAGTGCCACCCGCCCAGAAATCGATCAGGATGATGCGCAGGCCGTTGAAGGCGTGGAACACGATCGCGCCAACCAGGCCAACCTCGCCGAGACCCATGAGCGGGGTCTGGTAGGTGCCGATGACGGCGTTGTACGCCTCTGGGCTCACCCGCACGAGCGCCGTGTCGAGCACGTGCACCAGCAGGAAGAAGAAGATCGCCACACCGGTGATGCGGTGCAGGACCCAGGACCACATGCCTTCGCGGCCGCGGTAGAGAGTACCGGCTGGGCGTCGCGGAGGCGAGATCTTAGGTACGGAGCGCCCGGGCGATGCCGCCAGGGCTTCGGCCGATTCTGGCACGAGGGAACCCTCCTTGTCGTGGCCGCGATGCAGTGCGACCAGCCTTCGTTCGATCATCGAACGCTGACTAGTCTATTGTCGCCGTCCGACCCGTGCTGCTTAGGTCGCCCTAACTAGCTCGACGTCAAGATACTTGCTCGACCCGTGGGCAAACCAGGTGGGTGGCGGCGGTGGTACCGGTGAGCGCCGTACTTTCTGTCGAGCGCCGCCGCCATATCAGCGGCGTTCGGAGGTTTCTGCGGCGCTCGCGTCCGCAGCGCAGGCATTCCGACGTGGGCGCGGCGTTACCGGCCGAGCGAGCCCGCCGCGGCGCCAGCGCTCGGCCGAAAACGGCGCGCTCGCGCCTGAGGGCAGGCCCACCCTCGGGCGCAGGCACCCCCTTGGTGGGCGGGCCCGCGCTCAGGAAACGCGCACGGCCTTGCGCGCGACGACGGACTCGTAATGGCCGACCAGTTCGCCGCAGACGGACGCCCACGTCTTGCCCAGCACGCCACGGCGACCGGCCTCGCCCATCCGGGCACGCATGGCCTCATCCTGAACCAGGGTCTCCACCTGGCTGCGCAGCATCCGGTCGTCGTCCGGGTCGAACAGGAAGCCGGTCCAGCCGGAGTCAACCAGGTCGATCGGGCCACCGGCGCGCGGCGCGATCACCGGGATGCCGCTGGCGTGGGCCTCCTGGATGGTCTGGCCGAAGGTCTCCTCGGTGCCGGTGTGCACGAACAGGTCGAAGCTCGCGTATGCGGCAGCGAGCTGGCGGCCGCCGAGCGGTCCGAGGTAGCTGACCGGCATTCCGGCGAGGGCGCGTCGCACCGACGGCATCGACGGGCCGTCTCCGACGAGCGCCAGGCGCACCCCGGGTAGGCCGCGCAGCGTGCGCAGCCGTTCGATCTGCTTCTCTGGGGCGAACCGGCCGACGTAGCCGATCACGACCTCGCCGTGCGGGGCGAGCTGGTCGCGCAACTGGATGGTGTCGGCGTCGAGCCGGTTGTTCGGGTGGTAGGTGGCGACATCCACCCCGCGTCCCCAGCGGGAGAGTCGGGGAACGCCGGCGCGCTCGAGGTCGGCCATCGACGACGTCGAGGGGGCGAGGGTCAGGTCGGCGCCGTCGTGGATCCAGCGCACCACTCGCCAGGCGAACTTGGTGGCGGCGGCCAGTTTGTTGCGGCGGGCGTAGCCGGCGACATCCGTCTGGAAAATTGCCACAGACGGGATGCCGAGACGCCGACCCGCGGCGATCGCCTGCGCACCCAGCAGGAACGGTGATGCGGCGTGGATGACGTCTGGGGCGAAGTCGGCGATCAGTCGTTGCACGTGCACGCTCGGCAGTCCCACCGGGAACTGGCGGTAGGCGATCGCCGGGACCTCGTGCACGGGGAAGCCGGCGTACGAGGCGGGGGCGCCCGCTGCGGGGACGATCACGATCGCCTCGTGCCCTTCGGCCTGCAGGTGATCGAGCACCTTGCGCACACTCGTGGTCACGCCATTGAGGGTGGGGAGAAAACTTTCGCTGACGACGACCACGCGCATTGCGTTCCTCGATCCACTCGGCTTCGCCACTCACGATTCCGAGCCAGGGTGACAGCCGGGTGAACCCCACTTGAACGGCCGTGGTGCAGTGGGCGACGGTTCTCACCCGCAATCGCCGGAGCACGGGCGGGCGTGCAGGATCAACTGGATAGGCTGGAGCCCATGACCGACGCGCCCGGACTCGACCGTTTCTACAGTGTTATCCCCGCCGGCGGCATCGGCTCCCGGCTGTGGCCGCTGTCACGGGCCGACGCCCCCAAGTTCCTGCACGACCTCACCGGGTCGGGGCAGAGCCTGGTGCGCGACACCTGGGACCGTCTCGGCCCGCTGTCGGGGGAGCAGCGCATCATGGTGGTCACCGGGCGCGCCCACCGCGCCGCCGTGGAGAAGCAGATTCCGGCCCTCGCCGACCAGAACGTCGTGCTCGAGAGCGAACCGCGCGACTCCAGCGCCGCGATCGGGCTCGCCGCCGCGATCCTGGAGAAACGGGAACCGGGTGTGATCATCGGCTCGTTCGCCGCTGACCACGTGATCCGCGACACCCGCGGGTTCCGTCGCGCGGCGATCGAGGCCATCGCCGCGGCCGATGCCGGGTACATCGCCACGATCGGCATCACCCCGACCGAACCGGCGATCGGATTCGGCTACATCCACTGCGGCGCCCCGCTTCAGATCGACGGCGCGGCATCCGCGGTCGAGGTCGACTCGTTCGTCGAGAAGCCCGATCTGGAGACCGCCCAGGAGTACGTCGCGAGCGGCGACTACCTATGGAACGGCGGCATGTTCATCAGCCGGGCGAGCGTGCTGCTCGAACAGCTGGGCAGGTCAGAGCCGGAGCTGCTGGCCGGCCTGCTCGAGCTCGCCGAGGCCTGGGACACCCCGCGCCGCGGTGCCGTGGTCGACAAGGTCTGGCCGGGGCTGAAGAAGATCGCCATCGACTACACGGTTGCCGAGCCCGCCGCAGCCGAGGGCAAGCTCGCGGTCATCCCCGGCGATTTCGACTGGGATGACGTGGGCGACTTCGCCTCGCTCGCCAAGCTGCACTCCGGCGGTCGCAAGTCGGATCTCGCGATCCTCGGCGAGAACGCCCGCGTGCTCGCCGACGCATCCAGCGGCGTCGTCGTCAGCCAGACCGGCCGGCTCATCTCGCTGATCGGCGTCAACGACATCGTCGTGGTCGACACCCCGGATGCGCTGCTGGTGACCACCAGCGCGAACGCACAGCGGGTGAAGGCCGTGGTCGACGCGCTCAAGCTGTCCGGTCGCAACGACGTGCTCTGAGCGATTTGCTCTGCGTGTCCGTGACCCAATCGCAACGTCCGTAAGCGGTTGCCCGGTTGCCGTCAGCACTGTGGGGACGGTTGACTAACGCCCAAAACCCTCATCAGTCGCCCCGGGAGTTCGCATCACCATGACCATTCGCAGCAGTGCACGCCCCGTCATCCTCTTCGCCGCGTCGGCCCTCCTCCTAGCCGGCTGCGCCGCCGCCCCCGACGAGGGCACCGGAACCGACGACACCGCCAACACGGACTACTGCGCCCGGATGGTGACGAACTCGGGTGGTCTCGAAGACCGGTCGTTCAACCAGTCCAGCTGGGAAGGCCTCGAACGCGCCGCGGACGAGTACGGCATCGAAGTCGACGCCATCGTGTCGCAGACCGAGACCGACCTGGCCCCCAATGTGCAGCAGGCGGTCGAGACCGGCTGCCAGTTCGTGCTCACGGTCGGCTTCGAATTGACGGATGCCACGTCCGAGGCTGCCGGGCAGAACCCCGACATCCACTTCGCAATCGTCGACGAGTTCGTCGATGGCGAGAACATCAAGCCCATCGTCTTCGACACTGCGCAGGCGGCGTTCCTGGCCGGTTACCTTGCGGCCGGCGTCAGCCAGACCGGTATCGTCGGCACGTTCGGCGGCGGCAACCAGCCTCCGGTGACGCTGTTCATGGACGGCTACGTCGACGGCGTGGCCCACTACAACGACGTGCACGGCACCGCCGTGGCCGTGATCGGCTGGGACAAGGCAACGCAGAACGGCGCGTTCACCGGCGACTTCGAGAACACCAGCCTGGGCAAGACCACGACCGAGGGCATGCTCGACCAGGGAGCAGACGTGATCCTGCCGGTGGCCGGACAGGTCGGCGAAGGCGCCGCCGCGGCGATCCTGGAGCGCGGCAATGCCTCGCTGATCTGGGTCGACAACGACGGCTACGAGACGCTGCCCGAAGATTTCCGACCGATCGTGCTCACCAGCATCCTGAAGAACACGCAGGACGCGGTGGTCGAGATCGTGGGCAAGGACATCGAGGGCGACTTCAGCAACGAACCCTTCATTGGCACGCTCGAGAACGGCGGCGTCGATATCGCCCCGTTCCACGATCGGGCCCCGCTGGTCTCCGCTGAGCTGGCCGCCGAGATCGACCAACTGCGCGCCGACATCATCGACGGCACCATCACGGTCACCTCGCCGGCCACTCCAAAATAGGCGGCGGACCAGCCGAAATGTTCTGCGAATGTTTCGGCTAAGTCGCGGAATTGTAACTGTTCTCCCCTCGCGGCCCTCGTTTGCCGTCATCCCGTGCAACATTCGATAAGTTGAAGCCATCAATCCCGGCGATGGCCGGGCTTTCCTTGGAGGACACCTTGAGAATCACAACGCGCAAGTCCGCCCTCAGCGGCCTCGCACTGCTCGGCACGAGCGCACTCGTGCTCTCCGGCTGTGCAGCAGCACCCGAAGACAGCGGAGACGGCGACGGCGCCGCGTCGAACGACTTCCTGCCCTGCATGGTTTCCGACGCGGGTGGATTCGACGACAAGTCGTTTAACCAGCTCGGTTTCGAAGGCCTGCAGGCCGCGGCGGACGGCCTGGGCGTCGAGTACAAAGAAGTCGAGTCGGCAGCCGAGACCGACTACGCCTCGAACCTCACCAACCTCGTGGCCGAAGGCTGCAACCTGATCGTCACCGTCGGCTTCGCGCTGGCTGAAGCCGCAGCCGAGTCTGCTGAGGCCAACTCGGAGGTCGAGTACGTCTCGATCGACGACGCGGTCGACCTCGACTTCGATGGCACCACCGACTTCGAGAACATCAAGCCGCTGGTCTACGACACCGCGCAGGCCGCGTTCCTCGCCGGCTACCTCGCCGCTGGCGTCTCGAAGACCGGCGCCGTCGGCACCTTCGGTGGCATGCAGTTCCCGACCGTCACCATCTTCATGGACGGTTTCGCGCAGGGCGTCGCCCACTACAACGAGGTCAAGGGCACCGACGTCAAGGTCTTCGGGTGGGACAGCGCCGCCGAGACCGGCACCTTCACCGGTGGCTTCGCGGCCGGCACCGAGGCGTTGAACGCCGCGAACTCGCTGATCGGCCAGAACATCGACGTGCTGCTGCCCGTCGGCGGCCCGATCTACCAGAGCGCCGCTGCCGCCATCCGCGACTCCGGCCGTGAGATCGCCATGATCGGCGTCGACGCCGACCAGTACGTGTCCGCCCCCGAGATCGGCGACCTGCTGCTGACCTCGATCCGCAAGGGCATGGATGTCTCGGTCGAGGAAGCCGTCACCATGGCGGGCGAAGGCAACTTCGACAACTCGCCGTACGTCGGCACCCTGGAGAACGAGGGCGTCAGCATCGCCGACTACCACGACTGGGCAGACCGCGTGCCGGCCGAGCTCGATGCCGAGGTGCAGGCGCTGAAGGAGGCCATCATCTCCGGCGAGATCAAGGTCACTTCCTACCTGGCCGAGTAATCCAGCTTCACCACTAGCGGGGAGGTCAGCACTGCTGGCCTCCCCGTTCTAATACCCGCCTCAACGACCCACCGACCCCTAGAATCAGGAACCATGAAGCTCGAACTTCGCGGCATCACGAAACGATTCGGTGCCTTGGTCGCTAACGACCACATTGACCTCACTGTTGAGGCGGGTGAGATCCATGCTCTGCTCGGTGAGAACGGTGCAGGCAAGTCCACCCTCATGAACGTGCTGTACGGCCTGTATCGAGCCGATGAAGGCGAGATCCTCCTGGGTGATGAGGTGCAGCACTTCGCCGGGCCGGGCGATGCCATGAACGCCGGCATCGGCATGGTTCATCAGCACTTCATGCTGATCCCCGTGTTCACGGTTGCCGAGAACGTCATGCTCGGCAACGAATCGGTCAAGACCGGCGGCATCCTCGATCTGGACGGAGCCCGCGCGAAGGTGCGCGAAATCTCCGCACGATTCGGCTTCGATCTCGACCCGGATGCCCTCGTCGAGGATCTTCCGGTCGGTGTGCAGCAGCGAGTGGAGATCATCAAGGCGCTCTCCCGGGACGCGAAACTGTTGGTCTTCGACGAGCCGACCGCCGTGCTTACCCCGCAGGAAACCGACGAGCTCATCGCGATCATGCGTCAGCTCAAGGCGAGCGGCACCTCGATCGTCTTCATCACGCACAAGCTGCGCGAGGTACGCGAGGTCGCCGACCGCATCACCGTGATCCGACTCGGCAAGGTCGTCGGCGAGGCATCCCCGACGGCGACGAACGCCGAGCTCGCCTCGCTCATGGTCGGCCGCCCGGTCGAGCTGATGATCGAGAAGAACCCGCCGGTCGTCCGCGACAAGGGTGTCGTCGTCGATGGGCTCACCGTGGTCAACCCGCTCGGGCAACTCGTGGTGAACAACGTCAGCTTCGAGGTGCGCGGCGGCGAGGTGCTCGTCGTCGCCGGTGTGCAAGGCAACGGGCAGACCGAGCTCACCGAGGCGCTCGTCGGACTGCAACAGCACGTCACCGGCAGCATCATGCTCAACGGGTCGGAGCTGGTCGGACACGGCGTGCGCCGCATCCTCGACTCTGGCGTCGGATTCGTCCCCGAGGACCGCACCGAGGATGGCCTCGTGGCGGAGTTCACCATCGCCGAGAACCTGATGCTCGACCGCAGCAACGGGGTTCCGTTCGTCAAGGGCGGCAACCTGCAGCTGAAGCTCCGCGACGACTTCGCCAGGGAGAAGGTCGAGGAATTCGACATCCGGACCCAAAGCATCCTCACCCACGCCGGCAGACTCTCCGGCGGCAACCAGCAGAAGGTTGTGCTCGCCCGCGAGCTCAGCCGGGAGCTGGAATTGTTCATCGCGGCGCAGCCGACCCGCGGCCTCGACGTTGGATCGATCGAGTTCGTGCACACCCGCATCATCGAGGCCCGCGACGCCGGCGTCCCCGTCATCGTGGTGTCCACCGAGCTCGACGAGGTCGAGGCACTCGCCGACCGGATCGCGGTGATGTACCGCGGTGCGATCGTCGGCATCGTCCCGGCCGGTACCCCGCGCGACGTGCTCGGGCTCATGATGGCCGGCGAAACTACTACTGGTACGGGAGAAGCAGCATGAGCGACGACCGCGACCCGATGACCACTCCGCCGGAGAACCGCATCGTTCACACGGAACCCGACACCATGATCGCCCGGGTCGAAGACCGAAGTGTCGAGGCCGAGCCGGAGTCCCGCTGGCAGCAAGCGCTGCGTGACATCGTCGGCGGCAGCTTCATGATCTCCATCCTGGCGGTCGTGCTCGCGCTGCTCGCCGGAGCGATCCTGATCGCGATCACCGACGAACGAGTGCAAGAGACCTCGGTCTACTTCTTCTCCCGCCCGACCGACATGCTCGGCGCGATCGGGAGTTCGGTCTTTGGCGCATACGGTGCCCTGTTCCAGGGCTCGATCTTCAACTTCCGGGTCGACGGCTTCGCCGCCGGCATCCGTCCGTTGACCGAGACACTGACCTTCGCGACCCCGCTCATCGCGGCAGGCCTCGGAGTCGGTCTCGCCTTCCGGGTGGGCATGTTCAACATCGGTGCGCGCGGGCAGATGCTGATGGCAGCCGCTGCCGCCGGCTACGTCGGGGCGTACATGTCGTTCCCGCCGGTACTGCACCTCATCCTCGCCGTGCTCGCCGGACTCATCGCCGGCGCAATCTGGGGCGGCATCGTCGGTGTGCTGAAGGCGCAGACCGGTGCCCATGAGGTCATCGTGACCATCATGATGAACTTCATCGCCCTCTACCTGCTGGCATACATGCTGCGCACGCAGGGCCTGCTGCAGGCGCCCGGATCGAGCAATCCCAAGACCGCGGCCATGCAGGACACCGCAATCTTCCCCGAACTGCTCGGCCCCCAGTTCAACCTGCACTGGGGGTTCATCGTCGTGATCGGCGCGACGGCGTTCATCTGGTGGCTGCTGAACCGGTCGAACCTGGGCTTCCAGTTCCGCGCCGTGGGTGAGAACCCGCGGGCGGCGAAGGTCGCCGGCATCAACGTGAAGGGCGTCTACATCTGGGCAATGCTGCTCTCGGGCGGCCTCGCCGGGCTTGCCGGTGTCAGCCAGATGCTCGGCACGGTGACCACCGGGTTCAGCCAGGGCATCGACGCCGGCATCGGTTTCGACGCCATCACGGTCGCGCTGCTCGGCCGGTCCCGGCCGATCGGGATCTTCGTCGCCGGCGTGCTGTTCGGCGCGTTCAAGGCCGGCGGATTCTCGATGCAGGCGGCCGAGGGCGTGCCGATCGACATCGTGCTCGTCGTCCAGTCGCTGATCGTGCTCTTCATCGCCGCCCCACCGCTGGTGAGAGCGATCTTCCGGTTGCCCACCCCGAGCGCCCTGAGCCGTCACGAGCGCCGTCTCGTCACCAAGGAGGTGACTGCAAAGTGAGCACAACCGCAGCAGTGCCGCAGAGGATCGCAGGTCTCGAAACCACGACGATCACCAGCTGGCGCACCCCAATCGCGCTCGGCATCTTCACGCTCATCTCGCTGGCCTTCGTTCTGATCCCGACGGATGCCACGCAGAGCACATTCCGGATCTCCACGCTGAACGACGTGATCCAGCTGCCCGACATCGTGTTGCCGGTGCTGCCCACCGTCATCGCGGCGGTGCTGGTCCTGGCCCTGTTCACCGGGTACGCGAGCTGGGTCGTCGCGGGCGGACGCAAAGTCCCGCTGTGGGTGCCGATCCTCTTCGCGATCGTGTTCATGCTCGCGTTCCTCACCTGGGCAGGCGCCGGGGCAACCATCCCGATCCCCGGACTGCTGGCCGGCACGGTGAGTCTCAGCGTGCCCCTCGTCTTCGGTGCCATGGCCGGCGTGATCAGCGAGCGCGTCGGTGTCGTGAACATCGCCATCGAGGGCCAGCTGCTCGGCGGCGCGTTCAGCTCCGCCTTGGTCGCGTCGGTCACCGGCAATCCCTACCTGGGACTCGCCGCGGCCGCCGTCGCCGGTGTGCTGGTGTCGTTTGTGCTCGCAGCCTTCGCGATCAAGTACTTCGTCGACCAGGTGATCGTCGGTGTCGTGTTGAACGTGCTGGTCATCGGTCTCACTAGCTTCCTGTTCTCGCAGGTGCTGTCCGAGAACACCGCGCTGCTGAACACGCCGCCGCGGTTTGAGCGCCTGCCGATCCCGGTGCTGTCGGAGATCCCGATCATCGGGCCGGTGCTGTTCCAGCAGACGATCATCGTGTACTCCATGTACATCGCGGTCGCCTTGATCACCTTCGCGATGTTCCGCACCCGGTGGGGACTCCGGATGCGAGCCGTCGGCGAGCACCCCACCGCGGCCGACACGGTCGGCATCAAGGTGAACGCCACCCGGTTCTGGAACGTGTCGCTGGGCGGCGCGATCGCCGGCTTCGGCGGCGCATTCTTCACCCTCGGCTCGGTCGGCGCCTTCAACAAGGAGATGACGGCGGGCCTCGGCTTCATCGCCCTCGCCGCCGTGATCTTCGGCCAGTGGCATCCGATCAAGGCGACGCTTGCCGCCCTGCTGTTCGGCTTCGCCACCAACCTGCAGAACGTGCTCGGCGTGATCGGCTCGCCGGTGCCGAGCGAGTTCATGCTGATGCTGCCGTACGTGGTCACGATCTTCGCGGTCGCCGGGCTGGTCGGCATCTCGCGGGCGCCCGCGGCCGACGGCAAGCCGTACATCAAGTCATGACCGCCGCCATCGACTGGGAGGCCCTGCGCACCGCCGCCACCGCCGCCATGCAGAAGGCGTACGCGCCGTACTCGGCATTCCCGGTCGGGGCCGCCGCGCTCGTCGACGACGGCCGAATCGTCTCGGGTTGCAACATCGAGAACGCCTCGTACGGGGTCACGCTGTGCGCCGAGTGCAGCCTGGTGTCTGACCTGTTCATGTCGGGCGGCGGCAAGCTTGTCGCCTTCACCTGCGTCGACGGGCACGGCAACACGCTGATGCCGTGCGGCCGCTGCCGGCAGCTGCTGTTCGAGCACTCGAGCTCGGGCATGCTGCTGCAGACGGTGTCGGGCATCAAGACCATCGACGAGGTACTGCCCGACGCGTTCGGGCCCCGCACACTGGAGGAATACCGCTGATGGCCATCGAAGCCTTCGACGTCGTCGACCTGATCCGCACCAAGCGCGACCGCGGCATCCTGTCGACCGAGCAGGTCAACTGGCTGGTGGACGCGTACACCCGCGGTTACGTCGCCGACGAGCAGATGAGCGCCATGACCATGGCGATCTTCCTGAACGGCATGGAGCGCAGCGAGATCCGCGACCTGACCCTGGCGATGATCGCCAGCGGCGAGACCATGAAGTTCGACGCGCTGTCCAAGCGCACCACGGACAAGCACTCGACCGGGGGAGTGGGCGACAAGATCACGCTGCCGCTCGCACCGCTCGTCGCGTCCTTCGGCGTCGCCGTCCCGCAGCTCTCCGGCCGCGGACTCGGCCACACCGGCGGCACCCTGGACAAGCTGGAGTCGATCCCGGGCTGGCGCGCCGACCTGTCGAACGAGGAGTTCTTCGACCAGCTGGAGATCGTCGGCGCAGTTATCTGCGCCGCCGGCGAGGGGCTCGCCCCCGCGGACAAGAAGCTCTACGCGCTGCGCGACATCACCGGAACGGTGGAGGCGATCCCGCTGATCGCGTCGTCGATCATGTCGAAGAAGATCGCCGAGGGCACCGCCGCGCTGGTGCTCGACGTCAAGTTCGGCTCCGGCGCGTTCCTCAAGGACATCGAGCAGTCCCGCAAGCTGGCCGAGACCATGGTGCAGCTCGGCAAGGACGCCGGCGTCGCCACCACCGCGCTGCTCACGAACATGAACGTGCCACTCGGATTTGCCATCGGCAACGCCAACGAGGTGCGCGAGTCCATCGAGGTGCTCGCCGGCGCCGGACCGGCGGATGTCGTGGAACTCACCGTCGCGCTCGCCCGCGAGATGCTGGCGCTGGCCGGCCAGCCCGACGCCGACGTCGAGGCCGCCCTGCAGAACGGTCAGGCGATGGACACCTGGCGCGCGATGATCAGCGCGCAGGGCGGGGACCCGGATGCCGCGCTGCCGGTCGCCCGGGAAACTCACGTCGTCACTGCGCCGCGCTCCGGCGTGCTCGTGCGCCAGGAGGCCCTGCCGTTCGGCATCGCGGCGTGGCGGCTCGGCGCCGGCCGCGCCCGCAAGCAGGACCCGGTGCAGCACGCCGCCGGCATCGACCTGCACGCGAAGCCCGGCGACACCGTCACCGCGGGGCAGCCGCTGTTCACCCTCTCCGCCGACGAGCCGGAGCGGTTCGCGCGGGCGCTCGAGGCGCTCGAGGCGGCGTACGAGATCGGTGAGTCCGGGGCATCCGTTCACGATGGCGGCCCGCTGATCGTCGACCGCATCTCGTAGCGGGTGCGGGCGCCGATCGTCTGAAACTCAGGAATCCTGATTCCCACCGTGCTGCGGCTCTGCTGCCTAGTAGATTTGTTTCCATGAACGCCGCCACTGAGGACTATCTGTTGCCGGGCGGCGGTGCGTCGATCAACGCGCTGCCCAAGGTGTCGCTGCACGACCACCTCGACGGGGGGCTGCGGGCCGAGACCATCATCGAATTGGCCGACGAGCTCGACCTGAAGCTTCCGGCCACGGATGCCGTCGCCCTCGGTGAGTGGTTCGCCGAGAAGAGCGACTCAGGGTCGCTGGTGGAATACCTCAAGACCTTCGACATCACCACCGCGGTGATGCAGACCCGCGACGGCCTGGAGCGGGTCGCCCGCGAGTTCGTGCAGGACCTCGGCCGGGACGGCGTCGTTTACGGTGAGATCCGCTGGGCACCGGAACAGCACCTGACCCGCGGCCTCAGCCTCGACGAAGTCGTCGACGCCGTGCAGGAAGGGCTGGATGCCGGGGCGGCGGATGTCGCGGCCACCGGCCGCAGCATCCGCACCGGCCAGCTGCTGACCGCGATGCGCCATGCCGATCGCGGCATGGAGATCGCCGAACTCGCGGTGCGGCACCGCGACCGTGGCGTCGTCGGTTTCGACTTCGCCGGCGCCGAAGCCGGCTTCCCGGCCAGCAAGTCCCGGGACGCGTTCGACTATCTGGCGCAGAACTTCCTGCCGGTCACCGTGCACGCCGGCGAGGCCGCCGGGCTGGACAGTATCCGCAGCGCCCTGTTCGATGGCCGCGCCCTGCGACTCGGCCACGGCGTGCGCGTCGCCGAGGACATCCTGATCGAGAGCGACGACGGCGAGAACACTTACGTGTCGCTCGGCGAGCTGTCGCAGTGGGTCAAGGACCGCGAGATCGCGCTGGAGACCAGCCCGTCATCGAACCTGCAGACCGGCGCCATCGCGCAGTGGGGCACCGAGATGGTCGACCACCCGTTCGATCTGCTCTACCAGCTGGGTTTCCGCGTCACCGTGAACGCCGACAACCGGCTGATGAGCAACACCAGCCTCAGCCGTGAACTGCAGCTGCTCACCGACGCGTTCGGCTACGACCTGGCCGACCTCGAAGTCTTCCAGCTGAACGCCGCCGCCGCGGCGTTCCTGCCGCTCGAGGACCGCGAAGACCTCGCCGAGCAGATCACCGTCGGCTTCGCGGAGGCATAAGGGATGCCGCTGCCCCCGCTTCCCGACAGCGCCATCATGGTCGGCGTGCACGCCGACGACTGGCGTGACGCCGTCCACCTCGCCGGCGACGCGCTGATGCGCAGCGGCTCGACCCGGGCGGAGTACTCCGACCGGATGATCGAGATGATCGAGGAACACGGCGCATACATCGTGATCGCCCCGGGGCTCGCCCTGGCGCACGCGCGACCCGGCCCCGACGTGCTCGGCGACGGTCTGAGCGTGGTCACCCTGGTCGAGCCGGTGCTGTTCGGGCACCCGTACAACGACCCGGTGAACGTGATCATCGGACTCGCGACCATGTCGCCGGAGAGCCACCTGCTGAGCGTGGCGGAGCTGGCCAACGTGTTCAACGATTCCGACACCATTCCTCGGCTTGCCGCGGCCACCGACGAACACGGCGTCCGCAGCATCCTCGGCATCGAGTAGGAGCCCCCATGAAGATCGTCGCCATCTGCGGTGCCGGCATCGGCACCAGCGGCATCCTTAAGATCAACGCGGAACGCGTGCTGAAAAAGCTCGACATCGACGCGCAGGTGACCGCGGCCGACATGGCCTCGCTGGCCTCGGTCGCCGGCGACGCGCAGGTGATCCTGACCGGGCCGGAGTTCGTCGACAAGATCGGCAAGACCTACGCCGACGTGATCGTGATCGAGAACTACTTCGACACCGCCGAGCTCACGGCGAAGCTCGAGGCGGCGCTCGGCTAACTTGCCAACGATCCCTCGGCCGCCACTACAGGGCCGCGGGGTCGGGCTGGCGTTGTCGACGGATGCCGCGGAACGCCAGGTAACCGCTCGCCACCAGCAGCAGGCCGCCGGCGGTGGCGATCGCGAGCATGAAGTAGATCAGCGCTGACCCGGCCCCGACCAGCACCCCGATCACGGCGCGCGAGCCCGCCCGGAACGGCAGGCGCACCCAGATCATCGCGGCAGCCCAGAGCCCGACGGATGCCGCGATCACCTGCAGTGCGGTCACCGCGAACGGGTCGGCCGGGTCGCTGACCGCGAAGTAGACGCAGGATGCCGCGATCCCCAGCATCGCGATGGCCGCGGCGAGGAACGCGACGCCGCGGCCGCGCCCGAGCCACAGGGTGACGGCGACGATCAGCGGCACCGCGGCGAGGTTACCGGCTGCCATCATCAGACCCATCGCGCGGGTCGCGGCGTCGGTGCCGTTCAGGGCGATCCCGGCGATCAGGCCACCGCCGAGCGCCGACACGGTGATGGCGAGGGACGTAATCGCGGCGGCGCGGATCCCGGTCTGGTCGGTGCCCGCGGCCCCGGCCTGCCCCGTGCCAGCGATTCCGGCCGGTCCCGTGGCAGGTGCGGGTGGCGCCTGGCGTGCCCGCACTACGACGAGCGTGAGCGTCAGCGCGAGCAGGAGAATCACCATCAGCTGGTACCCCAGCAGGGCGATGGCCAGCATCAGCGGAGCCGCGATCGCGCCGGCCAGCACGCCCAGCACCACACGCGCTACCCGGCCGAGGGGCAGCAGCGATCCGACGCTGATCGCGATCGCCGCGGCGAGCAGCACAACAGCGATTCCGGCCGCCGGAAGCGTGAACTCGGCCAGCAGACTGGACGGGCCGCCGGCATCCGCTTCGGCGAAGCCGGCCGCCCAGCCAATCGCCGTCAGTGCGCAGGCCGCGCTCCCCAGGACCACGAGCGCGACCACCACGCCGCGAGCCCGGCCCCGCACGGAGAGCATTGCCAACGCGGCCAGCAATCCGGCGGGGGCGACGCCGGCACTCAACCCGAGGGCGATGCGGTGCAGCGCCGTCGACGCGGCCGTGTTGTTCCCCGCGGCCTCCGCCATGGCGCGGTCGAAGACCGCGGTGAACAGGATGACCGGTCCGGCGATCGCCGCGAGCAGTCCGATGGTGCTGAGCACAAGGGAAGTGCGAGGGATCGTCATACTTTCAGCCAACCATTCGGCGCCGGTTCGCGGCATCCACCGCTCGGATGATTCGTCGGCACGCACCCCATGGCCGCGCGCGCGCCGACGGGGTAAAACGGAGTCATGACGGCATCGCCCCTGCTGTTGGGCCCGATGATGCGGTACGTCGACGAGACGTCCGCCAGCATCTGGGTTGAAACGCGGGAGCGCGCCGAGGTGCGGGTGATCGCCGAGGGACGATCCTGGCAGACCGACACGTTCGCGGTGCACGGGCATCACTACGCGCTCGTGGTCGCCGACGGGCTGCAGCCCGGAACCACGCTGCCCTACCTGGTGGAAGTGAACGGGGTTCCGGCCTGGCCGCTGGAAGGGGCGAGCTTTCCGCCGTCGGTGATCGCGAGCCGGATGCCGGGCAAGCCGCTGCGTCTGGCCTACGGGTCGTGCCGCACCAGCGTCTCGCACGATGCGACCGGCAACCGCACCCACGGTGTCGATGCCCTGCGAACGTTCGCGCTGGCCGCCGCCGCCGGTGCGGTGGAGCTGCCCGACCTGCTGCTGTTCCTCGGCGACCAGGTGTACGCCGATTCCACCACAGAGGAGATGCAGAAGTTCATCCGCAGCCGGCGTGACATCGACGAGCCGCCGGGTGAGGAGCTGAAGGACTTCGAGGAGTACGCGCACCTGTACCAACTGGCCTGGTCGGATGAGGCGAACCGCTGGCTGCTCTCCACCCAGCCCACCGGGATGATCTTCGACGACCACGACATCCGTGACGACTGGAACGCGTCGCTGGACTGGAAGAAGAAGATGGAGGCCACCTCCTGGTGGCACGGCCGGATCGTCGCCGGGCTCGCGGCGTACTGGGTCTACCAGCATCTGGGAAACCTGTCACCGGAGGCCCGCGCCAGCGACGAGTTCTGGCAGCGGATCGCCGCCCATCACGGCGACCAGGAACTCGACCTGAGCGACGACCTGGACGCGTTCGCCGACCGCGCCGACCAGCAGCCCACCAGCTACCGCTGGAGCTACCGCCGTGACTTCGACACGGTGCGGCTGATCGTGGTGGATTCCCGGGTGGCGCGCGATCTGACCCCCGACGCGCGCGGGCTGCTGAACAAGCAGGAGTTGCACTGGCTCGACGAGCAGCTGCAGGGCGGATTCCGGCACGTGCTGGTGGCCACCTCGCTGCCGTTCCTGCTGCCGCTTGGCCTACATCATCTGGAGGCCTGGGACGAAGCGCTGGCGCAGGGTGCGTGGGGCAGGCCGGCGGCCCGGATCGGGGAGAGCCTCCGGCAGATGGTCGACCTGGAGCACTGGGCGGCGTTCCAGAACAGCTTCCAGGCGGTGGCGCGGATGGCGATCGAGCTGGCTGAGGGCAAGCGGGGCCCCGCGCCGGACACGGTCACGTTTCTGTCTGGCGACGTGCACTACTCCTATGTCGCGGAGGTCGACCGTGATTCGGGTAGCCGCATCATCCAGGCTGTGTGCTCGCCGGTGCGCAACCCGCTGCCGCGGGTGCTGCGCTCGTTCGCGGTGGTGATGTCGTACGGCATCGCGGCGCCGCTCGGGGCGCTGGCGGCGCACTCGGCGAAGGTTCCCGACCCGCCGTTCCGCTGGCGAACCATCGAGGGCCCCTGGTTCGACAACAACCTGGCCTCACTCGCCGTGGCGCCCGCGGGGTTACAGCTCACCTGGCAGACCGGGGTGGTGCAGGACGGCGACGAGCTGCATCCGACGTTTCAGCAGGTGGCCGCCGCAACCGTGTCGCCGCGACGTGCGGCGGGCCGGTCGGGCAGGCAGCGAGGGTCGGGCAGGTCGGGGCGAGAACGGCGGATGCCGCGAACCTGACGCCTTCGCGACATCCGTCGTTGATGCTCGACCAGAGCGAGCGCCGTACTTTCGCACGAACGCCGACGTTCGGGCGCGGCGCCCACCGGAAAGTGCGGCGCTCGCGGCGTGTGAGCTACGCGACCAGCGTGCGCATCCCGGCGTAGAGCGCTGCGACCGTGGCCTCGGCGTCGGCGCGGCGCTCGCTGGCGGTGCCGCTGGTCGACGAGGCGTCGATGTACACCTTGAGCTTCGGTTCCGTGCCGCTCGGCCGCACCACGATCCGGGCCCCGCCGTCCAGCCAGATGCGCAGGATGTCGCTCGGCGGGAAGTCGCCGAAGCCCTCCCGGAAGTCCTCGATCACCCGCACCGGGATGCCGCCCACCGCTGTCGGCGGGGTGGCGCGCAGCCGGGCCATGATCCGCGGAATCTCGGACAGGTCCGTCATCCGCAGCGAGATCTGGCTCGACGCGAACGCCCCGAACCTCTCATCGAACGCGGCCTGGTGCTCGGCGAGGCTGCGGCCGGCGGCCTTCAGCTCGCTCGCCAGCGCGAGGAAGTCGAGGGCGGCGGAGATGCCGTCCTTGTCGCGCACCGTGGCCGGGTTGACCAGGTAGCCGAGGGCCTCCTCGAAGCCGTAGGCCAGGCCCGCCGCCCGGGAGATCCACTTGAACCCGGTGAGCGTGTCGGCGTACTCGAGGTCGTACGCGTTCGCCACCGCGGCAAGCCCGGGGGAGGAGACGATGGATGCCGCGAACGTGCCGTGCTGCCCGGCGCGGGCGAGGCGCTCGGCGGCCCGCCAGCCGAGCAGCAGCCCGACCTCGTTGCCGCTCAGTCGGCGCCAGGCACCTGCCGCATCCGGAACCGCCACCGCGAGGCGGTCGGCGTCCGGGTCGTTCGCGATGATCAGGTCGGCGCGCTCCCGGGCCGCGAGCTCCAGCGCCAAATCGAGCGCGCCGGGCTCCTCCGGGTTGGGGAACGCCACGGTCGGGAATGCCGAGTCTGGGGCGATCTGCTCGCTGACCACGATCGGTTCCGGGAATCCGGATGCCGCGAACACGCGTCGCGCGGTCTCCCAGCCGACGCCGTGCATGGCTGTGTAGACCACCCGCAGCGGCGCCGGTGCGGTCTCGACCAGCGCGGCGGTGGCGCTGACGTAGGCGTCGAGCACCGATTCGTCTGAGGTCTCATACTCCGGAGAGCGCGGCAGGTCGAGCACGCTGCCGGCGGCGACCGTGTGGATGAACTCGGCGATCTCGGCATCCGCCGGTGGCACGATCTGCGAGCCCTGGTCATCGCCCCCGAGGTACACCTTGTAGCCGTTGTCGCGCGGCGGGTTGTGGCTCGCGGTGACCATCACGCCGGCCGACACGTCGAGGTGACGCACGGCGAACGCGAGCACCGGCGTCGGAAGCAGCCGCGGCAGCAGGATGGCGCGCACTCCCGCGCCGGCCATGATCTCCGCGGTGTCGGTGGCGAACACGTCGGAATTGGTGCGGCCGTCGTAGCCGATCACCACGCTCGGTGTCGCGCTCTTGGTGAGCAGGTAGGCGGCGAGCCCGGCCGCCGCCTGCGAGACGAGCACCCGGTTCATCCGGTTGGGACCCGCGCCGATCTCGCCGCGCAGCCCGGCCGTACCGAACTCGAGACGGGCTGTGAACCGGTCGTTGAGGTCGGCGCGCGCGGTGGCGCTGCCGGCCGCGGCATCCGTCACCAGGGCGCCCAACTCGGCACGGGTCACCGGGTCGGGATCCTGCGCGAGCCAGGCGTTCGCCGTCTCGACCAGGGCGGCGAGGGAGGGCGCGCTGGCGTCGGGCGCCAGCTCTGCGGGGCCCTGGTCCGCGGCATCCGTCGTCATTAGAGTTCCGCCACGATGCGGGCGAGCAGTGCGCTGATCACCGGTTCGGCGTTCTTGCCGGCTTCGATCACTTCGGCGTGACTGAGCGGCGTGGTCTGGATGCCGGCGGCGAGGTTGGTGATCAGCGACATCCCGAGCACCTCCATGCCGGCCTCGCGCGCGGCGATCGCCTCGAGCGCGGTGGACATGCCGACGATGTGCCCGCCGATGATCTTCGCCATCTGCACCTCCGCCGGGGTCTCGTAGTGCGGGCCGCGGAACTGCACGTACACACCCTCGTCGAGGCTCGGCTCGATCCGCTTGGCGAGCGCCCGCAGCCGGCTGGAGTACAGGTCGGTGAGGTCGACGAAGGTGGCGCCCTCGAGCGGCGAGTTGGCGGTGAGGTTCAGGTGGTCGCTGATCAGCACCGGCTGGCCGGGGGTCCAGGTCTCGCGGATGCCGCCCGCCCCGTTGGTGAGGATCATCGTGGTGACGCCGGCCGCGGCCGCGGTGCGCACCGAGTGCACCACCCGGCGCACCCCGAGCCCCTCGTAGTAGTGGGTGCGGGCGCCGATCACCAGGGCGCGCTTGCCGCTCGGCAGCTTCACCGAGCGCAGTGAACCGACATGGCCCTCGACGGCGGGCTTCGCGAACCCGGTGATCTCGGTGGCCGGGAACTCGGCCGTGGTCTCGCCGATCAGGTCGGCGGCCTTCGCCCAGCCGCTGCCCAGGGTGAGGGCGACATCGTGCTTGTCGACGCCGGTCTTCTCGGCGATTTCGGATGCCGCCTGCTTCGCGACCTCGAACGGGTTGGTTGTCGGGTCATCCAGGGTCTGCTGAATCATCCCCCCAGAGTAGCGGCGGGCCATCGCCCCGGCCTATCCCGCCCATCGACCCGCCAGCCGAAAAATTCTCCACTCACTGTTTCAACTGTCTGGCATAATGACAGACGGAAGCATCCCGTCCGCACAGAGTTGCGCGGATGAAATCTCACAAAGACGTAGGTGGAAATATGGGTAATGGAAAAGTGCTCGTGGTTGGCGGCGGCATCGGCGGTCTCTCCACGGCGATCGCTGTACAGAACGCTGGCTTCGACGTCAAGGTGATCGAACGTCACCCCGACCTTCATTCATCGGTCTACGGTGTCGGCATCATCCAGCCCATCAACGCCCTGCGCGCCCTCGAGGCGATCGGATGCGCCGAGGCCTGCATGGCGGTCGGCTACCCCGCGACGGCGTGGGGCAGCATGTACGACGTCGACGGGAACTGGCTGCGAGACATGCCGGGCGCCCGCATCGAGGGATCCACCCTTCCGCCGCTGAACGGTCTGACTCGCCCGCAGCTGCACGAGATCCTCACCAACAAGGCCATCGAGGTCGGAGTGGACATCCACTACTCGACCACCTTCGAAAACCTTGTGGACGACGGCGACGCAGTAGAGGTCACCTATGTTGACGGCACGACGGAGCGCGTCGACCTCGTGGTCGGTGCCGACGGTGTCCGGTCGCAGGTGCGCGGATACGTTCTGGACGCAGACCTGCAGCCTCGCTACATCGGCCAGTCCGCTTTCCGCGTGAACATCCCGCGTGAACCGGAGATCGACCGGATCATCCTGCAGGAAGGCCCGCACGGAATGGCTGGCTTCGTGCCGATCGGTCCCGACCTCGCGTACCTCTTCTACAACGCCCAGATGGAGCGCAGCGACCGGCCGAACGACGAGGACCTGGCCGACGTGCTCAAGGAGCACCTCGCTCCGTTCGGTGGGCTGACTGGCCGCGTTCGCGACAAGTACATCAATGACCCGACCGCGGTCGTGCTGCGCCCCGAAGAATCACTCATCGCCGAGGGTCCCTGGCACAAGGGCCGGATCGTGCTGCTGGGTGACGCCGTTCACGCCATCACGCCACACATGGGACAGGGCGCAGCCCAGGCCATCGAAGACGGTGTCGTGCTGGCGGATTGCCTCTCCAAGCACGATGACCTGGAGTCGGCCTTCCTCGAGTACACCGACCGGCGATTCGAGCGGTGCAAGCTCATCGTTGACACGTCACTCGCGATCGGCGAGTGGGAGATGGGCCGGCTGCCCAATTTCGACAACGTGACCGCCACGAACCACGTGATGGATGTGATGGCACAGCCGATCTAGCATCCCGCGACCGCAAGCCCCGGCAGGTACTCATCTGCCGGGGCTTTCGTGCGTTCAGGACGGATTTAGCCGCGCAGGATCTTGTTGTTGCCCGGATATCGTCTCGAGCAACCGTGCGACGGTCGCGTTGTGCTGGCCACCCGCGCGTGCAAGAACCAGGGCCCGCAGCGGCTTCGGTTCGGGTTCCAGGCGGCGCACCGTCACGTCGAATCGGGCGAGGCTGACGCGGTCGGGATCGGGGAGGATCGCGCGCGCGACGCCGGCTTCGATCAACGGCAGGCTGGTCTGGATGGTCTCGACGGTTCGGATTGACGCCGGAACGACGCCGTAACGGTGGAAGGCGTCCTCGACCGCCTCGGGGAGGCTGGGAACCGCGGCGGTTCGGCGAGGCAGCAGCACGACCTGGCCGGTGAACGCGGCAAGCGGCAACGGATCCGGCGCATCCTGCGCATCCGGTGGTAGCACCGCGACCAGCGGGATGTCGCCCCAGTCGATGACGTCCAGGGAGCCACGGTGGCGGCGCGCGAAGCGCTGCGGATCGGAGACCATGATCGCGGCCAGATCCGCGGTTCGCTGCTGGAGCATATCGATGGCGACCCACGGCGGCGGGTCGACCAGCCGGATCTCCACATCGGGCGCCTGGGCTGCATGCGCGCGCAGCAGTTCGGGGAGACGATGCCACATCAGCACGGGCACGGCCGCCATGGTCAGCGATCCGGCCGTGCCCGCGCCGAACCGGCCGAGCACGGAGACGATGTCGTCGATGTCGCCGAGAACTCGCGATGAGGCATCCAGTAGATAGCGTCCCGCGCTGGTGGGGTGCACGCCGCGCGAGGTGCGCACCAGCAGCGGCACCCCGACGGTCGCTTCGAGCTGCGCGATCGCGACGCTCAAGGGAGGCTGCGAGACATGCAGTTTCGCCGCGGCCGCAGTGAAGGACCCGGCCTCGACGACTGCGGCGAAGTATCGCAGGTGACGCAGCTCCATAGCCCAGAGCATACAACGGGGTTAGCTATAGCCATCCGCTATAGCTGGCAGAGCGAGACGGTAGTTCTCCTCCGGGCCTTCCCCTGTCAGGCTCGCGGTGCACAACAACCGCACAGTCTGGAGCCGCCGATGATGCCGACCACCAACCCAAATCCGCCGTTCACGCTCACCCGCGCCAGCCATGTCTCGCTCGCGGTGACGGATCTGGAGGCCAGCCGCGACTTCTACCGCGACGTGATCGGCCTCGTCGTGACGGAATCGACCGACGACGCTGTATATCTGCGGGGACTCGAAGAGTCGGCGCACCACAGCCTGGTGCTCGAGCGAGCGGATGAGGCCAAGGCGCTGCGCGTCGGGCTGCGCGTGCGGACCGACGCGGACGTCACCGCCGCCGAGAAGTACTTCGCCGCCACCGGGATCGAGCACGAGCGAGTCGAAAAACCCCATCAGGGTCCGACGCTCCAGTTCCGCGACGCCGTCGGCACCCACATGGAGCTCACCTCGTCGATGGACCTGGTGCCGCGGAAGATGCAGAACTTCAACGAGTTCGTCGCGGGGGCCCCGCAACGGCTCGACCACTTCCAGGTGGTCACGCACGATGTTCAGGGCGCCACCGATTTTTGGACGGGGCTGGGCATGCGCATGGCCGAATACACGGCCAAAGACGGCACCGACGAGCTTTGGGGAACCTGGATGGAGGTCAAAGGCAACACCCACGACCTCGTGTTCACCAACGGTCAAGGGCCCCGGCTGCACCACTTCGCCTACACGGTCCCGGACGCCACCGCGCTGCTGCACGCCGCGGACGTCGCCGGCGCGCTCGGCTTCGGGGAAGAGATCGACCGGGGTCCCGGCCGACACGGAATCAGCAACGCGCTCTTCCTCTACCTGCGCGACCCCGACCAGCACCGGATCGAACTGTTCACCACGCACTATCAATTCATCGATCTGGAAGAGGTTCCGATCAGATGGGATATCAGCAACCCGCGGCGCGCCCAGCTGTGGGGCATGCCGGCCTCGCGCCGCTGGTTCTTTGAAGCCAGCGAGTTCCCGCACGAGCCCGTGCACCAGCCGCTGCTGCACGCGTCGCCCGCCACGCTCGAGGACTACCTCGGTGTCCACTGAGCCCGGCGGGCTCGGCACGCTCCGGCCCGAGTTGCGCGCGAAGCTCGAAATGGCACCGGTCGCTGGCCTGTCCGCACAACTGCGCAAGCGCGGCCTGAACAACATGACCATCGACGGCGTGCGCCCGGTGCATCCGGAGGCCAAATTGGTCGGCACCGCCAAGACGCTGCGCTTCCTGCCCAGCCGCGAAGACCTCTTCGCCAGCCACGGCGGCGGCTACAACGCGCAGAAGCGCGCGTTCGACGAGGTCGAAGACGGCGAGGTCATCGTAATCGAGGCACGCGGCGAGGTCGGATCCGCCACCCTGGGTGACATTCTCGCCATCCGGGCGCACAGCCGTGGGGCCGCGGGCATTGTCACCGATGGGGGCATCCGTGACTACGACGCGGTCGCGGCGGTGGGCATTCCGCTGTATTCGCAGGGCGCACACCCGGCCGTGCTGGGCCGCAAGCATGTGCCGTGGGAGGCCGACGTGACGATCGGATGCGGCGGCACCATCGTGCAGCCCGGCGACGTCATCGTCGGCGACGCCGACGGCGTGATCGTCATTCCGCCCGGAATCGCCGAGGAAGTCGTCGACGCGACGCTCGCCCAGGAAGACGAAGACGCCTGGATCGCGCGACGCGTCGCGGAAGGGCACCCGATCGAGGGGCTGTTCCCGATGAACGCAGACTGGCGTGCACGGTTCGACGTGGAGCGCGAGCGGTGACCGGGATGCTGGACAGCCAGACCATTGCCGCGATCGCCGACGAGCTCGCCGCGGCCGAGCGCGACCGCACGACCGTGCCGCTGCTGACCGCACGGTATCCCGGCATGGCGGTCGAGGACTCGTACGCGGTGCAGAACGAGTGGCGCCGCCGCGGCATCGCCGAGGGCCGCCGACTCGTCGGTCGCAAGATTGGCCTGACATCGAAAGTGATGCAGGTCGCGACCGGAATCAGCGAGCCGGACTACGGCGCGATCTTCGCCGACGCCGTGTTCGAGAACGGTTCGGTCATCGAACACGATCGGTTCTCGAACGTGCGCATCGAGGTGGAGCTGGCGTTCGTGCTGGCCGAACCGCTGGAAGGCCCAAACGTCACGGTGTTCGACGTGCTGAGGGCAACGGAATACGTCGTGCCGGCGCTCGAGATCCTGTCGTCGCGGATCGAGATGCCCGGCCGCACGATCGTCGACACGATCAGCGACAACGCCGCGTTCGGTGGCCTGATTTACGGCGGCAACCCGGTCACGGTCTCCGAGGTCGACCTGCGCTGGGTTTCCGCGCTGCTCTACCGCAATGAGACCATCGAGGAGTCCGGTGTTGCTGCCGCCGTGCTGAACCATCCCGCGACCGGGGTGGCCTGGCTGGCGAATAAGCTCGCGCAGCATGGGGACCGGCTTGAAGCCGGCGAGATCGTGCTCGCCGGTTCGTTCACCCGGCCGATGTGGGTGGAGAAGGGCGACACCGTGCTCGCCGACTACCGTGAACTGGGGACCATCTCATGCCGATTCATCTGAAACCGACCCTGCGCGATGCGCTTCACGCCGCAACCCGCCCCCTGGCCGGGATCTGGGTGTGCTCGGGCAGCCCGCTCGCCGCCGAGATCGTGGCCGGATCCGGGATCGACTGGCTGCTGATCGACCAGGAACACGGGCCGAACGATCTGCAATCCACCCTGTCCCAGCTGCAAGCCGTGGCCGCGTATCCGGTGACGCCGGTCGTACGAGTGCCGTCGGGCGACGTGGTCATGATCAAGCAGGTGCTCGATCTCGGCGCGCAGAATCTGCTCGTGCCGATGGTCTCCTCGGCCGAGCAGGCGGAAGAGATCGTGCGCGCGGTGCGTTATCCGCCGCGCGGGGTGCGGGGAGTGGGCTCGGCGCTCGCGCGGTCGGCGCGGTGGAACCGGGTTGAGGACTACCTCACGGAGGCCGACCGCTACCTGTCGCTGTTCGTGCAGATCGAGACCATCGGCGGGGTGGAAGCCGCGGCGGAGATTGCCGCCGTCGACGGGGTCGACGGGGTGTTCGTCGGGCCGTCGGACCTCGCCGCGTCGATGGGCGTGATCGGTCAGCAGACGCATCCCGACGTGGTGGCGGCCGTGCTGCGCGCCTTCGACGCGGTGCGCTCGGCGGGCAAGCCTGTCGGCGTCAACGCGTTCGATCCGGCCGTGGCGCAGTCCTACCTCGACGCTGGCGCCGCATTCGCGCTCGTCGGCGCGGACGTTTCGATGCTGGCCAGGGGTTCGGAAGGTTTGGCCGCCCGGTTCGGGTCGACAGCGGAGGATCGCGAGCGCGGATCCTATTGACCAGCGTGTTCGGCTAACCGGGTTGTCGGGACAGGTATTACAGCCGTCTGCGTCATTTGTCGGCATGTTCAACCTAGGATGGTGTGCGGCGTCACCACGCCCAGGAACCAACGCCTCAGGAGGAAACCGTGTCCGCGACATCCGATAATCAAGGCGGATTCTCCTGGGAGGACGGCCTGCCCTACATCCTGTGGCGAACCCAGAATGCGGTACACCGCTGCCTGCAGGATGCGATCAAAGACCTCGGCGTCACCGTGACCCAGCTCGGCCTGGCCGTGCACCTGCACAAGCTCGGCCCGCTCTCGGCCTCCGACCTCGCCCGGGGGATTCACATCACCCCGCAGAGCGTGGCCACCGCGCTGGCCCGCCTCGATGCGATCGGCTGGGTGGATCGCCAGCCGCACCCGGTGCACGGCCGGGTCGTGCTGTTCAACATCTCGGAGCGCGGACTCGACGGCGTGCGTGAGGGCTCCGCGCGCATGGCAGCCGTCACGGAACGGGTGACGGGTGTCATGTCCGACGGCGGCGCGGAGGCCGTGGTTCGCGAGCTGCGCCGCGTCCTGCTGGAGCTGGAAGGCAGCGACCGGCCGATGGAACTGCTCTGGCCGATCCGTAACACCCTCTGACGCATTTACAGATATCTGTAATAGTGTGAGCTGTATCAAAAACCTCCTCATTTGGAAGGAACGGCCATGCCGACCCACCGCTTCGTTGTGACCGCGACCTCCTGGGTCACCCCCTCGCTTCGGCGGGTGCAGTTGCACACCTCAGACCTCTCTGCCTTCGCCGAGAGTTCGTTCACCGACCGGTACGTGAAGCTGGTCTTCCCCAAACCCGGCGTGGACTACCCGGACCAGATCGATGCGCGGGCCCTCCGCGGCATCCTTCCGCCCGAGCAGCTGCCGGATGTGCGCACCTACACCGCGTTGAACCCCGACCCCGAGGCGGGAACGATCGACATCGACTTCGTCGTGCACGGCGACGAGGGCATCGCCGGCCCCTGGGCCGCGTCCGCCGAGGTCGGCGACATCCTGATTGCGAACGGGCCGGGCGGCGCCTACCGGCCAGACCCGACGGCGGACTGGCATCTGCTGGTCGGCGACGAGTCGGCGATCCCGGCGGTCTCGGCGGCGCTCGCGGCACTGCCCCACGACGCGGTGGCGCGGGTGGTTGTGCTGGTCGAAACGGGAGCCCATGAGCCGCAGCTGTCGCTGCCGGCGGACGGAACCGTCACGTTCGTGCACCGCAACAGCGCGGCGGATGGTGCCCTCGAGGCTGCCGTCCGCGCGGTGGAGTGGCTGGACGGGCGGGTTCAGGCGTTTGTGCACGGCGAGGCGGAAGAGATCATGAAGGGTGTGCGGCCGTACCTCCGCACCGAGCGCGGCCTCGACCGCGACCAGCTGTCGATCTCGGGCTACTGGCGCCGCGGCCGCACCGAAGACGGCTTCCGGGAGTGGAAGTCGGAGTTCGCCCGTGCAGACGGCGACGAGCCTCGTGCGGATGGCCACTCATCCCGGAGACCGCTCGCCCCAGCGCTGCGCTGAGGCTCGGTAGCGGCCGGCCCGGTTGCTAGGTCGAGGCGTCACGAGGGCACGCGACATCCGCTCTCTCTATGGTGTTGCCGGTTTGGAGCGCTACCCGCGCGCACGAGACAATAGGAGATATGGCCTACCAGTTTGAGCGCAAGCAACGGATCGCAGTACTCGGTGGAGGGCCAGGCGGATACGAAGCCGCGCTCGCGGGTGCGCAACTCGGCGCCGAGGTCACGCTGATCGAGCGGACCGGGGTCGGCGGGTCGGCCGTGCTGACGGATGTTGTTCCGTCGAAGTCGCTCATCGCCACCGCGGAGGCGGCAACCGCGATCACCGAGGCGACCGAGCTGGGCGTGCAGTTCTTCACCAGAACGGATGACGGACGCCCGGTGCGCCCGGAGGTCGCCGTGAATCTCTCCGCGGTCAATCAGCGGCTGTTGCGGCTGGCACGGAGCCAGTCCGAGGACATGAAGAAGCTACTCACCCGCTCCGGCGTGCGCATCGTGCAGGGCGAGGGGCGCCTCGAGGGCCCGAACCGCATCGTCGTCTCCACGGCGAAGGGCAAGACCGGCACCGACTTCGACGCCGTCGACGCCGACACCATCGTGGTGTCGGTGGGCGCCAGCCCGCGCGTGCTCGAGTCGGCGAAGCCCGACGGTGAGCGCATCCTCACCTGGACCCAGCTGTACAACCTGAAGGCCACCCCTGAGCACCTGATCGTGGTCGGCTCCGGTGTCACCGGCGCGGAGTTCGCGTCGGCGTACCGGGCGCTCGGCGCGGAGGTCACCCTGATCTCCAGCCGCGACCAGGTGCTGCCCGGCGAGGACGCCGACGCCGCCGCGGTGATCGAGAATGTCTTCACCCGCAACGGCATGACCGTGCTGTCGAAGAGCCGTGCGGCATCCGTCACCCGCACCAAGGACGGCGTGGTCGCCACCCTCTCCGACGGACGCACCGTCGAGGGCTCGCACTGTCTGATGGCGGTCGGCGCGATCCCGAACACCGCGGGCATCGGGCTGGAGGAGGCCGGGGTGCAGATGACCGAGTCCGGTCACATCCGCGTCAACCGGGTCGCGCGCACCTCGATGCCGATGATCTACGCCGCCGGAGACTGCAGCGACTTCCTGCCGCTGGCCTCGGTCGCGTCGATGCAGGGCCGCACCGCCGTCTACCACGCGATGGGCGACGCGGTGAACCCCACCGAGCTGCGCAACGTCACCTCGAACATCTTCACCCAGCCCGAGATTGCCACGGTCGGCTGGTCGCAGAAGCAGATCGAAGAGGGCCTCGTGCGGGGCATGATCTACAAGCTGCCGCTGTCGGAGAACCCGCGCGCCAAGATGATGGGCATCAAGGACGGTTTCGTGAAGCTGTTCGCCAGCTCGGGGTCCGGCGCCGTGATCGGTGGCGTCGTGGTGGCGCCGAAGGCATCCGAGCTGATCCTGCCGATCGCCATCGCGATCGAGCACCGGCTGACGGTGGATGAGGTGGCGCTGGCGTTCGCGGTGTACCCGTCGCTGTCGGGCAGCATCACGGATGCCGCGCGGGCGATGCATATCGTGAACTAGGGCGGTCCGGGGGGTCCATCCCCGTCCATCCCGGTCCATCCCGAACCATGCGGGGCCCAGCGGGCGGCCGGCAGGCTAACGACATCCGTTCACGGCGAACAATGCGGGGTTTCTCACACCATGCGGGGCTACGTAGCCCCGCGCGGTGTGAGAAACCCCGCATTGTTTGACCGGTGCAGCGGCCAGGGCGAGTTATCCACAGCGGTGGATTGTCCACAGGTGACGGATGTCGCGGCTCTGGGCCCCGGGACAGGGCCACTATCGGGGCCATGACAGCCTCGGAGCCACTCCCATGGACGCAGCACCTCTTGCGGGTGCGGGATCTCGACCCGGTCGGTGGTCGGAACCCGTTCCTGGCGCGGGCGCTGAAGGGCGAGTTCGTGCGTGTGGTGCGCGGAATCTATGTGCGCGCGGACGTCTGGAGCCAACTCGACCGACACGCGCGTTACCGGGCGACGGTTAGGGCGGCCGCACTCGCTGCGGACCACGACCAGGTGTTCTCGCACCAGTCGGCGGCTGCGCTCTGGCGACTGCCCTGGGTGGGACAGTGGCCGACCCGTGTGCACGTTCTCACCGAACCCGCTGCCGGCGGGCGGTCCAATGGCTTCACGTTCCGGCACGGCGTCGGCGTGCCCGACGACGTCGAGGTGATCGACGGTCTCTCCGTGACATCCCTCGCGCGCACCGTCGTCGACCTGTCGGCGACCGCGTCATTCGGGCAGGCGGTTACCACGGCCGACGCTGCGCTGAGGCGCACCGCGCACCCTCGCGGCGACGTGCCGCGAACGTTCCTGAGCCGGGACGAACTGTTGGGCGAACTCCGCCGTATCCCACTTCAGCATGGGCAGAAGAAAGCGGAGCGGGTGATCATGTTCGCGAACGGCGCCGCGGATCGGCCCGGCGAGTCGATGAGCCGAGTGAGTATGCATCAGGCCGGGATCACCGCACCTCAGTTGCAGGTGCCGATCGCGGGGGCGAGTGGTCGCGTCTACATCGTCGACTTCTGGTGGCCGGAGTTCAATGTGATCGGCGAGTTCGACGGCGATTTCAAGTACACCGATCCGGAGTTTCTGCGCGGCAGGACGCCCCACCAGGTCCTGCTCGACGAGAAGGATCGTGAGGACGACTTACGCGCCACCGGCCGCGGGATGAGTCGGTGGAAGTGGGCGCTCGCCGTCTCGCCGCAGCGGCTGCGAGAGCACCTGCACCGGGCGGGCGTTCACTGACGGGCTTCCGCTGACCAGCGTCCGCTAAGCCGGCCCCCCGCTGGACCATGCGGGGTTTCTCACACGATGCGGTGCTACGTAGCGCCGCACGGTGTGAGAAACACCGCGCGGTTGGGAAAGCCCGCGGTTGGGACAGCTAGGACGCGATCGAGAGCAGCAGGTGCCCCGACGACACGGTGGCGCCCACCAGTGCGTTCACGCCGGTCACGGTGCCGTCCTTGTGCGCGGTGATCGGCTGCTCCATCTTCATGGCCTCGAGCACCAGCATCAGGTCGCCCTTGACAACATGGTCGCCCTCGGCCACGGCGAGCTTCACGACGGTGGCCTGCATCGGCGCCTTCACAGTGTCTCCGGTGACGGTGGACACGGTCCCGGCGGTGCGACGGCGCGGGGCGGGACCGGATGCCACGGCTCCGGTCGCCGGCAGCAGCCGGGTCGGCAGCGACACCTCGATGCGCTTGCCGTCAACCTCAACGACCACCGCGTGCCGCTTCGCCCGAGCCGTGGCGTCGAGCAGTTCGCCGCTCCACGGCTCCAGCTCGTTCACCCACTCGGTCTCGATCCAGCGGGTGTACACCTCGAACGGCGCCGAGGTGAAGGCCGGGTCGCGCACAATGGCGCGGTGGAACGGCAGCACGGTGGGCAGCCCGGCGACCTCGAACTCGTCGAGGGCGCGGCGGGCGCGTTCGAGCGCCTCCTCACGGGTGGCGCCGGTGACGATCAGCTTGGCGAGCAGCGAGTCGAAGCTGCCCGAAATCTCGTCGCCGGCTACGACGCCGGAGTCGACGCGCACCCCGGGTCCACCGGGCGCCTTGAACACGTGCACCGGGCCGGGGGAGGGCATGAAGTTCATGCCGGGGTCTTCGCCGTTGATGCGGAACTCGAACGAGTGGCCCTTGGCCACCGGGTCGTCGTAGTCGAGGATGCCGCCCTCGGCGAGACGGAACTGCTCCCGCACCAGGTCGATGCCGGTGACCTCTTCGGAGACCGGGTGCTCCACCTGCAGGCGGGTGTTCACCTCGAGGAACGAGACGGTGCCGTCCTTGCCGATGAGGAACTCGCAGGTGCCTGCGCCGACATAGCCGACCTCACGCAGGATCGCCTTCGACGAGTCGTAGAGCGCCTTGTTCTGCTCGTCGGTGAGGAATGGCGCGGGCGCCTCCTCGACCAGCTTCTGGTGGCGGCGCTGCAGCGAGCAGTCACGGGTGGAGACCACGACCACGTTGCCTGCCGCGTCGGCGAGGCACTGGGTTTCGACGTGGCGGGGCTGGTCGAGGTACTTCTCGACGAAGCACTCGCCGCGACCGAACGCGGTGATGGCCTCACGGGTGGCGGAGTCGAACAGCTCGGGCACCTCGTCGCGGGTGCGGGCGACCTTGAGGCCGCGGCCGCCGCCACCGAAGGCGGCCTTGATCGCCACGGGCAGCCCGTGCTCGTCGACGAACGCCAGCACTTCCGAGGCATCCGCCACCGGGTTCAGGGTGCCGGGGGCGAGCGGCGCGCCCACCCGCTCGGCGATGTGGCGGGCCGACACCTTGTCGCCCAGCTGCTCGATCGCGGCGGGGGACGGGCCGATCCAGACCAGGCCGGCGTCGATGACCGCCTGCGCGAACGCGGCGTTCTCGGCGAGGAAGCCGTAGCCGGGGTGCACGGCGTCGGCGCCGGACCGGCGGGCGACGGAGAGGATCTTGTCGATCACCAGATAGGTCTCGGCCGAGGTGCTGCCGTCGAGCGCGTACGCCTCGTCGGCGAGACGGGCGTGCTGGGCCTCGCGGTCCTGATCGGCGTAGACAGCAACCGAGCGGATGCCGCTGTCCCGGGCCGCGCGGATGACGCGGACCGCGATTTCTCCGCGGTTGGCGATGAGAACCTTCGTGATGCGAGCCATAGTTATCCAGCCTACGGGCGTGATCGCCCTCAGAATTGGACGGCACCCACAAAAACGGGTGCCAGCCTGTGGTTCAGACCTACAAGTTACCGGTTCCAGAAACGGTGGACCTCGACCCCGAACCCGTCGTGCAGCAACTCGCGCAGCGTCGGGACCGACAGTCCGATCACCGCGCTTGGGGTGCCGCTGATGCTGGAGATGAACGCGGCGCCGCGACCATCGATGGTGAATGCCCCGGCCACCTGCAGCGGTTCGCCGGTGGCGACGTAGGCGTCGATCTCAGCGGGGGAGATGTCATCGGCGAACGACACCCGTGCCGACTCGACCGCGCCAACCCCGCCAACTGCACCAACTCCGCCGGCCCCGCCAACTCCGCCGGCCCCGCCAACTCCGCCGGCCCCGCCAACTCCGCCAGCCCCGCCAACTCCGCCAACCGCCCCGACCTCGCCCCGGACGCGGCCGCCACGGTGGTCGATCAGCCAGTGCCCGGAGTGCAACACCCCGGTCGACCCCACCATCTGCGCCCAGCGGGAGCGCGCGACATCCGCCGTATGCGGTTTGCCGAAGATCTCCCCGTTCAACTCGAACGCGGAGTCGCCGCCGAGGATGAACCCGTCGATCGGTTCGCCGTCCACAAGTTGCCCGATCACGGCGGCGGCCTTGGCCCTGGCGAGTTCCAGCACCATCTCCTGCGGAGTGTGCGGCGGCATCGCCGCGACCACGGCGTCTTCGTCGACTCCTGGGCTGATCAGCCCGGCCGGTTCGATTCCGGCGGCGCGCAGCGTGGCGAGCCTGGCAGGTGAGGTCGAGGCGAGATAAAGGCGCACCAAGGCTCCTATGCTCGAAGGATGGGTGAATGGATCGGACGCGACGTCGAGCTTGAGGTTACCAATATTGCCCACGGCGGAATCTCCGTCGCGCGGCATGAGGGGCGCGTGGTCTTCGTGGCCGACGCGATCCCCGGTGAACGGGTGCGCGCGCGCATCAGCGACGACAACAAGAAGAGTTTCTGGCGAGCGGACACGGTGGAGGTGCTCGAGGCCAGCCCGCACCGGCGGGCGCACATCTGGAGCGCCGCCAGCGTGGAGCGTGCCCCCGAGAACCGTGCGGGAGGCGCCGAGTTCGGGCACATCACGCTTGAACACCAGCGTGAGCTGAAACGACAGGTGCTGGTCGACTCGCTGCAGCGCATGGCGAAGGTGGAGTCGGATGTCGCGGTCGAGGCGCTGCCCGGACCGGCAGACGGCACCGGCTGGCGCACCCGACTGCGGCTGCACGTCGATGACAGCGGCCGCCCCGGCCCGTATGCGGCCCGGTCGCACCGGGTGATCACGGTGGACGACCTGCCGCTGGCGACCAGCGCGCTCGCCGAGGTGGCGCCGCTCGGCGACCGCTTCCCGGGCGTGGAATCGATCGACATCCTGGCCCCGTCTACCGGCGGCGCGCGACTGCGGATCGGCGACCAGGCGAAGAGCGCGATCACCGAGACGGTCGGCGACCGGCAGTTCCAGCTGTTCGACTCCGGCTTCTGGCAGGTGCACCGGCACGCGGCGGGAACCCTCACCGATGCGGTGCAGCGGGCGATCGATGACACCCTGTTCGACCCGAAGGCGGCGAACCTCGACCTGTACGGCGGGGTGGGCCTGCTCGCCGCGGCGATCGGCGACAAGTACGGCCACGGCGTGCGGATCACCAGTGTGGAATCCGACGCGGACGCCACCGACCACGCCGCCGAGAACCTGTCGGACTGGGTGGGCGCCCAGGCGGTCACCGCTCGGGTGGAACGCTGGGTGCGTGAGCTGGCGGCATCCGCAGGTCACGAGGAACGCGCCAGGCTGCACGCCGCCACCATCGTGCTCGACCCGCCACGATCTGGGGCGGGACGGGAAGTCGTCGACTCCCTGGTCGACCTGCAACCGGCGCAACTGGTCTACGTGGCCTGCGACCCTGTGGCCTTCGCCCGCGACGTGAACCTGTTCCACGAACGCGGGTACGAGCTCTCCGAGCTGCGGGCGCTGGACATGTTCCCCAACACGCACCACGTCGAAGCGATCGGGACACTCCGACGCGCGTGAGCACCGATACGATGGAATCGGTTACGCGTGTGCCCCGAACGGGGCAGAATTTCGGGGGTTGAAGGATGACGATGGCTCCAGCAGGCGCTCAGGCGAGGCCGGTGCGGGTCGCTGTTGTCGACGACCACGAATCGGTGCGCCTCGGGCTCAAGGCGGCATTCATTGATGAGGGCTTCGACTTCGTCGTCGCGGCCCCCACGGTGAAAGATCTGGTCGAGTCCCTGGCCGGACGCGAATGCGACGTGGTGGTGCTCGACCTGTCCCTCGGCGACGGGTCCACCGTCACCGAGAACGTGAAGCGGGTGCAGGCCCTCGGCGCTGCCGTGCTGGTGCACTCCATCGCCGACCGGGTCGCCAGCGTGCGCGAGGCGCTCGCCGCCGGCGCCGCCGGCGTGATCCCCAAGTCGTCCGCCACCTCCACGGTGCTGGCCGCCGCCGCCACCGTGGCCCGCGGCGAGGTGCTGAACAACCTCGAGTGGGCCAGCGCGATCGACGCCGACCGTGACTTCGCCAAGGCGCAACTGGGCCGGCGTGAACGCGAGATCCTGCACCTGTATGCATCGGGGCTGCCGCTCAAGCTCGCGGCCGAGCAGCTCGGCATCGGCTATTCGACCGCCAGGGAGTACCTCGACCGCATCCGCGTGAAGTATGTCGAGGTGGGACGTCCCGCACCGACGAAGGTCGACCTGCTGCGCCGAGCGGTGGAAGACGGCATCCTGCCCGGGCTTGACCCGGATGCCGGTGATGAGCGCTAACCAGCTCCCCGCGTTCGCGGACAAGCAGCCGCGCAACCCGATCAGCCGCCGGCAGGTCGAATCCATCATCTCGCGCAGTGTCGCGGCGTTCGGCATCGTGTTCGGCGCGCAGACCCTGCCGGCGATTCTCGACCAGATCGACCAGGCCAACCCGGTGTGGGCCGCCGCCGCCCTCACCGCGATCGGCGGAAGCCTGCTGATCGCGGTGATCGCCTCGATCCTGCAACGCTGGGTGCGTCCCGCGCACGGTCTGGTGGCGATCGTCTACCTGATGGCGCTGATCAGCTGGCCGTTCGCGGTGACTAACCCGCAGCTGGTCAGCGGCGCCAACCACTGGCTCTACTACCTGCTCACCGTCGCGACCGCGACCGCGGCGATCAGCTTCTCGACCCGCCTCGCCACCGCGTACCTCTTTGTCGTGCCGACGCTGTACGCGCTGATCCGGCTCACCGAGCCCGGCGGTGCGGTGCCCGTCTCGCAGGCCGTGCTCGACGCCGTGTACGCCATCATTCTCGGCGGCGCCGTGATGATCATCGTCACCATGCTGCGGCAGGCCTCGTCCGCGGTCGATGCGGCGCAGGCCACCGCCCTCAGTCGCTATGGCAACGCGGTGCGCCAGCACGCCACGGATGTCGAGCGGGTGCAGGTCGACGCCATCGTGCACGACAGCGTGCTCACCACGCTGCTCTCCGCGGGTCGCGCGCACAGTCCGGAGGCGCAGCGGCTGTCGGCCGAGATGGCCCGCCGGGCGATCGGCCACCTCAGCGACGCGGCCACCGGCGCGCCCGCCGACGGCTCCACGGTGCGCGCCAGCGTGGTGGCCAAGCGCATCGCCGACGCGGTCGGTCCGCTGCCCGGGCATGTCGCCGTGTCGGTGCGAGACCTCGGCACCGCACTGGTGCCGGTTGCCGCGGCCGAGGCCTTGTATTCCGCCGCAGTGCAGGCCGCGGTGAACTCCAGTCAGCACGCGGGCACTGCGGTGCGGCGCTGGGTGAACGTGCAGGGCGTCGAGAACGGACTGCACATCGTGGTCGGCGACGACGGCGTCGGCTTCGACCTGCACTCGGTGCCGAACGAACGGCTCGGCGTGCGCGTCTCCATCATCGAACGGTTGGCCAACGTGGGCGGACGAGCGGATGTCGCGACCGCCCCCGGCGCCGGAACGGTGGTCAGTATCCGCTGGCCCTGCCCCGAGGCCGTTTCGGTCGCCCGCACCAGCGAGGCCACCCCCGGCGTCACCGGCCGGGTCGCCGTCGACGAGGAGGCCCAGTCGTGAACATCGGGATACCCCGCGCGTTGATCGTAGGCATGGGGGCACTGTTCTCGGCCTACCACCTGGTGCTGGCCGCATACTCGCTGCTCGGCAACTACGCGGAGTCCGTGGCGCCCATCGTGCTGGCCATGGTGGCATACGCGATCGCCACGGTGGCCAGCCTGGTTCCGCTCGGATCCCGGCGGATGCCGCTGTGGCTGGCGATCGTCAACGTGGTTGTCGTCATCGCCCTGCCGCTGCTGGTCACCAGCCAGCTCGACCCGGACCGCGAAGGCGGCAACGGCTACGCCACCTGGTACATCGCCGCGGTGGGCACGCTGATGACGATCACCTCCACCCGGCGCCGGCACCTCTGGGCCTGGATCGGCGTCAGCTTCCTCGTGGTGCAGACGGTCATCTGGTCGGGGTTCGGCGCCCTCGCTGGCCTCGGGGTGATCGGCAGCGTCGTCTGGGTGGCGGTGTCGCACATCCTGAGCGTCGCGATCTGGAAGGCCACCCTCGATGCGCGTCGGTTCGCGTCGGCCGAGCGGGAGGCCGCCGAGTGGCACGCCGCGCAGGAGGCGCACCTGTACGAGCGGCAGTTCCGGCTGGAGCAGACGAGCATGATGGCGCTGCCCATGCTCGAGCAGATCGTGCGTCGCGGCGGAGCGTTGACCCCCGCGGAGCGCCAGGAGTGCCTGCACCTGGAAGGCGCCATCCGCGACGAGATCCGAGGGCGCAAGCTGCTGAACGATTCGGTTCGTGAGCAGGTGATGGCGGCGCGCCGGCGCGGTGCCACCGTCACCCTGCTCGACGAAGGCGGGATCGACGATCTGTCCGAATCGGAACTCGACGTGGTGCTCGACCAGCTGGCCGACGCCCTGCGTGACACGACCGCGGAGCGGGTGATCGCCCGCACCGTGCCAGAGGGGTCGGATGTCGCGGTGACCGTGGTGGGCCTGAGCGGTGGCGGGGGAGCCTCCGTCGCGAGCGCTCTCGGCCAGGAACCCGACGAGGACGACGAAGTCGCCCTCTGGCTAGAGATTCCGCGCACCCCCGCGCCGTAGCGCGTTAACGATGGAAGGGCCGCACATCCCGTGCGGCCCTTCGCTAACCCCGAGTCAAGGCAACAACCCGAATATCACCTTGACTCGCCCCCAAGTCATTAGCCCGCTTACCCTAGTCGGCTAATGATCTGGTCAGTGAGTCCTCCGAAGAGGAACACCTAGCACTATCAATAATGGCGGCCGCCTCGCAGGAGCGAAAGTCGTCATTTAGGGGGACACTAGGGGGACAATTTCTGCGTGTCCTGCCCAGAGTTTGGCTCCAGCATGCGGCCCCACGGCGGCAGTCTACCCCTAATCGGGGTACGCCGGGGTGTTGACAGTCCTGTCTACCTCAGGCGCCGAATGAGCGCCACGTGTCGGCACCGTGGGGAAGCGGCGACCTGACTGACCGCTGGGAGCGTTCCCACCGCGACGGGCCGGTTTCCGTGATCCGTTTCGAGTCGTCCGAGAGTTCCTGCACGGCGGCGCCCAGCACCGCGTGCACTGCGGCGAGTTCCGCGGCGGTCGGCGTGCCGGCCTGCACGCGGATGTCGAGGCCTGTGTTCGCGTCGGTCACAGCGGGATGTTCCCGTGCTTCTTCGGCGGCAGCTGCGCCCGCTTGCCCTTCAGCGCGCGCAGGCCCTTGATGATGGCCACGCGGGTCGCGGCCGGTTCGATCACACCGTCGAGCTCGCCGCGTTCGGCGGCGAGGAAGGGGCTGGCCACGTTGTAGGTGTACTCGTTCGCGAGCTTGGTGCGCACCGCGGCAACATCCTCGCCGTTCTGCTCGGCATCGCGGATCTCGGTGCGGTAGAGGATGTTGACGGCACCCTGGCCGCCCATTACCGCGATCTCCGCGGTCGGCCAGGCGAAGTTGAGGTCGGCACCGAGCTGCTTCGAACCCATCACGATGTACGCGCCGCCGTATGCCTTGCGGGTGATTACGGTCACCAGCGGCACGGTGGCCTCGGCGTAGGCGTACAACAGCTTGGCACCGCGGCGGATGACCCCGGTCCATTCCTGGTCGGTGCCCGGCAGGTAGCCCGGCACGTCGACGAGGGTGATGATCGGGATCGAGAAGGCGTCGCAGAACCGCACGAAGCGCGCCGCCTTCTCGCCGGCGTCGATGTTCAGCGTGCCGGCCATCGCGTTCGGCTGGTTCGCGATGATGCCCACCGAGCGTCCTTCAACCCGGGCGAAGCCGATCACGATGTTCGGGGCGAACAGCGGCTGCACCTCGAGGAAGGATCCCTCGTCGGTGACATGGTCGATGATCATGGTGACGTCGTACGGCTGGTTCGGCGAGTCGGGGATCACCGTGTTCAGCTTGCGGTCGGAGTCGGTGACCTCGAGTTCCGCGTCGCTCTCATACACCGGCAGCTCGGCCAGGTTGTTGTCCGGCAGGTAGCCGAGCAGGGTGCGCGCGTAGTCGAGCGCGTCGTCCTCGTCGCTGGCGAGGTAGTGCGAGACCCCGGAGATCTTGTTGTGGGTGAGTGCTCCGCCGAGCTCCTCCATACCGACATCCTCACCGGTGACGGTCTTGATCACGTCGGGGCCGGTGACGAACATCTGGCTGGTCTTGTCGACCATGATCACGAAGTCGGTGAGGGCGGGGGAGTACACCGCGCCGCCGGCGGCGGGACCGCAGATGATCGAGATCTGAGGGATGACGCCGGAGGCCTGGGTGTTGCGTCGGAAGATCTCGCCGTACTTGCCCAGCGCGACGACGCCCTCCTGGATGCGGGCTCCGCCGGAATCGAGGATGCCGATGATCGGCACCCCGGTCTTCAGCGCCAGGTCCATGACCTTGATGATCTTCTCGCCGGCGACCTCGCCGAGCGATCCGCCGAAGATGGTGAAGTCCTGCGAGTAGACCGCCACCTGCCGGCCGTGGATGGTGCCGGTTCCGGTGACGACCGCGTCGCCGTATGGACGCTTCTTCTCCATGCCGAAGGCGTGGGTGCGGTGCCGCACGAACTCGTCCAGTTCCACGAAGGAGCCGTGGTCAAGCAGCGCTTCGATGCGCTCGCGGGCGGTTTTCTTGCCCTTGGCGTGCTGCTTCGCGATGGCGGCTTCCCCGCTCGCGGTCACGGCCTCGTGGTAGCGCTCCTTGAGGTCGGCGAGCTTGCCAGCGGTCGTGTAGAGGTCGGGAGCCGGGGTACTGTCTGCTGCGGTCACGCGCTTCACTCTACCTACCACGGGAAGGGCAATGCCGTTGTGGCAACGCCACAAGATCGGCCGGAAGCGTTGTCGCGCCCCGCGACTGTGCTGAACACGATGTGCACGAAAACGTTGCCTGCCGTTCACCATGACGCCACCGAGCTGGACTCTTGGGTTTTCTAGGGTTGCCCATCATGCCCGAACGCGCTGTCAGCCTTGCCTGGGTGGAGTCTCCCCTGCAACTGCTGAACGCGGTCGAATTCGCGGCCGCAAGCGGCGAGCCGGTGCACGTCGTGCCGCGCGACTCCGGCCCGCAGATGCACTCCACGGCCGAGGAACTGCGCCGTCGGGGGCTGCCGGCCGGTGTGGCCATAGGTGACCCGGTGGCCGGCATCCCGTGGGACCTGCTCCGACGGCACCGCACCTGGGTGCTCGGCGATGCCCTGTCCGGGCAGGCGCGCCTCGCGCTCGCCCGGCTCTGGCCCGCCGGGGTGGTGCTGCTGGATGACGGCACGATGACGTTGCACCTGGCGACCGCGGTCGCGGGATCGCTGCCGTTGCAGCGCCCGTCGAAACCAGAAGCACTTCGGATGCGGGTGCTCGGCCGCGTGGCCAAGTCCGCGCTCCGCCGCGCACGCCCCACCCTGTTCAGCTATTACGGGTCGTCGAGGCCCGAACTGCGTGCGTTCCGACGCTCCGGCGAGGTGCGCACCAACCTGTTCGACTGGTCGCGCTCCACCGCGCCCGGCGTTCGGGTGCCGACCGGCCGCATCCTGCTCGGAACGGCGCGGGTGGTCGACGGGCTGATGTCCGCCGATGACCACAGCCGCTGGGTGGCCGATCAGGCGCAGGACGGGCCGGTGATTTATCTGCCGCACCGTCGCGAGCGGCCGGAGGACCTTCGCCGCGTCTCCGCGATCGGCGGCGTGGCCGTGCAGCTCACCGGCATCCCGGTGGAACTGGCGCTCGCCGGCACCAGCGAGCCGCTGGACGTGGTGAGCCTGCCATCCAGCGCCGTGGACACCCTGCAGCGTGTGCTCGAGGGAACCGGCAGCACCGTGCGGCTGGTGGATGTGCCGGGTCTCGACAGGCTCGACCAGCGGGAGCAGCGGGATCGCCGCGCCGTAGGAGTAGTCCGATGACCGTGATCGCCGTGATCCCGGCGCGCGGCGGATCCAAGGGTGTTCCGCGCAAGAACGTGCGCGAGGTCGGCGGCCGCCCGCTGATCGCCCGCGCCGTGGATGCTGCGCTCGCCGCGGACCAGATCGACGCCGTCTACGTCTCAACCGACGACGCCGAGATCGCCGCGGTATCCGCGCTCGCCGGAGCGCGCGTAATCGACCGCCCGGCCGAGCTCGCTCGCGACGAATCGAGCTCCGAAGACGCCCTCCTGCACGCATTGCAGTCGCTCGCCGCCGATGGCGTGAGCCCCGACATCCTCGTCTTCATCCAGGCCACGTCGCCGTTCATCGACCCGGCCGCGCTGGATGCCGCGGTCGGCCGGGTGCGCGCCGGCGCCGCGGATGTCGTGTTCTCGGCGGTGCCCACCCATGCCTTCCTCTGGCGGAACACCCCAGACGGCGCCGCCGCGGTCAACCACGATGCCGCCGTGCGGCCGCGTCGACAAGACCGCGAACCGCACTACCAGGAGACCGGCGCGTTCTACGTGATGCGCGCCGCCGGATTCGCCGAGGCACGCTTCCGATTCTTCGGGCGGATCGGCATCGCGATCACCGCAGACGGTGACGCACTCGAAATCGACACGGCCGAGCAGTTCGCGCTCGCCGAGACCCTTGCAGAAAGATGGAACAGATGAAGGTCCGCATCGGAGACAACACCATTGCCGCAGGCGAGCCGGTCTACGTGATCGGCGAGATCGGCCTCAACCACAACGGTGACGTCGAGAACGCCAAGCGCCTGATCGATGTAGCCGCGGATGCCGGCGCCCAGGCGGTCAAGTTCCAGAAACGCACCCCCGACATCTCCACGCCAGAGCACATGAAGCTCACCCCGCGCGAGACGCCGTGGGGCACCATGAGCTACCTGCAGTACCGCTACCGGGTCGAGTTCGAGCGCGAGCAGTACATCGAGATCGGTGACTACGCCACCATGCGCGGCCTCGACTGGTTCGCGTCGCCGTGGGACGAGCCGTCCGTCGACTTCCTCGAGGACCTCGGCGTTGTCGCATACAAGATCGCGTCCGCGTCGATCACCGACACCGGCCTGCTTGCCCGGATCGCCGCCACCGGCAAGCCGGTGATCCTGTCGACCGGCATGTCCACGTTCGAGCAGGTGGAGACCGCTGTCGACCTGCTCGGCACCCACGGACTGGTGGTGCTGCACGCCACCTCCACCTACCCGCTGCCGCCGGAAGAGGCGAACCTGCGCATGATCCCGACGCTGCAGCAGCGCTACCCTGGTGTGCCGATCGGCTACTCCGGTCACGAGACCGGCCTGCAGATCTCGCTGGCCGCCGTCGCGCTCGGTGCCACCGTCGTGGAACGCCACATCACCCTCGACCGGGCGATGTGGGGCTCCGACCACGCCGCGTCGCTTGAGCCGCACGGTTTCGAGAACTTGGTCCGCGACATCCGCGTCATCGAACGCGCCATGGGCGACGGCGTCAAGCGCGTGTTCCCGGGAGAGCTTGCCCCGCAGGCGAAGCTGCGTCGCGTTCTGGCGTGAGGGCGGTCGCGGTAGTCGATACCGACTCGTATGCGAAATGGGGGGCGTCGCTGCTGGCGGCGATGCCCTCCGGCTGGCAGAAGCGGCTGCTCGTGCTCGAAACGCCGCTGGCGCCGAGCGCCGAACAGCTGAGAACGGCGCTGACCGGAACCGGCATCGACACGGCGGATGTCGCGACGGTGCCGTTCCACCAGCTGCGGCGCGAGCTGGCGGGCTGGCAGCCTGATGTGGTGGTCGCGTCGGCGTTGGGCTCGGTGGCTGAGATCGTGCTGTCTGCGGCGCACGACCTGCCTAGCCCCCGCCCGCTGCTGATCAGTGGGCTGCCGGGGATCGGCATTCCGGTGCGCAAGCGGGCGGTGGTGCATCGGGCGCAGGCCGACCTGTTCCTGGTGCACAGTCGGCGGGAACGCCGCGAGTTCAGTGAGCTGGCCGAAATCCAGCGCATTCCGATGCGGTTCGGACTGCTGACGCTGCCGTTCCTGGCGCCCGCGGTGTCGGCAGCGGATGCGACGGACGTGGTGTTCGCCGCGCAGGCCCTGGTGCCCGCCGAGCGGCGGGATCGACAGCGGGTGCTCGACACCCTTATCAGTCTGGCCCGGCGGTACCCGGAGCGACGGGTCGTGGTGAAGCTGCGTGCCAGAGCGGGGGAACAGCAGACGCACGTGGAGCGCGACGCCTACGACCAACTGCTCACCGCGCACCGCACCCCGCCGGCGAACCTGGTGCTTGACCATGGGCCGATGGTGCGCGCGCTGGACACGGCGGGGGCGCTGGTGACGGTGAGCTCGACGGCGGCCCTCGAGGCGTTGGCTCGTGGCCTTCCGGTGCTCGCGATTGACGACTTCGGGGTCGGACCCGAGCAGATCAATGAGATCTTCGTCGCCAGCAATCTGCTCGGTTCGCTTGACGACCTGGCCTGCGGCCGGTTCCACTCGGTGGACCCGAAATGGCTAGGCGACAACTACTTCCACGGCGCAGAGCACGACGACTGGCTCGACCAGCTCGACCTGTTGGCGACGAAACGGGATGCCGGCAGCCTCGGTGCCCGCCCGGGGCGGCCGATCCTGGGTGGAGCGCTCGGCTCGGCCTGGCGGCGCAAACGGGCGCTCGGCCGCTTCGACCGCAGCCTGGGCGGCCACGTCGCCCTGGCGGTCGGCACGGTGGCGTTGCCGGTGTACCGCGGTCTGAAACGCGTTAAAGCGGCGCGCGAGCGGCCCGTCGGGAGGCTAGCCACGCCTGCAGCTGAAGCGCCTGCGCAGTCCCCACCACGTCACCCGGAGCATCGCCTCGAGCACGATTGACGAGCTCATCTTTGACTCGCCGGCCTGCCGCTCCCGGAAGGCGATCGGCGTCTCCGTCACGCGCTCTCCGGCGTCCAGAACGCGCAGCGCCATGTCCACCTGGAAGCAGTATCCGCGCGAGTTCACGTTGCCGAGCGGCAACGCGGCGGGCAGCGGCCCCCGGTAGGCGCGGAAGCCGGCGGTTGCGTCGTGCACCGGAATACCCAGCGCGAGCCGCGCATAGGCGTTGCCGGCGCGGCTGAGCAGCTCCCGACGCTTCGACCAGTCCTCGACCCGCCCGCCCGGAACCCAACGCGAACCGATCGCGAGGCCGGCTCCGTTGTGCACTGCCGGGAGCATCGGGGACAGCGCATCGGGTGGATGCGAGCCATCGGCATCCATCTCGACCAGCACGTCGTATCTCCGATCGAGGCCCCAGCGGAATCCGGCCAAATATGCCGCGCCCAACCCGTGCTTGCCGCCACGGTGCAGCACATGCACACGGGCATCGGATGCCGCGAGCGAATCGGCGATCAGCCCGGTGCCGTCCGGGCTGTTGTCGTCGACAACGAGCACGTCCACGGTCAGCTGCGCCGCGAACAACCGGCCCAGCACGCGCACGAGATTGTCCTTCTCGTTGTACGTCGGGGTGATCACGAGCACGCGCGGCGCAGCAGGGCCACGCGGGGATTCGGTCACCCGGCCATTCTGCCAAACCCGCGCCGGTCGGACCCGCAGCCCGGGTTCGTCGCCGTGCGGCCGCGTTCGCGCGCGATCTTCGTCCCAACTCGTCCTACCCTTGACCCATGCATGTGCCGCGCAGCCTCGAGGCTTACCCCGACCTCACCGTTTTCGAGTCGACCGGGTCGACGAACGATGAACTGCGGGCAGCGCCGGATGCTGCGGACTTCAGCATCGCGGTCACCGACAACCAGACCGCCGGACGCGGACGCCTCGGCCGCGTTTGGGTGGCCCCGCCCGGGCAGACCCTCGCCGTGTCCGTGCTGCTGCGGCCCGGACTCAGCCCGGAGCATCTCGGCTGGCTGCCGCTGATCGCCGGGCTCGCCATGGCGCGCACCGTGCAGCAGCTGCTGCCGGACGCGCGGGTCGGCCTGAAGTGGCCGAACGACGTGCAGATCGACGGCCTCAAGGTCAGCGGCATCCTCGCCGAGCTCAATGGGTCATCGGATGCCGTGATCGTCGGCGCCGGGCTGAACCTGGCCATTCCCGCCGATCAGCTGCCCACGCCGGTGGCCACCTCGGTCGGGCTACACACCCACGGAAGCGGCAGCGCGGACCCCGACACCGCCCTGGCCGGTTACCTGAGCGAATTGCAGCGGCTGTACCGCGCGTTC
The DNA here is from genome assembly GCF_011751885.2 of Salinibacterium sp. ZJ450. Classification (NCBI taxonomy): domain Bacteria; kingdom Bacillati; phylum Actinomycetota; class Actinomycetes; order Micrococcales; family Microbacteriaceae; genus Ruicaihuangia; species Ruicaihuangia jiafui. The sequence continues at coordinate 440,912 of NZ_CP061771.1, forward strand.
ACCGCTGCCGGCGGAGATGCTGAGGCCAGCGGCATCCGCAGCGCCCTGATCGAGGCGTGCACCACGCTCGGTCTGCAGGTGCGGGTCCAGCTCCCAGGTGACGAGGTGCTGATCGGCGTCGCCACCGGCATCGACGAGTCCGGCAGGCTGCTGGTTCAAGAACAGGATGGTCACGTTCAGGCTGTCGCCGCCGGCGACGTCACGCATCTGAGGTATGAATGAGGAATGTCCTCTGAGCAGTACTCCGCGCCGTCGGCGCCGGCTCCCGAGGTCGTCGTAGCTCGGCTGCGACCGCACGCCAGGGCCATGTTCTGGCCCTCGATCGTGCTGATCGCGACGGTCGGTGCCACCACGTACTTCACCGGAAAGTTCGCGGAGGACTGGCAGAACATCGCGGTGCTCGTCGCGGGAGTGCTGGTCGCGGTGACGCTGTGGATGCTGCCACTGCTCGCCTGGCTGGGGCGCAACTACACCATCACCACACGCCGAATCGTGCTGCGCAGCGGATTCTTCGTGCGTGAACGGCAGGAGCTGCTGCATAGCCGGGGCTATGACGTGACTGTTCGCAAGAACGGCCTGCAGGTGCTCTTCGGCAGCGGCAACGTGCGCATCAACACCGGACTGGAGAATCCGGTGGTGTTGAAGGACGTGCCGTCCGCCGATCTGGTGCAGGCGGCGCTGCATGACCTGATGGAACGCAGCCAGAACCCGATCGCGGCCCGGCGCCAGCAGGAACGGTCGCGCCCGCATGACCAGACCGCGGTGTGGGGTTCCTCGTAACCGCCGCTGGCAGAAATCGCCGACGTGTGATGGGGCACAACCGCTTACCTGAGACGGGTAGGGTGCAAAGGTGAAAATCTCTGTGATCGGATGCGGATACCTCGGCGCAGTTCATGCGGCCAGCATGGCCAAACTGGGTCACGACGTCGTCGGAGTAGACGTGGATGCCGACAAGGTGGCAAGCCTGTCGGCCGGGCAGGCGCCCTTCTTCGAGCCCGACCTGCCTGAGCTGCTGCTCGAAGCCGGTGACAGCCTGCGTTTCACCACCAAGATGGCCGACCTGAACACGGCAACGGTGCATTTCGTCGCCGTGGGCACGCCGCAGCAGCAGGGCAGCAATGCCGCCGATCTGCGCTTCGTCGATGCCGCCATCGAGTCCCTGCTCGAGCATCTGAAGCCCGGCGACCTGGTGGTGGGCAAGTCCACCGTGCCGGTCGGCACGGCTGCCCGGCTCGCCGAGCGGGTGGAGACCACCGGCGCCCGGCTCGCCTGGAACCCCGAGTTCCTGCGCGAGGGCTTTGCGATCAAAGACACGCTAACGCCCGACCGTCTCGTTTACGGGGTGCGCCCCGGCGGAGACAGCGATGCCGTCGCCACCCTCGACGAGATCTATGCCACCGCGATCGCCGCGAACACCCCGCGCATCGTCACCGACTACGCCACCGCAGAACTCGTCAAGGTGTCGGCCAACGCGTTCCTCGCCACCAAGATCTCGTTCATCAATGCGATGTCCGAGATCGCCGAGGTGACCGGCGCCGACGTCACCCAGCTCGCCGACGCGATCGGGCTCGACGACCGCATCGGTCGCAAGTTCCTGAACGCGGGCCTCGGTTTCGGCGGTGGATGCCTGCCGAAGGACATCCGTGGCTTCATGGCCCGTGCCGAGGAACTCGGCGTCGACCAGGCGCTCAGCTTCCTCAGCGAGGTCGACGCGATCAACCTGCGCCGGCGCAGCCGCATGGTCGACCTCACCCGCGAGGTGGTCGGGGGAGACCTTGAGGGCAAGCGCATCGCCGTGCTCGGCCTTGCCTTCAAGCCAGACTCCGACGATGTGCGTGACTCGCCGGCGCTGGATGTCGCCACTCGCCTGGTCGCGGAGGGCGCCATCGTCACCGCGACCGACCCGCAGGCGATCGAGACCGCCCGTCGCCGCAACCCGGAATTGACCTACGTCGCCACCGCCGCGGAGGCGGCACGGGATGCGGACGCCGTGGTGCTGCTGACGGAATGGCGCGACTACAAGACGCTCGACCCGGCAGAGCTCGCAGAGTCGGTGAACGTGCGCGCGATCGTCGACGGTCGCAACTGCCTGAATCCCGTCGCTTGGCGGGAAGCCGGCTGGCTCTACCGCGCACTCGGCCGACCGCAGCACGCGCCGGTCGCGGTCAGCTAACTCACGCGGATCTCTGACTGCCTATCGGATAAGGAAAGATAGGTACGTACCGCAGTCAAATTACCGGGAGTGTCATGACCCTGAAAGTCGGCGTAATCGGGGGCGGGCAGCTCGCCCGCATGATGATCCCCGCAGCCATCAACCTCGGCCTCGACATCCGTGTGCTCGCCGAGGCCGACGGAATGTCGGCCGGACTCGGCGCAACCGCAGTCGGCGATTACCGCGACGAGGCAACCGTGCTCGCGTTCGCCGAGGGGCTCGACGCGATCACCTTCGACCATGAACACGTGCCGCAGGCGATCCTGCACGCCCTGGTCGACCGCGGCTACCAAGTGCACCCCGGCCCGGATGCTCTGCGCTACGCGCAGGACAAGCTCGACATGCGCGCGAAGCTCAGCGAACTCGGCCTGCCCGTTCCCGTGTGGGCGCGCGTGGAGACCGAGGCCGAGCTTGAGCAGTTCCTCGCCGACAACGGTGGGGCAGCCGTGGTGAAAACCGCCCGCGGCGGCTACGACGGCAAGGGAGTTCGGGTAGTGCGGTCGGCCGACGAGGCGGAGGACTGGTTCCGCACCCTGGCCGAGGACGGACGCGGGGGAGCGCTGCTGGTCGAGGAGCTCGTCGACTTCCGCCGAGAGCTGGCCCAGCTCGTCGCCCGGCGCCCGAACGGCGAGATCGCCACTTGGCCGGTGGTCGAGACAGTGCAGCAGGATGGCGTCTGCGCCGAGGTGATCGCCCCGGCCGAGACCTCCATCGCCACCCCGCTGGCCGAAAACATCGGCCAGCGCATCGCCGAGGGCCTGGGCGTCACCGGCGTGCTCGCCGTGGAACTGTTCGAAACCACCGACGGCCGACTGCTGGTGAACGAACTGGCCATGCGCCCGCACAACAGCGGGCACTTCTCGATCGAGGGCTCCGTCACCAGCCAGTTCGAGCAGCACCTGCGCGCGGTGCTCGACCTGCCGCTCGGTTCCACCGCAGCCACCGCGCCGGCAAGCGTGATGATCAACATCCTCGGCGGACCGGCCGAGGGCACCCTCAGCGACCGCTACCCGGCCGCGATGGCGGCCCAGCCGAGCGCGAAGATCCACAACTACGGCAAGGACCCGCGACCGGGCCGCAAGGTCGGTCACATCACCGTCACCGGCGACGAGATTGACGAGGTGGCGTATCGTGCGCGTGCCGCCGCGTCTCACTTTCAGTGAGCGGCCTTACTATGGGCGACGTGCCTCAACCACTCGTCGCCATCGTCATGGGCTCCGACTCTGACTGGCCAGTCATGAAGGATGCCGCCGCCGCCCTCACCGAATTCGGCATCCCGCACGAGGTCGAGGTGGTTTCGGCGCACCGCACGCCGCAGAAGATGATCGCGTTCGGAACGGATGCCGCGGGCCGCGGCCTGCGTGCCATCATCGCCGGCGCCGGAGGGGCCGCGCACCTGCCCGGCATGCTCGCGTCGGTCACGACGCTTCCGGTGATCGGGGTTCCGGTGCCGCTGTCGAAGCTTGACGGCCTCGATTCGCTGCTCTCCATCGTGCAGATGCCGGCCGGAGTGCCGGTGGCCACCGTGTCGATCGGCGGAGCGCGCAACGCCGGCCTGCTCGCGGTGCGGATGCTAGCGACATCCGACCCCGACCTGTCCCGCCGCCTGTCCGACTACGCCGAGAGCCTTAAGGACCTCGTCGAAGAGAAGAACGCCGCACTCAAGAACAGCCTGTGAGCACACCAGTCCGAAACCCCGACAGCACCTCGCCCGAGGTCATGACCAAACGGGCCTGGTGGCTCGTCGTGCTGAACGTGCTGATCCCCGGATCCGCTCAGGTACTCGCTGGCAACCGCAAGCTCGGCCGGTTCGGCCTCGGCGCCACCCTCGTGCTGTGGGCGGCGATCGTGGTGCTCGCCGTGCTCTGGTTCACCGCGCGTGAGTTCACGATCACCCTGATGACCAACTTCTGGATGCTGTGGATCGTGCAGTTCGGGCTGGCGTTCTACGCCGTGCTCTGGGTCATCCTGACCATCGACACGCTGCGGTTGGTGCGACTGATCCGCGCCAAACCGACCGCCAGACCCTTGGTCGCCGGGCTCACCGTCATCGCCCTGGTGGCCACGGCCGGCACCGCGGCGTACGGCGCGTACCTGACCGGAGTGGGTCGCGGCACCATCGAGTCGATCTTCGGCGGCGGCAACGTCGCCGAGCCCATCGACGGCCGCTACAACATCATGCTGCTCGGCGGTGACGCCGGTCCCGACCGCATGGGCCTTCGCCCGGACAGCATCACCGCGGTCAGCATCGACGCCGAAACCGGCGCTGCCACCATGATCGGCATCCCGCGCAACCTGTACCGGGTGCCGTTCAGCGCCGACTCTCCGCTGCTGCAGGAGTACCCGAATGGCTATGACTGCGGCGACGAATGCCTGATCAGCTATCTCTACACCTACGGTGAGGAGCATCCGGAGTTGTATCCGGATGCCGCCAGCCAGGGCAGCACGCCGGGCATCGAGGCCATGCGTGATGCGGTCGAAGGCGTAACCGGGCTCACCATGCAGTACTACGTGCTGATCGACATGCAGGGCTTCGCCGACCTGATCAACGCCCTGGGCGGTGTCACGGTCGAGGTGCCGGAACGTGTCGTACTCGGCATCAACGGCAGGGAGCCGGTCGGCGCGATAGAGGCGGGCACCCGAACGATGGATGGAGCAATGGCGCTCTGGTACGTGCGGACCCGCTATGACACCACGGACTTCGTCCGGATGGAACGCCAGCGGCAGATCCAGCAGGCCATCATGACCCAGTTCGAACCGACAAACGTACTGACGAAGTTCCAGGCGATCGCCGAGGCCGGCGCGCAAGTGGTGCGCACCGATGTTCCACAAGGGATGCTCGGTCGCTTCACCGACCTCGCAGGCAAGACGCAGGCGCAGCCGATCACTGACCTCGAACTCGTGCCGCCGCAGATCGACCACATCCACCCGGACTACGCACACATTCACCAGATGGTCGCAGACGCCACTAGTCCGGCGGAGCCCGCGAGCTGACTCCGTCACCAGGGTGGTGTTACGAAAACGTAGTATCGGCCGAGTATGTCTCATTAGTACAGTGCGGGTATGACACTCATCAAGCACTCGCGCTCGGCAATCGCTTTTGCGTTACTGGTGGGCGTGTTGTCCATAGCGGGCTGCGCGACGCCAGACCCGGCTGTCTCCGACCCGGGCTCTGCGAGCGAAGGGACGCCAACGCGGACGACCACCCCCACACCGACGCCGACGGAGGCTCCAGCCGCGACGGCCGCGAAGGTTGTCATCGGGGCAGAGCAGTTCACGGTGGTTACCGCCGACGGCACGGTGCTGCATGACGTGCCGTTCTCTGCACCGGCAACCGCCGCAATCGATGTGCTGAGCGAGGTCTTCGCAGAGATCCCAACCACGGTCGAGGACCCCGGCGAGCAGCACTGCGAGCAGGTCCGATCCATCGCTTCCTGGGAGGATGGTGCTTTCCGGCTGGAGCACGGACCCGACATGTGGATGTTGCCGCCCGGAATCACGTTCCTGGTTAACGCGACCGCTGAGTCCGTTGGTGGAGTGACGATCGAGTCCAGCACCGGCTACTCCGTCGGTGAACCGAGCACCGATCTGCGCGATCCGTACTTAGCCGGTGACCAGCGGGAGTGGTTCGGGTTTGAGGAAGGCGAAGAATCCGTCGAGGACAACCCGTGGGGAGTGTTCGGATACGCCGTGGATGGTGTGCTTCAAAGGGTCACGGGAGGCAGTTACATGTCCAACCCATGCTGACCCCATGAAGCGGCCGGTGGCCGTTAGGCGACCCGTGCAGCGAGGGTGGGAATGAGTTCTTTCAGGAACGTGACGGTGTCTTCCCAGCCGGTGACCGCATAGCAGGGAACTCCAAGCGCCTTCACCGGGTAGTCATTGCCGTTCTCGTCAAGGCGGTCCCCAACGAACAGCATCTCGTCGAGTGCGATGCCAGTCATGTCGGCGAGCTTGGTCATGCCGTACGCCTTGTCGATGCCCTTGCGCGTGATGTCGACCGATGTCGATCCGCCCGATCGCACCTCGAGGTCGGGCAGCAGCGCGGCAACGGCCTCGCGCAGGGTGTTCTTCTTCACACCGCTCGGGTCCCACGCGGTCTTTGCCGCGACCGGGGCGGCCTGGCCGAGCGCCGAGAAGGTGATCTGCGATCCGCGGTCCTCAAGAATCGGGCCCCAGGTCTCGATCTCCCAGTAGCCGAGCTCACGCGCCTTGCCCTCGACCGCGGCGAGAGCGCGGGCTTTCTCGTCCTCAGTGAGGTTCTGCGCATACAGCTGGTTCCAGTCGCCGTCCTCGAACCGGTAGTACTGGGTGCCGCAGGTGGGCATCAGGTGCAGCCGGCCGAGGGCATCATCGCTCGCGGCGCCGAGAGCGTCGATCACCTGGGCCTTGAACTGGCCGAACTGGCCACCGGAGATGACACACACTTCCGCGACATCCAGCAACTCGACCAGCAGCTCGGCCACCGCGGTCGGCAGCGGGGACTTCGACGGGGCCAGAGTGTCGTCCAGGTCGAACGCGACGAGGGTCGTGGAGGTTGTGGTCATGCGTTTAGATGTCTCTCAGCTGAAGCGTCTGTGTTTGGTAACGACCGGATCACGGCCAGCGTCAACTATCCCACGGGTACCGGGTACTGTGGAAATCATGGTTAGCGCAGTATCGACATGCACGTCTCACGGGATCGTCATGGTCTCCCATGAAACGCGCGACGGTGCCGGAGTTGCCACGTCGTGGTGCCCGCTCTGCCCTCAGGCGTGATCTGACTCGACGAGGCCGTCACAGGTCGGCGTGAAGCTGCCACACCTTCTCGGCGGAATCCCGCCAGCTGAAGGCCCGCGCACGGTCCTTGCCCAGCACGCTCAGCCGGGAACTCTTGCTAGTGTCGCCGATCACCGAGGCGATGGCGTGCGCCAGTCTCTCTGGGTAGCCCGACAGGTCGGCGAGCGGAACGCTTATTCCCGCGCCGCCTGCCGTTTCTACCAGTGCTGGCGAATCGGAATGGACAACGGGCGTGCCGAAGTGCATCGCCTCGAGCACGGGCAGGCCGAAGCCCTCGCTCATGCTCGGCAGCACGAACACCGTCGCCCGGTCAAGCGCGAGCGCCAGGTCGGTATCGCTGAGGTAGCCGAGTGTGCGAACTCGTCCCTCGGCGAGCCCTGCGTCGGCAGCAACCTGCGAGACATCCACGTCGCCCCAACCCCCAGGCCCGACGATCAGGAGTGGAATGTGGTCAAGAGCCGGGTCGGCCATCGCCTGAATCAGGGATTCGACCCCCTTGCGAGGCTCCAGCGTGCCGACGCTCAGGACGTACTCGTCGGGAAGATCGAGCTCGCTCGCGCGGCCTGCAGGGTCGGCTGGCAGCGTGAGCTGTGAGCTCACGGCGCCCCCGATCACTCGCACACGGTCGCCAAAGTCGATGAAGTCGGCGAGCTGGTCAGCCACCGCGTGTGAGGGTACGACCACCGCGTCTGCGTACTTCTGCGCGCGCTTGGCCATGGCCCGGTGCCAGGACACCCCGTGCCGGGTGAGGGTCTCCGGGTGAGTCCACGGCACGGCGTCGTGGATCGTTACCGCGATCTGATGCCCGGGTTCGTACAGCCGGTTGTGCCGGTACATCGGCGCAAGCAGGCTGGTGGCGTGCACCATGCCCTTGCCCGGCAACCGGGTGAGCCCCGCCTGCCACGACAGCGAGAGCTCCCGCCGGGCGAGGGCGCTCTTGAACAGGCCCGATAGACCCGGGAGTTTCTCCGCGATCTCGGCGTAGGCCGTTTCGGGTGATGCCGACACCACTCCCTCAACGGACCATCCGGCGGGCGCCGTTCTGATGAGCTCGCGGGTGAGTTCCTCGGTGTACCGACCGATGCCACCGGGTACGGGAGCAACCATCTGATCGATGATGACACGCAGCGTGTTGGCCGAGGTCATCCGAAGGCTCCGGTCGCTGCCGCCTCCTCGAGGGCGTCCCGCCAGGGCCGCATCGGCGCAAGCCCAGCGCGAGCCCAGCCGTTGTGGCCGAGCACGGAATACGCCGGACGCGGGGCGGGGCGCACGAAGGCGGCGCTGTCTGTCGGACCTACACGTTCCGGATCAAGCCCGGCCGTTTCGAACACAGCTCGCGCAAAGTCGAACCAGCTGGCCTGGCCGCTGTTTGTGCCGTGGTAGATCCCCGCCGGGGCAGCGGAATCGACCAGCCGCAGGATCTGTCCTGCTAAGTCCATCGACCACGTCGGCTGTCCGACCTGGTCAGTGACAACGCTGACGCTCGCGTGGGTCTCGGCGAGTCGCAGCATGGTTCTGGCGAAGTTGGGGCCGTGGGCACCGTAAAGCCACGCCGTGCGCACAATGTACGAGCCGTCGGGATGGGCCGCCCGCGTGCGGCGCTCGCCCTCTGCCTTGGTTCGTCCGTACGCGCTCACGGGGCGAAGATTCGTATCTTCGTCATACGGTTCGTTCGCTGTTCCGTCGAACACGTAATCGGTCGAGATCTGCACGAGGCGTGCCCCACTGAGGGCGGCCGCCACCGCGAGATTTTCGGCTCCCAGAGCGTTCGTGGCGAGCGCGGCTTCCTCATTGGTCTCGGCGTCGTCGACATTGGTGTACGCCGCGGCATTGATAACCACGTCGTGTCCAGCGACCGCGTCGATCACCGAATCCCGGTCGGTGATGTCGAGGTCGGCGCGGCTGAACGCGGTGACGTCACGACCGGCGAATACGGCTTGGAGGTCACGGCCGAGCATGCCGTTCGCCCCGGTGATGATGATTCTCGTCACTGCCCTTGGTCCTTGTACCGGGCCTCGGTTTCGTCCTTCTGTGGCGCCCACCAAGCCTCATTGTCCCGGTACCACGCAATGGTGTCGGCGAGGCCAGCTTCGAAGTCCGAGAATTTTGGTTCCCATCCGAGCTCGGTGCGGAGCTTGGTGGAGTCGATGGCGTAACGCAGGTCGTGACCCGGCCGGTCGACGACGTGATCATAGGCATCGGCCGCCTGCCCGAGCTGGGTCAGGATCAGCTCGACGACCTCCTTGTTGTTCTTCTCGCCATCGGCGCCGATCAGGTACGTGTCGCCGATCGCGCCCCGCTCAAGGATTGTGAGTACCGCAGACGAATGGTCGTTCGCATGAATCCAGTCACGGACGTTCTCGCCCTTGCCATAGAGCTTGGGTCGCTCGCCGCGCAATACATTCGTGATTTGGCGCGGAATGAACTTTTCGACGTGCTGATATGCGCCGTAGTTGTTCGAGCAGTTGGAAATCGTTGCCCGCACCCCGAACGAGCGCACCCAGGCCCGCACGAGCAGGTCGCTGCCGGCCTTTGTGGACGAGTACGGGCTCGACGGATTGTATGGAGTGTCCTCAGTGAACCGAGCGGGGTCGTCGAGCTCAAGGTCGCCGTACACTTCATCGGTCGAGATGTGGTGAAAACGGATGTCGTGCTTGCGGGCCGCTTCGAGCAGGGTGTAGGTGCCGACGATGTTCGTGTCGAGGAACGGGCGAGCGTCGGCGAGTGAGTTGTCGTTGTGGCTCTCGGCCGCATAGTGCACGACGGCATCGTGTGACCCGAATAGGTCGTCCACCAGCTCCGCGTCGCCGATGTCTCCTTTGACGAAGCTGAAACGAGCAGCAGGCAACCCATCGAGCGACGCGAGGTTGCCCGCGTAGGTCAACTTGTCGAGCACGGTAACGGTGTGGTCGCTGTTCGCGATCAGGTAGTGCACGAAGTTAGAGCCGATGAACCCGGCCCCGCCGGTGACAAGAATCTTCATGAACTTCTTTCCATCGAGAGTGACCCATCGATCCTACCGAGGCGAGCATTGGTAGGCTCGCTGAGTGCAGATCCGCGAACTCTCCATTCCCGACGCTTACGTCATTACACCTCAGCAGTTCGGCGATGATCGCGGCACATTCCTTGAGTGGTACCGCTTCGACAAGCTTGGTGACACGGTCGGCCGGCCGCTGGACCTCCGCCAAGCCAACACGTCTGTCTCGAAGCGCGGTGTGGTGCGGGGCATCCACTTCGTCGATGTGCCACCAGGTCAAGCCAAATACGTGACTGTCGCCCACGGTGCTGTGCTCGACTTTGTCGTCGATATCCGGGTCGGTTCGCCGACGTTCGGCCAGTGGGATTCGGTGCTCCTTGACCATCAGGACCGACGCGCGGTTTACCTGTCTGAGGGTCTCGGGCATGCGTTCGTCGCGCTCACCGATGACGCGACGGTCACCTACCTGGTGAGCGACGTGTACAACCCCGGCACCGAACATGCGATCAATCCGCTCGACCCCGAAGTCGGCTTGGTCTTTCCCGCGGATGCCGGCGAATTGTTGCTGTCCGAGAAGGACACCCAAGCCCCGGGGCTCTCAGAATCGGTCGCCGCTGGGCTGCTACCCACCTGGGAGGCGACTCGCGACTATTACGACTCGATGAGCAAGGTGGAGGGCTGAGCCGATGCGCGGAATCGTTTTGGCTGGAGGATCCGGCAGCCGGCTGTGGCCGATCACTCAAGGCATCTCGAAGCAGCTGATGCCGATTTACGACAAGCCGATGATCTACTACCCGCTGTCGACGCTGATGATGGCGGGCATCAACGAGATCCTGATTATTACGACGCCCGAGTACAACGAGCAGTTCAAAGCGCTGCTCGGCGACGGAAGCCGCCTCGGCATCCGTCTCGAATACGCCGTGCAACCCTCACCAGACGGACTGGCCCAGGCGTTCATCATCGGCGAGGAGTTCATCGGCGACGAGAGCGTCGCACTCGTGCTCGGCGACAACATCTTCCACGGCAGCGGCTTGGGGACGTCCCTGCGCAGCGTGCAGAACATCGAAGGCGCTCTCATCTTCGCCTATGCGGTAAGCGACCCGACGGCATACGGCGTCGTCGAGTTCGATAGCGATTTCACTGCGGTGTCGATCGAAGAAAAGCCCGCGGCGCCGAAGAGCAACTTCGCCGTTCCCGGGTTGTATTTCTACGACAACTCGGTCGTAGAGATCGCGAAGTCGATCACGCCCAGCGCGCGGGGTGAACTGGAGATCAGCACCGTCAACGAGCGGTATCTCGACGCTGGTGCGCTGAGTGTCCAGGTGCTCGATCGGGGAACGGCTTGGCTCGACACCGGAACATTCGAATCGATGATGCAGGCGTCTGAGTACGTGCGCGTGATCGAAGCCCGGCAGGGATACAAGATCGGTTGCATCGAAGAGGTCGCATTCAGGGCGGGCTGGATCGATGACGACCAGTTGCGCGCCCTCGCAACCCCGCTGGTCAAGAGCGGGTATGGGGAGTACCTCCTGCGCCTGGCAGACGGGCTCTGACGGGTCTCACTTGAGGCGACGCGGCTCGTTGCGCTTGCGGAACACGACGAACTTGTACATCGTGAAGTTCCACACCAGCCCGACGAGCACGGCCGAGAACTTGGCGATGTTCAACGCCAACACTTGATCGCCCTCCGCCGTTGGTAGGAAGAGCAGCGAGTTGCCGAAGCTGGTGTCGAAAAGCAGCTCAAAGAGGAAAATTATCGTGTTCTGCAAGACGAGCGAGCTAAAGCCTGTGACCAGAAAGAACTCGAGAAACTTGCCAATGCTGATCCGGTAAGGGTAACGGAACACGAAGAAGTGGTTGAGCGCGTACGAGATGACGATGCCCAAACTCACGGAGACGGTGTTCGCAACCAGCGGTGCAACCCCAAATGCTAGGGTCAACACGTTCAAAAGTAGGAAGTCCAGGGCGGTGTTGAACGAGCCCGCTAACAAGAATCGGACTTGCTGGTTCTGCAGAATGCGTTTCACGTCTCGAGGTTTCTCCTACAATGCGACTTGCGATCGTTGTCCCCACCTATAACGAAGCGAACAACGTTTCGGCGCTCACTCAGCAAATCTCCGAGGTCGTGACGGGCATACCGGATGTCGACACTACCCTGATCTACTTGGACGATTCCTCGCCAGACGGGACGGCCGATCTCATTCAGAGGATCGCCCCGAGCCACGAACTGCCGAACTTCCACGTCAAGGTGATGGTGAAACCGGCCAAAGAGGGTCTCGGGGCCGCATACATCTTCGGCTTCACCCAGCTGCTCCAAGAGGACTTCGACTATTTCTTGCAGATGGACGCTGATCTCTCCCACAACCCGAAGTACCTGACGGGCTTCATTCACCAGGGCACGTTGGGCACTGACCTCGTGGTCGCGTCCCGCTATATCCCCGGCGGCGGCACTCCGGACTGGTCGTTGAAGCGACGCGTCCTCAGCCGAGGGGGCAACTTTTATGCGCGGAACGTACTGAGTCGTCGCATCACGGACTACACCGGCGGATTCAACATGTATTCAGCGAAGCTGCTTCGTCGGATCAAGCCCCACACCATTACCGCGACCGGTTACGGTTTCATCCTTGTGCTGAAGTATCGGGCACTACTCGGATGCACATCGATGACGGAGCTGCCCATCGTCTTTTTTGACAGAACGCACGGACAGTCGAAGATTCCCAAGAACACCTTGCTTCGTAATTTCGTGTTGGTTCCGAGGATCCGGATGCTCCGTGGCCGCTGATATGGCCGTGAGACGCTCGTCGCGTGGCTGGCCGATGGCCATTTTCGCCGAGGTTGCGCCGATCGTTGTCGTCGTCTTCGCCAGTATTGTCGTGCTCAATAGGTTCGTATCCACCACCTGGCATGCGCTGGTCTTCTATAACGCGGACTCGTTGGTGCTGCCGCTGGTTGAAGAGAGCCTGCAGCGGGGAGAGCCGCAGGACTGGGTCTTCTCGTCTCAGAACTTCTTGTTCCCCGAGAGTTTGTTCTACTTCGTCAGCACTCTGTTCACCGACTCAGTCGAGCTCGCACTCGCGATCAACGTGACGCTCAACCTGGTCGTTCTGTACGTGCTGCTCCGCATCAACGCACGGTTGCTCGCACATCGGTCCCGTCACCGGTTCGTCGAGGTCAGTGTGGCGATGCTCAGCACGCTGCTGTTCGTCACCTTCGTCCTGCTGGAGCCGCAACCGACGATCAATCGTGGTGCTATCGCGACGCTCTATCTGATGTCGACGTACTACTACGGTGTGATCGTGGTCGGCCTCGCCATGGTGGCGCTCACGCTGTGGGCAACCAAGACGTTCAGTCTGACGCAGACCGAGCGGAAACGTGCCGCGGTTTACGGCGTGGCAGTGTTCGTCCTGGGCGGTCTGACGACGTTTTCCAATCCGCTCTACATACTGCAGGTCGTGGCACCCCTCCTCATGGCGATCACGCTTCTTGTGCTCTGGAACCGCCTCAGCTGGCGGGGGTTCTGGTTGATCGCCGCGATTCACGTGGCAAGCGTCGGTGCTGGTTTGGCAGGCCGCACAGCATTCCCCCAGCTGTTTGCTAGTGACGTGTCCAGTTATTTGGCACTGAACAATATTCCGCTTAGCCTGGCAAGCCTGCGGGACACCGTAGTCGAACTGCTCGGCAGCGCGGCTGGGGCGTTCAAGTTTGTACTCATCGTTGGACTCTTGGTCGTCGTCTTCGCCGTGTTCGTCTTCGCCGCCTACGCTCAGAGCCGGCCGCGCCTGGCAAAGAGGATCACGACAGCAGAGGTGTTCGTGGTCGCGTTCGTTGCGGCATCCGTCGTGTCGCTGTTCGCCGGGTATGTGGCGACAGGGTCGACGACCACCCGGTATCTCGAACCAGTGTTCATCTTCCCACTACTGCTCTGCGTGTTGATCGGTGTGTATGTGTTGCGCCGCATGATCGGCAGCGTCTGGGATGCCAGCCTTCGACGCGGCCTCAATCGCCTGGGCCTGGCTCTCGGCGGCGTCTGCGCGGCAGGAATCGTCGTGCTCGGGGCGTTGAGTCTCCCGCCCGTCGCCAGCTTCGTACGCGGCGATTCCTACGTGTATCCCGATTGCCTTGACGTCTTCCTCGACGGATCCAATGCCAACGGGGTCGCCAGCTTCTGGGCCGCGAGACCGCTCGAGGTCTATGGCGACCACGAGGGCACGATACTGCAGGTGAACGACGACCTGACCGCGTTCGAATGGATGATCAACCGTGCCTCGTACGACAAGAGCTTCTCGTACGTGCTGATCGACGGATCGCCGTTTGTGCCGGTACAAGCGCTGGATCGGCTTGGTGAACCCGCAGAGGTCGTCGACTGCGGCGCCTATCAGATCTACGACTTTGAGCAGACGCCGGGTGAGCAGATACTGACCGACATTGTGCGGGGCAGCATCGACGCCGGCGAGCGCGGTTGACCGCGGCCTGCCCGGAAGGGCAGCTCAGCGAAAGGTGCGCCGGAACATTTCTTTGACAAGACGCAGCGGCGCCGTCAGCTTCCACGAGAAGGTCTGACGCGTTGCCATCAACTCACTCGTGAGGTGCCTGGCGCGGGCTTGAGCAGTCTCAGCCCGGGCAGTCGTGCGTTCAAGCTGATGAGACGTCTCAGCGAGCGCATTGCGCAGAGAGAGAACCTCAGACCTGACGTAGCCATCGAGCACGCACGCAGGATACGACAGCAGGCCTTTCAACTCCGCCGCGTGCTCGCTGGCGACGTAGAACCGGGATAGGCCGTCGAAGAGACAGAATTCGTAGCCGGCCGCGAGCACTCCTGGCTCCCAGGCCGAGTGCGACTGCACGGTGGAGTCAGGTTCTGTCGCCTCGATGACGAGAATCCATGGCCTATGCCGCTGCAAATCGATGGTGTTGAGCACATCGCCCTCAGCGCCTTCGGTGTCGACCAACAGAAAATGGATGTCGCCATCTGGACGATGCATATCGAGCAGCGTGTCGAGCCGCGCGGTCGGCACCGTCACATCAATGACGTCCCTGCCGGTGCTTGCGTGCTTCTCGCTGATCCTGTCGACAAGCGTCGAC
The DNA here is from genome assembly GCF_011751885.2 of Salinibacterium sp. ZJ450. Taxonomy (NCBI): domain Bacteria; kingdom Bacillati; phylum Actinomycetota; class Actinomycetes; order Micrococcales; family Microbacteriaceae; genus Ruicaihuangia; species Ruicaihuangia jiafui. The sequence goes on from NZ_CP061771.1 coordinate 455,962, forward strand.
AGGCCGGTTCCCTTGATGATGTGGAAGGTCACGTGCTGCTCGGCCGACGCGGTCACCGCGGCCTCGATCACGACGTCCCGTTGCCGCTCCTCCCGGTAGATCCGCGCGTATTCCGGATTCGGCTCGATGGCGATGCCCGACCATCCGCGGTCGTAGAAGGTGCGAGACACGGAGTCGTCCGTCGGGTGGTTCGCGCCTACCTCCACGTAGAAGCCGTTCTCGATCGAGCCGAGGGCTCGGGACAGCACGACATCCTCGCCGTTCTGCGCGTATGACACGAGCGCACTGGTCATTGTCACCGAGCTCTTTCAGGGGTTGGGTCGTTCAATGATGGCACCATGCAGGGAGTAGTCCGGACCGATCAGCCGAGCGGGCGACGCCGCGTCGACCATTCCCGGATGGTGAGTGCGACGCGCAGCGCCGCGCGCAGCGGCCACAGCCACCACGCCGAGTACTTGTGCGCCAGGTAACGGTAGGCGCTCTCGTGATGGGCACGGTTCATTGCCTTGGCAGACCTCTTCGTGGAATGTGCCCCGTGATGCACGACCGTCGCATCAGTGACGTAGAGGTTTGTCCAGCCTGCCTCGCCCAGCCTGCGGCCAAGGTCCACGTCTTCGAAATACATGAAGAACGAGGTGTCAAAGCCGCCGAGCTGTTCGAACGCCTCGCGGCGCACCAGCACGAACGATCCCGACAGCCACCCGGTCTCGCGGGTCGTGGTCGTTACAGCGCGAGAGTCGCCTCTGTATCGGCTTGACCACGGATTCGTCGGCCAGGGATTGGCGAAGAGCGCATGCCCAATTCCGGTTCGCAGCGACGGCAGTTCACGGGCCGACGGATATGTGACTCCATCGTCGTCGGTGACACGGGGCCCAAGCGAGCCAACGTGAGGGGAATCGGCAGCGGCGAGTAAGGCGCCGATGGTGCCGGGCTCGACGAGCGTGTCGGGGTTTGCCACCAGGATCCAGCCGACCGAATCGGCGAGGCTTTGGGCACCGAGATTCACTGCACCGCCGTAGCCGGCGTTGCGTCCGGCGTCGATGACAGCCACGCCGGGCTGTTCTCTTACCGCCCGGAGATCGTCATCGACGGCGTTGTTCACCACGATCGTCTGCGCCAGCGGCACCGTGCTGGTGCGGAGCGACGCGAGCAGGTCGAGCAACGCGTCCGTCGAGTAGTAGCTCACGGTGATGCAGGCGACTCCGGTGCCGTATGGCGTCATCGATCGGCCGCCCGCTCGTAAGCCATCAGGTGGGAGTGTGCGCAGCTCTCCCACGTGAACTCTTCTGCCCGGTGCCGTGCGGCCGCCCGCAACCGCAGGCGCTCTGACGAGTCGTTGAGCAGTGCAGCCAGCGCGGCGCTGATTGACTCATGACCGGTTTCCGTATAGGCGACGGCGTCACCGCCAACTTCTGGGAGTGCCAGTCTCCGGGTAGTGAGCACGCAGGCGCCAGCCGCCATCGCTTCGAGCACGGGCAGTCCGAAACCTTCGCCCAGGCTCGGATACGCCACGATCTCGGAACCGCCGAGGAACGCCCGCAGTTGGTTGATTGGCAGGTAACCGACCTTACGTACGTCGAAACCGTCGCGGCGAGCAGCGAGGATCGCCGGGTCGAGTGCGTCATCCCATCCCGGGCCGCCCGCAAGCAGCAGTGGCGGTCGCTCGGCGGCGGGTACCTTCTCGAGTGCCGACTGGTAGCCGTGCACTAAGGCGACGAGGTTCTTGCGCGGTTCTAGCGTACCGAGAAACGCGATCCAACGATCGGTCGCCGGCGAAAGCGTGGCGCGGAACTCGCTGACCTCTTCAGGGGACGGCTCGTGGAATAGATCGCGGTCATAACCGTGATGAGCAACGACGACGAGCGAGCGGCTCGCCCCGGTGATGCGCGCGTATTCGTCTGCAGTGGCGGCGCTCGGAGCGATCACGCTCGTGGGCAACCACCTGCTCGCTCGGATCCAGGTGCGAAAAAACAGTCGCTTCGTGCGCGAATGCAGCTCGGGGTGTGAGAAGAAGGTGAGGTCGTGCACTGTCACCACGCGGCGCCGTCGAGTGAAGAGCGGGAACGTGTAGTGGGGGGAATGCACCACATCTGCGTTGAGCCGCTTAGCCAGCCGGGGGAGGCCAACCTGCTCCCAGAGTAGCCGAGCGGCCGTTGAGGCCACACGGGCGGGCGCGGCTACCGCATTAACCCCGGCTTTCCTGAAGTGTGCCAAATCTCGCGGCTGGCAAACGACGGTCAGGCGCACGTCGGTACGCTGCAGGGCCGGAACGACTCCATCGAGATAGCGCCCGACACCACCCCGATCGCGGGGAATCGCGGTGGCATCGAGCAACACAGCAGGCGCTTGCACAGCAGTCCCTTAGGACAACGCGGAGTCGGCGAGCGCGAGGTCGTTGTCGACCATCGCCTCGACAATCTCCTCGAAGGATTTTGTAGGCTGCCAGCCGAGCACGGTGCGTGCCCGCGTCGCGTCGCCAACTTGCTCGCTTGGGTCGACCGGACGCGCAATTGACTTGTCGACGCTCACATACTCTTGCCAATCGAGTCCGGCCCGCGCAAAGGCCAAGCGTGCGAAGTCGGCAATTGAGTGGGTCTGGCCTGTGGCGATGACGAAATCATCGGCCGTTTCAGACGCGGCGGCAAGTTCCAGTGCGTGGGCATAGTCCGGTGCCCAGCCCCAGTCGCGGCGCACATCGAGTGTGCCGAGCTCCAATGTGTTTTGCTGGCCGCGTGCAATGCGTGCGGCCGCCGCGGTGATCTTGCGGGTCACGAACGTCTCTGGCCGTCGTGGCGACTCGTGGTTGTACAGGATGCAACTCGAAGCGAAGAGCCCGCGACCGCGGTATACGCCCACCATGTGGTGGGCATAGGCCTTCGCCGCCCCGTAGGGCGACGTCGGGCGGATGGGCGTGTTCTCAGTCTGTGGCGATTCGGCGGCCTGTCCAAAGAGCTCGGCACTCGACGCCTGCACGAAACGCACCTGGCTGCCGGTCGATTCCTGAAGCTGCCACGCGGAGTCGAGCAGCTGGGCAACCGGAACCGCGTTCACCAACGCGGCGTTCACCGGCTCGGCCCAGCTGCGATAGACGGAACTGACCGCAGCGAGGTTGTAGATCACACTCGGCTTGATCGAGCGCACGATCCGGTCAAGGTCCTCGCGGTTCGTAATGTCACCCTCGTGCAAGATCACGTCGGGGTGAACGTGTCCTTGCTCAGCGGCTCTGTCGTCGTGGGATCGCACCAGACCGTGAACCTCGACGCCCTGGCTGGCGAGCGATTCGGCGAGGTACGAACCGTCTTGACCGGTGATCCCGGTGATGAATGCTACCGGCATGTCCGGTTTAGAGCCCGGCCAAGCGCTTCTGCTCGGCGAGGTCGGAATCCACCATCATCGCGACGAGTGAGGGGAAGTCGACCTTTGGTTCCCAGCCAAGCGTGGTGCGAGCCTTCGTTGAGTCGCCGATCAGCAGGTCGACCTCTGCCGGGCGCATAAAGCGGGGGTCCTGCTTCACATACGGCGTCCAGTCCTCGATGCCGACGTGCTTGAAGGCAAGGTCGAGATACTCACGAATCGAGTGCGTCTCGTTGGTAGAGATCACGTAGTCATCGGCGGTGTCCTGCTGCAACATGCGCCACATCGCATCGACGTAGTCGCCAGCGAATCCCCAGTCGCGTCGGGCGTCGAGGTTGCCGAGCGAGAGGTCTTTCTGCAGGCCGAGCGAGATGCGCGAGACGGCCTGGCTGATCTTGCGAGTGACAAACTCCGGCCCACGGCGAGGTGACTCGTGGTTGAACAGGATGCCCGATGACGCGTGCATCCCGTACGACTCACGGTAGTTGATCGTCATGTAGTGGCCATAGACCTTGGCGACACCATATGGGGAGCGCGGCCACAGCAGCGTGTCCTCATTCTGGGGCACAGTCTGCACCTTGCCATACATCTCGGAGCTTGAGGCCTGGTAGAACCGCACCTTGCTCGGGTCGTCCTTCGAGTACAGGCGCACCGCCTCGAGCGCATTGAGCACACCAAGTCCGGTCACCTCCGAGGTGAGGTGCGCGTTCTCCCAGGAATAGGCGACAAACGAGATCGCACCCAGGTTGTAGAACTCATCCGGCTTTGAGGAGTCGAGCGCACGCAGAATGCTGGACAGATCGGTCAGATCGCCGGTGAGCAGCTTCACATCGGGAAGGGTGGTCTCGACCAGTTCGCGCTTGGGGTTGTTCTGTCCGCGCATGAAGCCGTAGACCTCGTAGCCCTTCGACAGAAGGAGTTCGGCGAGATACAGGCCATCCTGGCCGGTGATTCCAGTAATGAGTGCGCGGGGCATATGAGTCCTCGAGAGATTGTTGGGCCCGTCGGTCACGGGCGTTTCGGAAGTGCGGCACAGCCGTGGTCGGGCGCACGGTCCGGATGACGCGTAGTCAGTCTACCGATTTGATCTGAACCGCCTGATCGGGCGCCCTTCGACTGGGTGTCTCGACCGGTGATCAGGGGAAACGGTTCATTGAGCGCACCCAGTACTCGCCGCTGCCAAGGATGGCGGAACGGGTAGCAGTGTCGCCCACGCGTAGTGCCGTGTCGCCCCAGCCCACGAGCTCGTCCCACGACGCGGGTCTGCCGAGGTAGACGTTATACATGTCCGCGACTCGTGCCCGAGCAGTCTCCGTCGAGAACCAGATCAAGTTCACAATCGTGCCGCGACCGTGGGCGTGCGCCAGTTCAGCCCAGTAGGCGATCTCGTTCGATGCCGCTGTGCGCTTGAGGATTCGCTCGTACACCGCGGCCACGTAGCTCTCCATCGTGCCGCCGCTCCGAAGGAAATATTCATCGGTGGACATGAACACACGCGAGACGTCGTCGGGTGTAAGGGTTCCAGCTCGTATCCCGTTGAGCCAGCCCAGCCGACCTGCGGGTTCCGGCTCCCGGCCGAGTACCGACCGGTACGCCTCGTCGATCTTCAGCAGCCGGAACTCGTCGCTGCCGACGAATCCGCCGGCCACGTGGCCGCTGGCCATGCCGCCCATCAGCGCCTTGCCCCAGCTGCCGATCTCGGCGTTGCCGGGCTGACGACCGAGCACGTCTTGGTAGACGGACTTGACGAATGCCTGCGCGGGCTGTGAGATTGTCGTCGATCCGAACCAGTCGGTGAAATACATCCAGAAGTTGCGGTTGCCGTAGGAAGAGCAGGGGTCGGCGGATATTGCGTAGCCCGCGTTCAACGCCGCGTCGTTCGGGCGGTACGGCGTGTAGTTGTAGAGCGCAGCGGTGGCGTCGTTCTGGATGAACACCTGGCTGCTTCCACACGCCGCCTTCGGGTGCCATTGGATGGTGTTCATAACTCCGGAGTCGTACCGGAAGAGATCGCGATTTGCCGGGTACACGTTGAACTGCCGAGCAGCGGAGTAAAGCTGGTTCGCGAAGCCGTAGTACCTCGTGTCGCAGAGCGCAGTGTCCGGACAGGCATACCCCATCGTGACGTTGTAGTCGCCGTTCGTCGGCACGACATCGGTGACCAATCCGCGTTCCTTCTGCATGGTCACCAGCAGCACCTGGGGGTTGATGTTGCAGGCTTGGGCGACGTTGTAGATGATTGTCGACGCCAGCTGGTTGTTGCCACCGGGGTAGGGCAGCTTGCAATACTTGTCGGCCGACCGCGGGGCGGAATCCGCGCGGTAGTTCTTGAGACACGCAGGACCGGTGGTGGCACCGCAATTCGGTACCTTGGATTCCAAGAAGTGCTGGATGCCGGCTTCAGTGGTCAGCGAAGAGTTGTAGAACAAAGCATCATCGATGATGTATCCGGGATTGAAGTTTTGCACGTCTGCGGCTTCTGCGGCGGGCGCTGGCACAAAGACCAGGCCAAGGACGACTCCGATCGCTGCCACGACCGACCAGACCTTCACACTTCGCACACGTGTCGACAGCTTCACTACATGACCCCCCGGAGCAGTTCGAATGTCCACTCGATTCGTCGTGGCATTCGACGAGTACAGTACCCTGTCTCTATTGCCATCAGGCCTTATCGGGCCGGAGGTTCGGGAAAAAGCATGTGTAACGAGGGTGGCCAAGTGAGCGACGAGACCGAGCAACTTCAACGGGATCTCGACGAGTTGCGCGAAGCAGTGCTCGACGACTGGGTCCTTATCACTGCGCGAGGCGGCGACGCCCTGCGTGCCTTCCAGAACACGTTCTCGTGGCGCGTGACGCGACCGCTTCGGGTGTTCCGCAGGTTCGAGAAGCGTGTGCATGAGATCGGATTCGTGCCGTCGAGCCAGCTGGCTGCGGCGGCCTTGGCTCGCAAGCTGGGCAAGCACCGGTGATGCGGCGCACTGCTGAACCCGCGCCGCTCGAAGAGGTCAAAGCGGCCCTGAGATCCCGCCTGATGGCCGTCGCCCATCTGATCGCGCCCGCCGCCAGCCTTGAGTCGTCCACTGCAGGACTGTTGCATCAGCTCGCGGTCGAGACCAAGCGCACCCACGATGCACGGAAGGCTTGGCTGCTATTCATCGCAGTCTCGGCTTCGTTTCCAAAGCCGAATCAACTGACCGAAATGCGCCGTCGGCTATCGCTTGCCAGAGACAGCACGGCGATGATGGCGGTACTCGAAGCGACCGTCAATCCCGCGACGCTTCCGTTCGTTGGCCGTCGCAGTCTGGAGGTGGTCGAGGATTCGACAGTCGTCGACGTTAACTTCTGCGCCACCTGGGAACACAACACCGGCATTCAACGAGTGGTGCGCCAAACGATGCCAATCTGGCACGCAACCCATAAACCGGTCACCTTCGTTGCATGGATACACGATTCCACGGCGATGCGCCGCCTCCTGGACTTTGAACTTGATCGCGTCCTGAACTGGAATGATCGCCAGTTGACGCCGCCCGCGCGGCGCAACCATGAGGACGAGGAGCCCGTCGCACTCGTTGTGCCATGGAACTGCCGGGTCTTCCTGCCCGAGGTGCCGATGGCATCGCTCTGCGAGCAGTTGGCCTGCGTTGCCGAGCACTCGGGCAACGTGGTGAGCCTCATCGGGTATGACGCGATTCCCCTTGTCTCAGCCGAGGGCCAGTCGAACGACGAATCGGAGCGCTTCGCGCATTATCTGACGATCGTGAAGCGCGCGCATTCGGTGGCGGCGATCAGTGAGTCGGCTGCCGAGGAGTTCCGAGGCTTCGGGGACGCCCTGCCGACGCAGGGAATCCCGGGTCCGATCGTGCGGGCGATTCCGCTGGCTCTTGAGACACCAGTCGTCGCACCTGAGCTGACGGAGAAGGTGCGTGAGCGCCCGCTTGTGCTCTGCGTTGGCAGCCACGAACCGCGGAAGAACCAAGAGGGAGTGCTGTACGCGGCTGAGGCTCTGTTCAATCAGGGCGTTGACTTCGAACTCGTGTTTGTCGGTGGTGGGAGTGCGTCGGTGCTCCTCGACTTCGACCGGAGGGTGCGCCAGCTCAACGCCCGCGGGTTCCGTGTCCGATCTCTCCGACGAGCCAGCGACAATGAACTGCTCGAGCTCTACCGTCGTGCCCGTTTCACCGCGTTCATATCCCTGCACGAAGGATACGGGCTGCCGGTGGCGGAATCCCTTGCTCTCGGCACACCTGTACTCACGTCGAACTTCGGAAGCCTTGCTGAGATCGCCGCAGCTGGCGGCTGCGTCATGGTGAATCCTCGCGACGACGTCGACATAGTTGACGGATTCCGCCGGATGCTCACCGACGACGAGCTGATAGAGCGGCTCGAACGCGAGGCGCGAGAGATCCCGTCACGAAGTTGGAGCACGTACGCCGACGAGCTGTGGGACTTCGTTGAGAGCAGCAAGGCGGTGGACCGATGAAAAGCGACACAGTTGTGAAGCTCGGCATTATCGCGAACGCCCTGGGTGCCGCCCCGGCGAACCCGTCTGCCGCCCTGATCGCCGAAGCGGCGGGCGAGCCGGACCACGCAGTGTCATATCTGGTACTCGCGGTTCTTTACGAAGAAATTCCGCATCCGGACCTGATTAAGGGGTTCACGCGGCGATGGCGTCTCGACGGCCTCGTCTCCCTGGTCGACGAGCACGCGAAGATCGCAGGCAGGCGTCGTCGAAGCAAAGCGGTTCCGACCCGCGTGGTCTCGGATGTCGTCGCCGACGTGACCGACACGGCACGGAGTCGGTTCACCACTGGCATTCAACGCGTCGCCCGGGAGACACTGTCGCGCTGGTGGATTGGCCGTGACATTGAGCTGGTCACCTGGGATCAGCGCACGAGCCGGTTCCTCTCCGCGTCGCCCGAAGAGGCTGAACGCGTCGTGCTGCAGCCCGTCGTTGCTGGCCCAGTCGAATTCATCATCCCGTTCCGGGCCACACTTTTCCTTCCCGAAATCGCCGTCGATGACGAGCGCGCCGCTCGGCTGCGAACGATCGCAAGATTCTCGGGAGGACGCTCGATCGCCATCGGCTTCGACTGCATCCCCGTCACCACTGCTGAGACGGCGGGCCCAGGCATGCCCGGCGCGTTTAGCAAGTACCTGAGCACGCTGGCTCGCTTCGACGCGGTTGCGCCGATCTCAAAAGCCGCAGGGCGAGAGTACCGAGGATGGCGGCGCATGCTCAGCGGTGCTGGACTCACAGGCCCGGAGATCACAGACCTGCCGCTACCCTTCAACGCCAATCCGGAACCCCGGGATCGTGCGAGCATCGAGGCAACGCGAGCGGAGCTCGGTCTTGACGATGTGCCAGTGGTGCTGTCGGTCGGGAGCCGGGAGCCCCGCAAGAATCATCTGAGCTTGCTCCACGCCGCCGAGTTGAACTGGCGGGCGGGACACGAGTTCGCGCTGGTACTTGTCGGCGGTAACTCTTGGGAGACCCAGCAGATCGACGAGTTCGTCAGTGACCTGCGACGCAAGAATCGACGGATTATCATGCTGAGCGGGGTTTCTGACGAAATGGTCTGGGACCTGTACGCGACTGCCCGGTTCTCGGTGTTCTGCTCGATCAACGAGGGGTTCGGGCTCCCCGTGGTCGAGTCGCTGGCCTACCGCACCCCGGTTATCACCTCGAACTTCGGCAGCATGCGTGACCTCGGAGAGGGCCGCGGGGCCCTGCTCGCCAACCCTCACGACCCAGAGCAGATGGCTGACGCGATGCGTCTGCTGCTAACCAGCGACGAGGAGGTGGCTCGGCTGTCTGCCGAAGCCGCCAACCTTCCCACCTCATCCTGGGACCATTACGCTGAGGAGCTCTGGCAGTTGGCCTAGCTAGGCTTGTGCAGAGCTCTTGGGCGAAGTTCCCATCATCCCGGCAGACTATTCTTGGGTTGTTCCTTCGGCCTGAATGCCCGAGGCAAATAACCACTACGCGGAGAGCCCCATTGACCGAGTCCCCAGTCGTCGTGCAGATGCGCGACGTGTCGAAGCGGTTTGTGATCCGCGAAAAGAGAGCGGCTAAGGAACGGCTGCCAAATTTCGGCCGTTCGGTCGTCGACGCGACAGCGACGGTTGGCATCGTTCCGGTGCAGTTGTGAGCAGCGCCACTCGCAGCACGCAGCTCAGGGAAGTAGTCACGGACGGTACCGCTCGCGGCATCGGGCTGGGCACGTGGTTGCTCTACGCCGGGCTTGCATTCGTCGCCGCCTTCGTCAGCATTCCGGTATTCGTGAGACTGACCGAGCAAATGTATGCATCCGACATCATGGTGCACGCCGGGCTTGCGAAGGACATCGTGGAACAGGGGGGATGGATTTCATATTCTCTTTGGTACCCGCTCGTTTACGTACTTACGGGGGGCGCCAACGACACCGCGTTGTTCCGACCGGTGTCGATCGTGCTCCTGACGGCGAGTGTGGTGCTGAAGGCGGTTCTCGTCATGTGGCTCACCAGCCGGTTCGCTCGGTCTGCGGTCTGGGGCTTCGCGATCGGTGTGTTTTCGGTGCTCGCGATGCCGATCCTCAACCCCGCGATGCCGAAGATGGTGTACCTCGGCCAGATCACGCCGAACGTCTGGCACAACTCGACGAACATCCTTGCTCTCCCTTTCGCAATTATCGCGGCCCTCGCCGCGATCGCACTGATTCGCAAACCTGAATGGCGCACCGCCGCGACGTTCGGAGGGCTCATTTTCCTGTCGGTACTGACGAAGCCGAACTATGCGCTGGCGCTGCTCCCGGTTGTAGGCATCGCCCTCATCGTGAAGTTGGTTCGAGCGCGTTCACCGTGGCGTGACGCCTTCGGCTACTGTGCCGTTGCCTTCATGCCTGTCGCTGTCTTGCTCGTCGTGCAGTACTTCCTCGTCTTCTCCAGCAGTGGAGTGCGTGACGCGCGGCTGGTGTTCGCACCGTTCGAGGTATGGCAGGTGTTCTCGGCGAATATCCCGCTGTCGCTCGTGCTGTCGTTCGGGGGAGCGGTGCTCACCCACTTCGCGCTGCCGGTTGAGCGACGGCGGTCCACGGCGGTCGTGCTCAGCTGGTTGGTGGTCGTGGTCGCGGTGCTTGAGGCGGCGATGCTCGCCGAACGGGTGGTCGGTGGCGCAATCTCGACCGATGGCAACTGGTTCTGGGGGGCATATACCGCCACCTTCATCCTGCTGATCGTGCTCATCGCGAACCTCGCACGCTCCCTGCACGAGGCGCGACCCACGAAGCGCCGCGTGCCCGTTGTGGTTCTCGCCCTGGTGGTGCTGGTGTTGCATGTCGTCAGCGGAATCGTCTATGTCTTGAACGTGCTCGAGACCGGAAACGCGCTCGTCTAGCGCCGCGCCAAGGATTCCAAACGATGTACACAGTTGCTGGCGGGAAGACCGCGTTTCGGGGCGGGCTTGTCAGCCGCTTACGGTCGTCGGGCGTGGGCAGGGTAATGCTCGATATCGCAGTGATTCTGGCGGCCGCCATTGGCGTGGCGCAGCTAAGCGGGTCCGAGAAGTGGACACCACCGTTCAGCCCCGACTCCGAGTTCTACTTCACGCTCGGCGTCTTCGGCGATGACGTCACAGATCGAGCCCCAAACCCATCGTACTTCTGGACCAAGCTGGGCGTGATTGCGCCGATGCGGGTCTTGTTCGACCTGTTTGGGGTCGGTCCTGGCTGGACGCTGTACCGCCTCCTGCTGATCCTGCTGATAGTCGGCGCGGTGTATTACTTCGCGAAATGGGCTGGTGCGCGCCGGCTCGTCGCGTTGATCTGCTCGTTGGTAGTCGGGTTGAACTCCGCTGTCCTGTTCTCGGTAGGAAACACCTACTTCCCCGGCACCGCTATGGCGGGGATGTTCGTATGCCTGGCCCTTGCCGCGCGGTTCTGGTTGAAACCCACGGCAACCCCCTGGCCGATCGGTATTGGCATCGGCCTCTCCGCGGCATGGCTTCTGATGACCAACCCGTACTCATTTGGGCTGGCGATCGCGACCTCGGGAATCACCGTGCTGGCGTGTACTCGCCGACGAGACGGATGGCTTCGTGCTGGCGTCGTGTTGGGCACCGGGGTGCTCGGCCTGCTGGCGGGCCTTTCGCTCTTCCTCATCGCGGCCCAGGTGCTCTTCCCGAAGCTGAACTGGGTAGACACCGTGCTGAAGACATCGGTCGGAATCGACTACTCCATCTTCACGAGCGCGGACCCGTTCACCTGGATTCCCACGGCGACATCGCTGCTCGTGCCGGCAGCGGCCATCCTGTTGTCGGTGGTCGGCGTGCTCAAGCAGCGAGGCGCGACGCTTGCCCGACTGTCATTGGTGATGACGGCCACGAGCTTTGTCGTCGCTGTCGTCTGGGCGTTGTGGCAGGGTGGCGCGACCCTGGAAGCGCAGTACTACAATGCGTTGCTGTGGCCGGCTGCGCTCATGGGTCTCGTTGCCTTCGTCGTGCAGTTGTTCGCCGCCCCCGTTGTGTCAACCAAGATCGGTGCGGTCGCCGTGGCTGTGGGCGCATTCCTCGTGCTCGTGCCCGTTGCGCACCTCGATGTAGAGCTTCGCGTGCGGGTTACCGTGTTGGTGTTTGTCGCCGTTCTGGCGCTCGTGGTGTTAGCGGTGTTCCGACTTCCCGTCGGCAGCGGTCGATCCCGGTGGACGCGATCCGTGGCGCCGCTGGCGATTACGGGCCTGTTGTTCGTCGCGTTCCAGACCGCGCAGAATTCGCAGCCGCAGTCCAACGGAATCAGTTGGCGGATCGACTATGCGACCGCATTCGAGGACTCGGTCGATGACGTGACTCTGGAGCGGAGCATCGAGATAGAGGCGTGGCTGATTTCGGAAACCACCCCGGATGACAAGGTATTCGTCTGGGTTGACCCAGACGTGGGGTTCATTTCGGCCGCAGCGCTGCAGCTGTTCGGCCCGAACACGCTGACCACGAGTTTTGAGCTGGCGCCTGTCCATCTCGTTGAGCTGGATCAATCCCGGCCCGATGTGCTTGCCACATACACATTCAACCCCGACGCTGAGCAGAAGATCGCGGACGAGCTTACGAGTGAGGGCTACCCCACAACCGTCTTCGCCTGCGAGACTTTCGAGGAGTACTCGCAGGATCGGGCCGAGGTCAAAGTGTGCCTCAGCCGGATCGAGTATCCCGCTCACGCAGACGAGTAACCGTCGGGGCCTAGTCGCGGGGTTCTACGTCGGCGGCCTCGCGTCGGAGAAGGTACATCGGCCGGTGCATGCTTCTGAAGTGAGCTCGACCCAGGTACTCGCCGATGATGCCCAACGAGATGAGTTGAGCCCCGGCAAACAGTGAGACCAAAGCGGCAACAGTAGTGAACCCCGCAACGGTCGTCTCGCCGATCGCGAAGCGGAACACAACGATCACCATGAGCACGACCCCGAAGATTCCACAAATGAATCCGAGCCAAGTGGCCAGCTTCAGCGGAACCACACCGTAGCCGGTGACCATGTTGAGGGTATGGCGGATGAGCGCTACCAGATTGTACGACGACGTGCCGGTCGTGCGTCGATCCATAGTCAGTTCCACCGGGACTACAGCGGTCGTCGTCCAGGAGAGCAGCACATCGAGATTCACTTGCGGGTCGTTGACCTCGCTGAAGCCGTCGCGCAGGTCGGTGCGGAAGGCGCGGAATGCGCCGACATACTGTGCATTCGGCACGCCCGCCAGCCGCAGCGCGTTCTTAACTGTCCGCGACGCCAGGGAGCGCAGGAATCCGTGCTCCTCGACGGTGGGTACGCCATACGCCAGGTCAACATGGTCGTTCTCGAGCGGGGCAATGAGCCGCTCTATCTGCTCAGGCGGGTGCTGAAGATCATCGTCCATTGTCACCACCACTTCGTACCGGGCGGCACGCACTCCCGCGACCAGGGCATTGTGCTGGCCGAAATTGCGGCGCATCTCGAGCACTGTAAACGCCTCGAGGCCGGCCGCTAATTCGCGAGCGACATGGGCAGTGCTGTCGGGGCTGCCGTCGACGATGAGGAGCACCTCGAAGGCATCGAGGCGCCCACTCGCAACGAGGCCGGACAACGCACCGGACAAGCGCTCAACCAGCGGGGGCAGTGCTTCGACAGACCGGTAACACGGAATTATCACTGAAAGATTCATCAAAGGTTCCCGTCGCCCGGCAGCGCACGGCTGTCGGCGACATCAGTACTCGGCTTGAAGGAAAAATAGCGGTGGGCAAGGAAGGATCCGATGCTGACCACGGCGATCGCAATGACTTGAGCGACGAGCGGATGCATCCCGACGAGCTCCACCATCAGCGGTGTCAACACTAAACCAGCGATCATTCCTGTGAGCCATACCGAGAGGAACCGGACGAAGTCTCGACCGATCGGGCCTGTCGATTGGAAGACGAACCGCCGGTAAGCAGGAAAGGCGCCAGCGATCGTCACCGCCTGCGCAATAACTATCGCGATGAAGTAATGCCAGCCGATCAGGAGTCCGAGTGACATCACGCCGAGATAGAAGAGTGAAGTTAATGAGGCTACGACGAGGTACTTGAGTCCCTGGCCGCTCAGGCCCGCGAGGCTCGCGGGCGTCGGCAAGGCCATATGAACTCCAGAGTGTTGACGAAACGAACGTGGCAATTGTAGTCGATCCGCTTGCTGCTCCCGCCGGGGCCTCACCTCGGATCACGTACTTCCCGGCGATTCATGCTGACGATTCGAGATCCCCGGTGTATCAAGTAGGGTTTAAGCGCGCGAAACGTGGGTTCTTGCCCCCACGCACTGATGCCGACTTCGGCCGGTGACCTCAGCACTCAAGAGTCGCGAACAGAAACGCAATAAGGAGTCCATGTTGACTGCGGAGAACATCGTTTTCAGCCGACCGTATCGCACCGAGAAAGAGCTTCCGAACATCGAGGCAGTCTTGGAATCAGGACATGTTCACGGTGACGGACCGTTTACTGCGGCCGCGACCCAGAAACTGAAGCAGATCAGCGGTGCGCAGAATGCGCTGTTGACGACTTCCTGCACACACGCGCTCGAAATGAGTAGCCTTCTGCTCGGCCTCGCCCCCGGCGACGAAGTCATCATGCCTAGCTTCACCTTCCCGTCTGCGGCGACGGCGATCGCCCTGAGCGGTGCCACCCCGGTGTTCGTGGACATCGATATGACCAGCGGCAACGTCGACGTTGCTTCCGCTGAGCAGGCGATCACGCCCCGCACCAAGGCGCTCTCTGTCGTGCACTACGCGGGAGTAGCCGCCGACATGGCATCGCTGCTGGCGCTCTCCTCCGAGTATGGGCTGCCGATCATCGAGGACAACGCACACGGTCTTGGCGGTCAATGGCAGGGGCGCTCGCTTGGCACCATCGGCAGCGTCGGCACGCAGAGCTTCCACGACACCAAGAACATCCACTGCGGCGAAGGCGGAGCGCTGTTGGTCAACGACCAGTCGCTGATGGAGCGCGCCGAGATGATTCGTGAGAAGGGCACAGACCGGTCACGCTTCCTTCGCGGCCAGGTCGACAAGTACACCTGGACCGACATCGGGTCGAGCTATCTGCTGAGCGAACTCAACGCCGCCGTGCTGGACTCTCAGTTGGCCGAGTTCGACTCGGTGCAGGCCAAGCGGCACGCGGTGTGGGACGACTACGCAGAGAACCTCGCGGACTGGGCAGACGACAACGGCGCGACGCTGATGCACGTTCCCGATGACAGGCAGCACACCGCGCACATGTTCTACATCCTGATGCCGACCCATCACGACCAGATGGGTCTGATCGCGCACCTGCGCGCTAATGGCATCTCGGCGCCGTTCCACTACATCCCGCTCGACTCCAGCCCCGGTGGATTGCGCTACGGACGCACCCCCGACGCATGTATTGCCAGCGCGGAATTCTCCAGCCGGCTCGTTCGCCTCCCGCTCTGGGCCGGGCTCTCCACCGCGCAGGTCGACCGCGTTATTGATGGCGTCCTCGGCTACGCGGCGGTAGGTCGCGCCACGATGGTCGCGTAAATGGGCTGGACAGACCTACAGGGCTCTGTCGGTGCCCTCGCGGCGAGCGGGAGCGAGTCTGAACGGTTCGGATTCCAGGTCGAGCGCATCAGCGTCGGACGAGGATGGCGCGAGGACTTCGCGTCCCTCGGGGAACTGGGTGCACATCTCGACGGCGTCCTGCAGCGATCATCCGCTGACCTTGTCATTCTCAGAATGCCGAGTGAACTGCAGGCTCTGCCCGCAAGGCTGCTCGACCAAGGGCGACAGGTTATTCCCGCCGGCACTCTGATGTACTGGGAACTGAACGTGGAAGACGCCCCCACGGCCTCCGTGCCGGGCGGTATCGAAACGCGAGAGGTGCAATCCCTCGCCCAGGGCAGTGCCGACCTTGCCAGTGCCATGCTGCTCATCACCGACTCATTCGCCGGTTACACGAATCACTACTCCGCAAACCCGCGATTGGATCCGGGCGTCGTCGCGCAGGGTTACCTGCAGTGGGCGGAATCGACGCTTACCGGGCAAAGCAGCCGCGGATTCCTGATTTCTGACCCGTCGGGCGTCGTCGGGTGTGCAACCGTCGTTAGCGTCGACGCCGGTGAAACCGCCTGGGAGATCGAGTTGGCGGGGATGAGTACGCAGCGCCAAGGGAAAGGCCTCTACCGGTACCTCCTGGAAGCAGTGCGGAGCGCCGCGCTGCGGGATGGTATCGACAAGATCTTGATCTCGACGCAGAGCCACAACATCAGGGTTCAGCGTGCGTGGGCTCGAGCCGGGTTCGTGCCGGTCGCCGCCGTCGATACGCTTCATCTCATGCGCTAGTTGTTCTTGCCGGGGCCGTTGCGCGGACGGCCCCGGCTCCGCGAAAAACGCTTACAGCTCTTGGGCGAAATTGCCTTCGAGCTTTGCGAAGATTCGTTGGGCAACCCAAAGAACTACCAGACTTACGAGGCACACGACCACGAGTCGCAGCTCAAGGTATGGCGGCCACAGTTGATCGGCACCGGCGATCCACATCGACTTTTGGAATCCGAGCACGATCGGGGTAAATGGGTTCGCGAGATACAGCTGCTCGAGCCAGCCGCCGCCAAGCGCGGTGTTGACGAATTGGTACGAATACACAATCGGTGACGCCCAGAACATCACAAGCAGGAGCACTTCGACGAGGTGCTGGATGTCCCGCAGATAGACGTTCAGAGCGGACAGTAACAACCCAACGCTGAACGCTACAAGTACAAGGGCGACTAAAGATAACGGCAGCAGCCACAGCGACGGGCTGAGAGGGGCTTGACCCAGCGCAATCGTTGCGACGAGCAGAATCGCAAACTGCACAAGGAAGTTGAAGCCAGCGGAGCCGACAGTGGCCAATGGGAAGATCTCTCGCGGAAGGTAGACCTTCTTAATCAACCCGGAGTTCGCCACTATCGAACTAGTAGACCCGGATATGATCTCCGAAAACAGGCCCCACGCGGTCAGGCCGGTGAAGACGAAGATCGCAAATTGCGGAATGGACCGCTCCGCTCCTAAGAACTTCCCGATCGCCACATAGTAGATCAGCAGCATGGTGAGCGGGCGTAGCAGGCTCCACACGAGCCCGAGTGAGCTGTCCTTGTAACGAGACTTGATCTCTCGTCGGACCAACAGGCCCAAGAGCTCGCGATGTGCGTACAGAGCCTTGACCGAGTACTTGGTGCCGGCGATTGCGCCTTTCGGTGGCGCAGCAGTGACAAGTTCCCCGTCGGGTAGAGGCACGCCGGACGAGCCGTTGTCAACGAAGGTCACGCGTTCACCGATTTCTCTTCAGCATTCTGGGCCGAGCAGGAAACTCCCGACGCACTATTCTAGGGTTGTCTCCCGCGCCCTTCCTGAGCGCGGGACTATCCAGCGGAGAAGCCAATTGACCGAATCATCCGTCGTCGTGCAAGTGCGCGACGTCTCGAAGCGTTTTGTGATTCGGAAGGAGAAGTCGCTCAAGGAGCGCCTCGTCAATTTTGGGCGATCAAACAAGCACAAAGAGGACTTCTATGCTCTCCGCGATGTGAACCTCAACATTCAAGCGGGAACCACTGTGGGCCTCATTGGTCCGAATGGCTCAGGCAAGAGCACCCTGCTGAAGACGATCGGCGGAATTATTCAGCCCACGACCGGCGAGGTCAAGCACCGTGGGCGTCTCGCGGCGTTGCTTGAGCTCGGGGCCGGATTCCACCCTGACTTGACCGGTCGAGAGAACGTCTACCTGAATGCGTCGATTCTCGGACTGTCCCGCAAAGAGACAGACCGCTATTTTGACGACATCATTGAGTTCTCGGGAATCGAACAGTTCATCGACACTCAGGTTAAGTTCTATTCATCCGGCATGTACGTGCGTCTGGCTTTCTCAGTAGCGGTTCACGTCGATCCCGACATCTTGATCGTCGATGAGGTTCTAGCGGTTGGTGACGAGCCCTTCCAGCGCAAATGCATGGATAAGATCAAGTCCTTCCAACAGGCTGGCAAGACGATCATCCTGGTGACGCACTCGATGGCGCAGGTAGGTGAGATCTGCGACCGGGCAGTCGTGCTTGAGCACGGTGCGGTCATGTTCGATGGAGACCCCGGCGAGGCGATCAAGGTTCTGCGCGAAGGCTTCGAAGAGGCGCGACAAGAGGAGGAAGCGAAGGCTCCTCATCCCCTTGAGCAGCTGTCGATCTCCGCCACCTCCCTTGAGCTGGATGGCCAGCCGGTTGCCGCGCCCGCGTTGGGGCGAGGTGAGCGGCTGCAGTTCAGCGTCGTCGTGGATTCGGTTGAGCCAGTCGCAGACGTCATCGTGGGGATGGGGATCGAGACGCCCCTGGGTCAGGTGGTGTTCGGTACGAACACCGAGCTGCTCGATCTGCCGATCGCGTCAATCGTTGGCCCGACGCGCGTGCAGTTCGACCTCGGCGAGCTGCACCTGGGTGACGGCCAGTACATTGTGCACGCGTCCGTGGGTACCCGAGGTGCCGGGGAAGTGGCGCGCACGGATCATGCGGGGCACTTCAACGTGCGGACGGGAACCCGCAATGTCGGCCTCGTTGACGCACCTGTCCAGGCCTCCGTATCGACCGCCATCGGATAGCTACCCGATCGGTCGCGAGACTGACCATAGTTCACCTAAATATTGCTCGGCAGCATTCGCAGGTTAGAGTTGACCCTTGGTCGCCTTCTGACGACTTGCAAGCCCCCGTTGTGTCAGGAGTGTCGTTTTGCTTGTTCGATTGAAGCGCTTTGCTAAGCGCTTGCTGGCGATCGGCTGGATTCGAAAATCCTATGAGGCAATCAACAGGGTCACCCTTGAGACGCTCGGTTGGACTCCATCACTCGTTCATGTCTTCTACTTCTTCTCCTTCCTGACGTTCGGTCGCGAGCAAACAGCTGTCTTCCGGGGTCGACGTAACTACTACCGGAACAAGCAGCGGGGCCGCGTCACTCACGTGGAACTTCGACGCAACGTGCATCGGCTCGAAAAGGGCATCCTCATGCGACCGCGCCGCGAGTCGTTCGCGCTCGACTACATCGAAGAGACAACGGAATTCTTCGAGGTGGCGGTCGCTCAAGTCAGGAGGGACCCGGAGCACACCGACTCCGACGAGGTCTACTGGGCACGCGACGTACTCCGTGAGTACTTCGCCGCCGTCGGCGAGCAGAGCCCCGTCATCCAGCGGTGCCGGGCGCGCTTCGACGCGCTCGCCTTCGACTCCGAGGCGGGCGCGCGCCACCCGTACCCGCACGCGCAGCTGCCTGAGCTCACCGTCGGCTACGACGACATGCTCACGCTGGCGCAACGGCGACGCTCGGTTCGCTGGTTTGACGGTCGCCCTGTGGAGCGTGAAGTTCTCGACAAGGCGCTGTTGGTGGCCAGACAGGCACCCACCGCCTGCAACCGCCTGCCGTACGAATACCGCATCTTCGACGACGCCGAAATGGTCGCGAAGGTCGCCGGACTCCCGTTCGGCGCCGCGGGCTATGCCCACAACATCCCCACTATTGCCGTGGTGGTGGGCAAACTCGACAGCTACTTTAGCCCCCGCGACAGGCACGCGGTCTACGTGGATGCGTCGCTCTCGGCGATGTCGTTCCTCCTCGCGCTGGAGACGCTGGGCGTCTCTACTAGCGTTATCAACTGGCCAGATTTCGAGCCTCTTGAGAACAAGATGCAGAAGCTCCTCGGCTTGGACACGACCGAGCGAGTCGTGATGCTCATTGCGATCGGCTACGCCGACAGCACCGGAATGGTCGCGTATTCCCAGAAGAAGCAGTTATCCACGCTGCGCTCTTTCAATGCCTTGGCCTAGGTTCTCGCGCGCGCGACAAAAGCTCATGCGGCGCGTACTGACGGTCGTTGTCCTTATTGCGGTGGCATGGTTCTTTGCGACAGCTCTTGCCGCCAACTGGAATGAAGTCAGCGCCCTGGAACTGCAGCTCACCCCGTACGTCGGTGGCGCGGTGGCGTTGTTCGCCGTCGCTGTGCTGGTGAGCGGTGTGCTGTGGGGCCTGATCGTGAACAGTGGCGGCGGCATCCGTGTCTCGACACTTGACGCGATCGCGGTGCACTGCTCGTCCTGGCTGCTCAAGTACGTTCCTGGCCAGATCGGGTCTCTGGTGAACAAGGTTGACTGGGGTCATCGCCGGAGTCTCAGCCGGACGCAAATTGTGATCGGATTCGTTTACGAGAACGTCTTCCTTCAACTGGCGTCTTTGATTCCGGGCGCAGTGATCGTCTTCTTCGCGCTCGGACCGCAGGCGTTCGAGTCGAATGTGATGCTGGTCGCGGTGCCGCTGTTGGCGATTATCCCGTTGCTCGCTACTACGAACCGCAGACTTTTTGCCGGCGGGATGACGATGTTGACGCGCCGGTTCATGAAGCGCGACATCGACGACTCGTACTTCCTGGGTTCGAGCAGAACGCTGGCAATCCAGCTCGGTTATCTTGTGCCACGGATTATCAACGGCATGGGTTTCCTCCTGGTTGCCGCTTCCGTCGTGGAGCTGACGAGCGACCTCTGGCTTCCGCTTGCAGCGGCATACACGCTTGGTGGTGCCGTCGGCATCCTGGCTGTGTTCGTACCGAGCGGGCTTGGCGTGCGAGAAGCGGTCGTCGTTGCGATTGCCGCCAGTTACATGCCACTCGCCCAAGCGATCGTGATCGCCCTGCTGGCGCGGCTTTACAGCACGGTCGCGGATGCGCTGGTGGCGCTCGCATACGGAGGAATTCGCTTGACTCAGAAGAAACTGGAACAGTAATGGCGACTCAGGTCAGCATCATCGGGTCGGCATTGTCCGGCAACAAAGGGGCGTCGGCGATGCTCGAGAGCGCAATTGCAACGATCTCCGAGCGACGCCCTGATGCGCGCTTCACTCTCTTCAGCATGTACCCCAACGAGGACTCCCGGCTGAATCGGTATGAGTCAATGACCATCGTGCCTGCCAGCCCGAAGCAACTCGGCGTGACGATCAATCTGCTCGCTCTCGCGTACCGGATTCTCCCGCCGCTGCGCCCGGTCATCCGATCGAAGTCGAAGGCGATCCGTGCGCTGGTCGATTCGGATGTCTTGCTCGATCAGGGCGGCATCACGTTCACCGATGGCCGCGAGAAGTTCCTGCTCTACAACATCGCGTCCATCCTGCCGGCGCTCATGGTGGGCACCCCGGTATTCAAGTGTGCGCAAGCGGTCGGCCCGTTCCGAAGCCCCGTGAACCGGTTCTTCGCCAAGATGTTCCTGCCTCGCGTGCACACCCTGGTGACTCGCGGGGCGATCACCCATGGGCACGCCGAGTCGCTCGGCCTGACAAATCTGGTTGCGGGCGCGGACTATGCATTCGCTCTCGAGCTCGATGGCAACGAAAAGGACAGCGTCAGTGCATTTGTGCTCGACGAGTTTTTCGCGGGGCGCCCGGTGGTCGGAGTTTCCCCGAGCGTGGTAGTGCGCAAGAAGATCGACGCAGGCGGTCGTGATTACGCCGGTGAGATGGCCTCGTTCGTCGACCATCTCGTCGCCACCGGCCATCGGGTGGTTCTGTTGCCGCACAGCGTGCGCGACTCGTCAGACACCCACAACAACGACCTGCCGCTGTGCCTGGAAATCCGGGATCGCCTGACGTCGTCCTCCGAGGACGTGCTGCTCATCGACCGGGAGCTGTCGTCGCAGGAGTTGCGATACATCATCGGGCGATGCGATTTGTTCGTCGCAAGCCGTTTTCACGCGATGGTGTCGGCGCTCGCGATGGCAGTTCCCGTGCTCGTTGTGGGCTGGAGCCACAAGTACGAGGAAGTGCTCGCCATGTTCGACGCCCAGGAATGGGCCTTCGGATATGACCGCTTCGAGCAGGACTACCTGAGGGAACGTTTCGCGGAACTCGAATCCCGCCAAGAGGAAGTGGCGGCTCAGTTGAAGTTGCGATTGCCGGGTGTCAAGCGTGACGCTGCGGAGCAGGCGGACCTCATCGTCGGGGCGCTCGGGGCATGACCGATCATGCAGTAATCACAACTGGCGTCGGCCAGTCGGCGAAGCCCTCTGACGAGCGGGCAGGCAAGCGGTTGCGGCTTCCGGCGATGACCGGGAGTGTTCTCAGTGTGTTGGCGGTGGCGGCGGCCATCGCAGTACACGTCATTGCGGCCATTGGGTCGTCGGCGCCAATCTACGCGCAAGACGAGATCGGGTATATCGCCAATGCCCAGGTGCTCTCCGGGATCGGCGATGCACCTTCCCTCAGTGGCCTTGGCTACTACGTCGGGTGGTCGCTGCTCCTCGTCCCGTTCTGGTGGATCTTTGGCGACCCGCAGAGCGTATATCTCGGCGCAGTGGCGCTCTCCGCATTCTTCGGCATCTTCATGGTCGTTCCGGTCGCGCTGCTCGCGCGGCAGCTGAGCGTTGCCTATCCGTGGGCGCTCGTGATCGGAGCGATCGTCTCCGTTGCGCCTTCGCGCGTGATGATGTCGAACTTCGCTTTCGCCGAGAATTTCCTCGCAGTCCTCGTGGTGCTGTTCGTGCTCCAGTCCATTCGGTTCGCCGCACGCGCATCGGTGTTGAACGCGTGTTTGCTCGGTCTTGTCGCCGGCAGCATTTTTGTCACCCACATGCGCATGGCTCCCTTCCTGGTTGTCACTGCCGTCTGGTTCGCATTCCGAATTCGCAGGTCGCTCATGCCGAGCCTGGCCGGTCTTGCAGCTCTCACCGTGACCGCAATTCCTGGTTACCTGCTTTTCAGGTACGTGTTATCTGTCCTGCATTCGAGTTCGGTTACCCGCGAGGGTAGGGGGCTCAATAGATTGTTCACGACGCACCCGGTAGACCTGCTCACGGCGGCCAGCGGCCAGGCGTGGTACGCAACCGTCTCGTTGTACGGGCTGGTCACGATCGGCGTTCTTGTCCTTGTAGTGGGCACGGCGGAGGAATTGCGCCGTCGCAGCATCGGCGCCAACACCGTGACGTCGATCGCCGCCATTGGTGTTCTAGCGATCAGCGTCATCTGGATCGGCGGGGCTTTGCCCAACGTCCTCGGCCGCCTCGACCTGTACACGTATGGGCGATATCTGGATCCCTTGTTCAGCGTGGTGGTAGCTCTCGCGTTGATAGCTCTCTTCAAGGGACAAAGCCGTCGATCGGCTTTCACCGCAGCCAGTCTCTCGGTCGCAGCAGTTTTCGTCTTCCTCGTGGCTATCCTGTTGGTCGTCTCGGACCGTATGGGTAATGCGCAGTCCATTTGGTGGGTGCCGGTGAGCGTTTCCGGGTTGCTTCATTGGGACTGGCCCAATGTGACGGCGGCCACTATCGCGCCATGGCTCACAGCTTCAGCGGCAGGACTCCTTGGCGTTGCGGCGGTTCTCCTGCTCCGGCGGCGTGCAAAATGGCTACTGGTTGCGACGCTCGTCACGCTCCTTGTCACGTCTGTCGTGGCGGACCAGAAGACAATGAACGAATACACCGCGCCGTGGTACAAGTCCTTCACACTGCGACACGTCGTGAATGAGTATCCCGCGCAGCTCATTTCTTTTGACAAGGCAGGCGCGTCCGGCGCGGAGGGGGGCGGAGACACCGTCAGCGCGAATATGTACCAGTTCTGGACCAGCCCTGAACCCATCATTACCTTCAATAGCACGGAGCAGTCTCCTCCCACTGAATTGGTGATTTCCCGGTTCAATTGGGCACTAGCCGACGAGCTCGGTGCTCGGCGCGTCGCGATCGACGGAGGAATGTTCGACAATGTGCTGTGGGTCCTGCCGGGGGTTCTGCAGGATGAACTAGCAAGCCAGGGCCGGTTATTGGCCGCCGTAGTGGGGGAGACGCAACCGTGAAGGTAATCATCCAGATTCCGTGTCTGAACGAAGAGGCAACTCTGCCGAGCGTGCTCGCATCCATTCCGCGATCCATTCCCGGTGTCGATGAGCTCGAAATCGTCGTGATTGATGACGGCTCGACCGATCGCACGTCGGAGGTCGCGCGACAGTTCGGAGTAAATCACATCATCCGCCACGTGCGCACGATGGGTCTGGCTCGCTCCTTCGCGGATGGAGTCGACTACGCGCTCAGCCATGGCGCAGACATCGTCGTCAACACCGACGGTGATAACCAGTACCCGCAGGATCGCATCTCCGACTTGGTGCAGCCGATCATCAGAGGCGACGCAGATATCGTCATCGGTGACCGTCAGACGCAGACAATAGCGCACTTCTCACCGTCAAAGAAGGCGCTGCAGAAGTTCGGAAGCGGGGTCGTCAATGTGGCGGCGAGCACCGATCTGCCAGACGCGGCGAGCGGATTCCGGGCGTACTCGCGCCATTCGCTCTTCCGGCTGAACGTACTGACCGAGTTCAGTTACACGATGGAAACGATCATTCAGGCTGGCCACAAACGGCTGAAAATCGCCAGCATCCCTGTCGAGACCAACGCCAAGACCCGAGAGTCCCGACTCTTCCGCTCTCCGTGGCAGCACGTGCTCCGATCGGCCGAGGCCATTTCGCGTAGTTACTTGATGTTCAAACCATTCGTGCTGTTCGCAGCTCTCGGCAGCGTCATGCTGGTCGGAGCGTTGATTCCTTTCATCCGCTACCTCTTCTTGCTGGTGACACTGGGCACCGATGCGGGCGACCATATCCAATCTCTGATCCTCGGCGTCGCGTTCTTGGTCGGTGCTCTGCTTTCGTTCGCCTTGGGCGTCATTGCCGAGTTGATGAAGACAAATCGCATACTGTTGGAGGAGAATCTTGAAGCGACGCGCAGGATTCTCTACGGAGATCACAGTTCTTCGCGCACGATGACAGAGGCACCTGGAGCATGAGCGACGTTACTGAGCACCTCCGCGAGTCTCGCCTTGAGGGCGATTCCGCCCTCAAGGACGAGGTTGAGGCGCTCCGCGTCGAGAAAGAGCAGCTTGCCGCTGAGCTTGCGACGGTTCGCCTCCAGCAGCTCGACCACTGGGCGCAGTATGTCGTCGCGGCCGAGCTTCGTGCCGAACTAGAAGCAACG
Organism: Salinibacterium sp. ZJ450; assembly: GCF_011751885.2. Taxonomy (NCBI): domain Bacteria; kingdom Bacillati; phylum Actinomycetota; class Actinomycetes; order Micrococcales; family Microbacteriaceae; genus Ruicaihuangia; species Ruicaihuangia jiafui. The sequence goes on from NZ_CP061771.1 coordinate 480,796, forward strand.
CGTGATCTCGTCACTCAAATTCGCCACACCAAGTCATGGCGAATCACAAAACCATTGAGAATCTTGAGAGGTGGTTCGCGGCGTGACCCCTGATTCGCCGGTGCCTTCGAATTTGGACCACGTAGAACAGGCGAAGCGAGCGCTGCATGCGCGTATTTCGGCGGTATACGAGGTGTTGTTCTTCAGCCACACCATGTCTTCGCTTCCCGGTGCACCCGACGAGCGCGCCGCTGAACAGCTGGTCCGCGTCATAGCGCTAGCGCGCACCGGGCAAACGAAGAGCGTGCTCTGGCTGCTCCTCTCAGCGCTCAGCACAGTGGTACCCAACTCCAAGTCAATGCGAGAGGCCATCAGCGCGCTTGCGAGAGTCAGCGAGGGTGAGTTTTATACCTGGCTACTCGCAACCACTGCTGAAACCTGTCGCGCAGACGGCCTGCCGTTGGCGCGAGTAGAGATCCTTAACGAGTCAGTTGTGCTCGACGTGACAAACTGCGCGGTCTCAGACCGACAGACGGGCATCCAGCGGGTCGTGCGTGAGACTGTCCCCATTTGGGCACGCGAGCACGGCGTCACTCTCCTTCGGTGGTCCGACGGCGCCCACCGGATGCAGCGACTGGAATCGGAGGAAGAAGATCGCGTCTTGCGGTGGGGCACCCGCACAGGCGCTCAGACGAAGACTTCGTCTCCGAAGATCGCGTCTCGCGCTGTGGGCCCATCCACGTTCGTTATTCCGTGGGCGAGCCGGTTGGTGTTGGTCGAAGTGACCAGTAAGCCGCAGAGCCTGCGGCTCGAATCGCTAGCCGAGTTCTCGGCAAACTCGCTGTCGGCCATCGGATACGACTGCATTCCTCTTGTCAGCCCCGACCTGATGCCCCGCCCGGGTGGCCTTGACTTCATGAACTATTTGCAGGTCATGCGCCGGGTTGACGTGATCGCAGGCATCAGCGTCGCAGCAGCGCAAGAGTTCCGGGGTTTCCTCGAAGCGACAGCGGCACACGGCGTACAGGTTGCCGACGTGATCGAATGCGAGCTGCCAGCGGACGCACCCACCGACACGCCCCGGCGGCGAGCGAGCCGGCAACGCCCCGTGATCCTCTCCGTCGGAAGCCATGAGCCCCGAAAGAACCACCTGGCAGTGCTGTATGCGGCCGAACGGATGTGGGCGCGCGGGCTTGACTTCGAAATGTGGTTCCTCGGTGGACACGGTTGGGGCACCGCATTCGACAAACAGGTGAGCGATCTGCAGCGGAAGGGCCGAAGGATCGTAACCAAGCGCCAAGTGAGCGACCTTGAGATCTGGGACGCCTACGCGCAGTGCCGATTCACCGTATTCCCTTCGCTTCACGAGGGCTATGGGCTGCCGGTGGCAGAGTCAATCGCGCTGCGGAAGCCGGTTGTCACCAGTAACTATGGAAGCACCAAGCAGATTGCACAGCGCGGTGGAGCGCTTCTGGTGGATCCGCGAGACGATGAGGATCTTTATCAGGCAATGCACGCGCTACTCACAGATAACGAGCTATACGCAGGTCTCGTAGAAGAGGCGACAGCGGCACCCGTGCGTTCCTGGACCGACTATGCGCGCGAACTGTGGTCGGGCCTCGCTCTCCCGGAAGGCGAGCGGTGATGAGAATTGCCGATCACCGTACCGTTCGATACGAGCGAACCCTTCGCGCCCGCATCTCGGCAGCCGCTTTGGCGCTCAACGTCGATCTCGCGGGGGCGGACTCGCTCGAGGAGGAGATCGCTCGCCTGCTGCGCTCTCGCGAGCTAAGCGACATTTGGTTCGTCATCGCGACGCTCACGACGGTGTTCCCGGAATCGGCCGTGGTGCTCGAGGTCAGCCGGAGCATGCGAAGCAACGATGAGAACGCCGCGGTCGAGAGCGTGATCGCGGAACTGCGGGAACTGACCGCCGAGCAGTGGGCGCGACATCCCCTGGTCGTTGAGCACGAGACGATCGTTGACACCCACTTCACATCAGCGGGGCACACATTTGGCGACAGTCGCGCGATCGTCGACGCATTGTCGCGTGCGGTCGTCATAGCCGGTGGACAGCACGCTGTGTGGTCGTCCGACCTCACCGCGCTGATGCCGATGACACACGGTGTCGCCCAGCGGCACTACGCGCTCATACCCCGGCACTGCCACTATGTGCTTCCCGATCTGTGCGACGAGCCAGACCGAGCCGCTCGCCTGATGAGTCTGGCCGCTCACTCTGGCAACAGCACCACAAGCGTCGGGTACGGGCTCGGACCTTTGGTAGCGATCGACAGCTTCCCGAGCCCCAGCGACGAAGACGGCGCTCGCCGGTACAACTGGCACCTTGCGGCCGTCAGAACGATGGATCGCGTAGTCGCGGTTTCCCAGACTGCCGCGCGTGAATATGCGGGTTGGAAGCTGATGCTCGAGGGCCTCGGCGTGCAAGGCCCAGAGGTGTCGGTGATCGCGGCGCCCAAACAGCCGTGCTCGTGGGGCCCCACTCGGCCTCTGGTGTGGGCACTTGGTGAGAATGCTGCATTCGGTGATTATCCAACGGTAGTCAGCGCCGCCGACCTGCTGTCCAGCGAGGGGCGGATGGTGGACGTGCGCTTCGTAGAAGCGAACGACCCGCAGGACTTGCTGCGGCGCCCGGACGCTGTCGTCGTAATGGCCCCTTACCTCACGCACAGCGCGTTGCTGGCCGGCGCTGCGGAAGCGGGCGTTCCCGTCGTCGCTGCGCGCTCAGGCTTTGCCGCTGAACTGGCGGAGACTGTGCCGGTCACGATTGTTGAACCTCACAGCGTCGAAGAACTCGTCAGCGCATTGGCGGACGTACTCGGGGAGGCACTCGTTGTGTCTACCGCGACGACCGATCAGTACCGCGCCGCAGATGCCTATGCGCGGGAGTTCTTTGCGTCAGTTGGCTGGACCGCCCGCGTCTAACCGCCCGCAACTACGCGAACGGGTCAGGCTCCAAAGGGCGCTCGAAGGCCTTACGCCAGCTGAGGTTCTGCGACGCCTTCACACAGCAGATCACAAAGGTGACCCAGCCGAACTCGATCAGGATGCTGCTTTCCGCGAGTGACGCGGTCAGCAGGGCGGAGAGCACCACGGCCGGCCAGGTGAAGATGACGCTGCGCTGGTGCATCGCGAGCAGCCAGGAGCGGAAGAATGCGAGTCCGACGAGCAGCAGGAACGCGACAAGGCCGACGAAGCCGAGCTGGAACCAGACGTCGAGGTAGGCGTTCGAGGCTGAGCTGAGGCTGCGTGGATTCGTCGCGTCGAAGAGGAGATAGGGCGGGACATCCGTCTGCCACTGTCCGATCCAGCCCCAGCCTTCGACCGGGTGCAGCGGGATGAGCGACCACAGCTGCTGCCACAACCTCAGCCGGAAGGTGAGTTCGCCGCCTGCGTTCAGCGCGTTGATCACTGGGCTGCGTGCCAGCCAGAGCAGCGCCGCCACCAGCATCACGGCAACGGGCACCGCGTACTGCCAGAACGTGCGGCGTTCGGGGGGCAGCCGGCGGATGCCGTACAGCACCAGCATGGCGACGGCCGCGACGAACGCGGTGCCGAACGCAACCGGTGAGCGGGTGAGCAGCACGGTGATGCCGGCGGCGAAGAGCGAGCCGATGGCGAGGCCCGGACGAACCGACTTGGTGCGCCATTCCATGATGAAGCTGATGCCGCCGATGATTGCGAGCAGGCCGAGCTCATTGCGGTTGCCGACGATTCCCTGGATCGGGCCGAGCTGATCCAGGTTGCCAGCGATGCCGAGGAACCTGATCGGGGCGTCGATGAGCAACCCGGAGAAGAGCTCGAGCCCGAGCGAGATTGCGAGCACGAACCGCAGCACGTCACCGAACGCCCGGATGATCTGGATGGTGTCGCGCACCAGCGCCACGTAGACGCCGAGCAGCGTGAAGCCGAAAAGGTAAGCGATGGAGCCGACGGTGGCCCACTGGTATTGGCTCCACACCACCGAGACGGCGGTCCAGCCCAGGAAGATGAGCAGGGAGATGGGCAGTACGCCCGTGGTCCATTCGACTGAGTCCTTGCGGGCGGTGAGCGATGCCAGCGCAAACACCACAAGAGTGGCAAGCATGCTGATCAGCCCGGCCCACCCGATCGTGCGGTGCAGCGAGAACGCGAGGATGCCGAGCCCGATGGACGCCGTCGCCAAAGCGGACGCTAGACGCGCCGAACCGAAGAACGACTGCATGGCGTCGCGGATCGCGGGTCGACGGTTCATCGGGTCAACGGTAGCGCCTGTGCGCCTGCGTGGTGGGCCAGGTCATTGATCAAGACCGACGGCCTGTCCGATTGCCGGTTGCAAGTACGGGATGAGACTCAACGCAAACAGCCTCGAAATGTGAGCGCCGCCGCCGTAGACGATCAAGCCTCCGACAACCGTGTGGCATGTGTCCTCGTCACAATAGGCGTCAGTGAGATCGACCAAAGACAGACCGTCTTTTGGGTCGGAGGTGGCGGCCACGACCATTGCGTCGCGCTCGAGCACAACGCTTCGTGGCGCGGTGCAAGGATCCACCACCCCGGGGTGTGCTTCAATGCATTCGCGCGCTTCCCCGACCTCTTCGCCGGGGCCGGGCACGTCTGCAATCACCACCACGCTCTTGCCGCCCTCGATCCAGGCCGCCCACATCTCGGTGAAAGCGTTCGCGGCCTGCGTTTGCACCTCAGTGGTTTCGGTTCGGCCATATCGTGGCGCGACAGAGGAGGTGACGATGACGTCGATCTCGTCGTTGCCCGGAAGGTAGTCATGCAAGTCCTTGCGCCACTGTTGGCAGCCGTCCGCCATGTCACTCGGCCAGGTTGACGACCATGTTGCGGTCGATGGCGAACAATTGTTCTGCTTCAGAAGCAGGACTCGCCAATTGTTCTCGTCCGCAATCTCGGCAACTGCGGGGATGTAATGGGCGGCATGGGAGTCCCCAATCAGGGCGATGGTTATTTCCGCGTCGGGGGCGCCGTACTCGGACGCAGTGAGGGTGCCCCCGAGACTAAGAGTGGCGTCGTTTGCTGCGACGGGCTGCGTTGCGAAAGCCAGGTCCTCGTCCAGCGTGTGCAAGGACGCGCACACCGCTCCAGAGAGCGCCGCTGCGGCTCCGAAACACCTTTCCTCCGCTGATAATGCACGCTGTGCAACGCCGTCGGCCTGTGCGACCGCAGCGGCAGTGCGCTCGTTCACGATGGCCCAGGGAACCGCGCTGCCCGCAAGAATGACAAGTGCTCCAGCGATCGCAAATGCGAATGCCCGCCGCCGCTTTACCGCAAAGGCGCCCGACGTCCGAGCGGGATCCTCGACAAAACGCTTCGTCATCCACGCAAGCACCAAAGTGATCGCAAGTAAAGCGAACTGATCCGCGAGTTGAAGCTCACCGCCCAGGACGAATGGGGCGACAACTATGAGCGGCCAATGCCATAGGTAGGCCGAGTACGACAGATCTCCAAGGGCTTGAACGGGGCGCAATGACAGCACGCGTGTGCCGGGCGTGTTCCCTGCGACGAGCACGAGGAGCACGGCAAACACCGGGATGATCGCGATCCAGCCGGGAAAGACCGTAGCGCCCGTAAAGAGAAAGCAGCAGGCGAGGATGATCGCGATGCCCACCCATACCAAGACCGCGCGCACCCGATTTCTGCCTGCCGACGGCACTGGGCACCTCAGCGCCACGAAAGCGCCTGCCGCGAACTCCCAACCGTGAGTAAAAGTGGAGAAATATGCGGCCGACGGCGCAGCGTAGCTATACCAGATCGAGTATCCGAGCGACAGTGCGCCGATCACGAGCACAGCGATTGTGAATAGCGTGCGAGGGCTCTTTTTGCGCCATTTCGCCGCGCCGACCATGACCAACAGAAGCAACGGCCAAACGAGGTAGAACTGTTCCTCGACTGACAGGGACCAGTAGTGCTGAACCGCGCTGGCAGCGTTCTCAGCCGCAAAATAGTCCACGGCGTTGGCGGCGAGCACCCAATTCAGCATGTAAGTCGAGGCGGCTGCGATCTCCGCCAGGATTCGCTGCCAAGTCGCTTGCGGCAGGAACAGCAGCGTGGCAACGAGTGTTGCGGCGAGGACGAGCAGTGCTGCGGGGAGCAGACGTCGCACCCGTCGTGCCCAGAACCGACCGAGGTTGACGCTGCCCGTGGCGTCGACTTCTCGCATTAGGTGGCCGGTGATGAGGAAACCGGATATCACGAAGAACACGTCAACGCCCACATAGCCGCCGGGGAAGGTTTCGGGCCACAGATGGAAGAGGATGACAGCGAGAACGGCCAGCGCGCGAAGAGCTTGGAGCTCCGGTCGAATCGCCGGACGCGTTTGCGCGAAGGCCAGTGTGCCCTTCAAATCGGAACCCTTCCTGCCTGTGTCGGCTTGGATCGCGGGATCCTCAACGGCGCCCAGCCCCGGCAGCGTTTGAGGCCTACTCGATTTTAGGGCGCGGAATGCGCTTGCCGGAACGTACGAAGGGATGACCCCACCTGCTCCCACGAATCTGGTACGCCCGAGCGGATTGCGCTGCGCTGGATCGATGAGCCTGGCGGGCCGCCCCAGACTACCCGCGTCGCAAGAATCTGTTCCGTCCGAGGCCCTGAGTGACTCAAGACCTGCGACGATAGCCGCGTGCCTCGACAAGGAGCCTCCAAGCGTTTCTGGAACAGCGCCGCCCGCGAGAACGCGGCGTGGTACATCGCGACCCGGTTCCAGAGCGAGAACAAGGAGTTCTTCGAGTCAGGCACCCGGGAGGTCGACGACTTCCTCGCCTCCGCAGGCGTCGGGCTGGAAGCCTCAGACTCTGTCGCTGAAATCGGATGCGGCACCGGACGGATGACGCGCCGCCTTGCTGAACTCGCCGGGCGCGTGATTGCTGCCGACGTCAGCGGCGAGATGCTGCAGCGGGCGGCGGTCAACCTGGCGGACTCCCCGAACGTCGAACTCGTCGAGTTGTCGGGGGAGGGCGATCTGCCGCTCGCGGACGGCTCGGTCACCGCGGTGTTCAGCTACATCACCATGCAGCACGTGCCGACCGCGACGGCGCAGGAGGCCTACTTTCGGTCGGCGCTCCGCGTTCTGGCGCCTGGCGGCTGGGCGCTGATCCAGTTCCGGCGCTCCGGTGTGGTGCCGCGGCTGCTCGACTGGGGCGGTCACATCATGCACCTGGCCAAGGGCCGCCGCACGCTTGATCGAGCGTGGCGCGGCGCGCGGGTGCGCGAGAGCGCGCTGCTGCAGCAGGCGACATCCGATGTATCAGTTCAGATCCTGCCCTTTGGGCGTCGACACGTCTGGGCGCTGGCCAAGAGGGCCGACTAGAACGCTTCCAGCCGCGCCGCGATGCGCTCGGCGGTGTCGTGCAGCCTCACGTGACCGTGGGCGACCTCCTGAACCAGGATGAACGCCTCGTTCTCGGTGAACGTGGTGCGGTGGTGGTTCAGCTCGAGGAATACATTGGTCGCCACCCAGGCGGTGCGCTTGTTGCCGTCGACCAGGGCGTTGCTGCGCGCGAGCGACTCCAGCAGAGCCGCCGCCTTCAGCGGCAGGGTGGGGTAGACGTCCATCTGGTCGCGCACGGCTCGCGGACGGGCGACGGCGCCGGCCAGCAGGCCAACGTCGTTCAGGGAGGCATCGAGCGGTTCGCTCATCACGAGTTCGATTACCTGCGCGACATCCGCTGCGCTCAGATAGACCGTCATGCGTCGGCCAGCCGCTGCAGCAGGTTCGCGTCGCGCTCGATCACGCCCTGCGCCGCCGCCTTCACCAGCCGCGGATGACTGGTGCCGTCGTTGGCGGCCAGCAGGATCGCCTGCTTGGCGGCCTCGTTCTTGCTGACACCGAGACGCTTCGCGAGGCCCTCAAGCGCGCGGTCCTGCGCGGGGGTGAGCCGCAAGGTGAATGCCATGCCGTGATTCTAGAGTCGCGCCGGATCGCGCAGCGCGTCGGTCTTCAGTTTGATCGCCAGCGTGGCGAGCACCAGCCACCAACCCTCCACCAGCAGGTGGCTCTCCGACGCGGTCTGCACCAGCAGCAGCGTGAGCACCAGCAGCGGGAGCAGGGATGTCGCGTCGTACGGCGCCTCGATCGTGCGGGACAGCCGCCGCCGGTCGACCGCGGCGAACCAGGCGCGGATCAGGGTGCGGATGATGAACACGGCGAACACGACCAGCCCGACGATGCCGAGCTGCAGCCAGACGTCGAGCCAGGCGTTGTGGGCGTGGGTCTGCACCACGCCGTTGATGGTGACCAGGTCGGTGAACGGCTCGGTCCAGGGTGTCCAGTAGCTGACCCAGCCCCAGCCGAGCACCGGCCGGTCGTCAGCGACGCCGATCACGATGTCCCAGATCTCGGTGCGGTTGGTGAGGGTGGAGTCCTTGCCGAGCAGGCCGAGCAGCTGCTCGGAGAAGAACGTGACGGCGATGAGCGCGGCGGCGGCCGCGGCGATGGCGACCGCGGCAATGGTGATGCGCATCCGCCGTGTGGTCGCGGCGCGTAGGGCCAGCACGAGCAGCAGCACGGCAGCAGCGGCCAGCAACGCCACAAGCACGCCGGCCGATCGGGTCATCAGCACGACGCCGACGGCGATCACGAGCCATCCGGTGTTCCAGGTGCGCTTGCCGCGCGGGTTCCACTGGTCCACCATCTGGATCGCGAACACGATCACAGCGACCGCGGCAACGGTGGCCAGCGCCGTCGAATTGCCGACGATGCCTTGGATCTTGCCGTCGACGAACAGCACGTTGCGCGACCACTGGTGCATCTTGAGGGAGTCTTCCCAGTCGATGCCGAGCCAGAGCGGGGCGACCGGATGTCGCACGAACCACGACACGATCAATTCGAACAGGAAGGAGAGGCCGAGGATCCAGCGCAGGGCGGCGCCGAGTGCGATGCTCAGCTGCGCGCGGCTGAGGGTGGCGGCCATCGGGATCGCGAACAGTACCGCGAGCCACTGGGCGCCGACACCCATCAGGGTGGAGAGCGGATACGCCGACCAGATCAGGCTCAACGCCGACAGGGCGAGCCAGGCGATCAGCGAGTACGGCAACCGCGGCCGCGGGCGCTCGCGCACCAGCCAGACAATGGTGATCACGGTGGCGGCGGCGATGGCGGCGCCCCAGCCCCACCAGCCGAGCGCATTGCGGATTCCGGCTCCGCCGATACCGACGAAGAACAGGAAACCGGCGGCGACAACACGGATGTCGCGGGCCTCGGTCATGGATACGAGCGTACTGGGCTGGGCCGATGACAGAGCGCCGTCATCGAAGGCAGCTCCGTTAACGAAGGCACGGACAGGTTCGCCATTCGTACTGTCATCAGCGCTTGGCTGGACTACGAGGTCGACCTGTCCGTGTCGTCTCCTCCATGATGCGCCTTCGGTCTGGTGGAGGCAAGGGGTGGGTTTACACGAAGGCGGCCTGGCCGGTGATGCTGCGGCCGACGATCAGGGTGTTCATCTCGCGGGTTCCCTCATAGGAGTAGAGCGACTCGGCATCCGCGAAATGCCGAATCACGTCGTAGTCGGTGACGATGCCGTTGCCGCCGAACAGCTCCCGGCACCAGGCCACGGTCTCGCGCATCCGCGCGGTGGTGAACGCCTTGGCCAGCGCCGAGTGCTCGTCCCGCTGGGTGCCCTCATCCAGCATCCGGGAGACCTGCACGACGAGCGCCAGCGACGCGGTGATGTTGCCGAGGCTCTTCACCAGCAGGTCTTGCACGAGTTGGTGGCCGCCGATCGGCCGGCCGAACTGCTCCCGGTCGCCGGCGTAGCGAACCGCCGCCTCGTAGGCGCCGATGGCGTTGCCGACCGCGGCCCAGGCAACGTCGGCGCGGGTAAGCCGCAGCACGCTCGCGGTGTCCTTGAACGAGTTCGCCTTCTGCAGCCGCATCGTCTCGGGCACCACCACGTTCTCGAGGGTGATGTCGGCGTTCTGCACGATCCGCAGGCTCTGCTTGTTCTTGATCTTCGTGGCCGTGTAACCCTCACTGCCGGTGTCGACCAGGAAGCCCTTGACCTGGTCGTCCGCGACATCCTTCGCCCAAATGATTGTCACGTCATTGAAGGTGGCGTTGCCGATCCAGCGTTTGGCGCCGTTCAGCACCCACTGCTCACCGTCCCGGCGGGCCGTCGTGCGCAGGCCCTGCGCGGAGTCGCTGCCCGACAGTGGCTCGGTCAGGCCGAATGCGCCGACGACCTCGCCAGAGGCGAATTTGGGTAGCCATTCGGCGCGCTGCTCGGCGCTGCCGCAGACGCCGATCGTGCCCATCACGAGGCCGTTCTGCACCCCCACGTACGTGCCGACGCTGGCGTCGACGCGCGCCATCTCGAGCGCCACCCAGCCGCGGAACACCGCAGAGTTCTCGAACGGGCGGGTTTCCTCCCAGCCGAGACCGACCGCCTGCACATCGGCCAGGCCCTTGATGATCTCGGTGGGGAACTCGTCACGATTCCAGTAGTCGTTCACGATCGGCTTGACGTCACGCTCGAGGTACTCCCGCAGCCGCAGCAGGTGCGCCTTCTCCGGGTCGGTCAGCTGGTTCTCGAACCCGTAGAAGTCGCTCGGTATGGGGGAGAAGGACATCGGTATGCTCCATTGCTCGTCGGAATCCACCAAGAGCCTACGGGCGGGTCACCCGGGCGTCGGAAGCGGTTGGTACTTTGGGCTAGTCCCGAGAGAAAGAGAAGGCCGGATGTTTGTAGCCATCACCAATGACCCGCGACCGTACGCATGGGGATCCCACACGGCGATCGCCGAGGCGCTGGGGCGTGAGGCATCCGGAAACCCGGAAGCGGAACTCTGGCTGGGCACGCATCCCGGCTCGCCGAGCAAGATCGCAGGAGCACCGGATGCCGCGACGCTCGCCAGCCGCACCACGCTGCCGTTCTTGCTCAAACTGCTCGCCGCGGACACCCCACTCTCGCTGCAGGCGCACCCCACCCTGGTGCAGGCCGCGCTCGGCTTCGCGAAGGAAAACGCCGCGGGCGTGCCGCTGAATGCGTCGCACCGTAACTACAAGGACGCGCTGCACAAGCCTGAGCTGATCTTCGCGCTGAGCAACACGTTCGACGCCCTCTGCGGGTTCCGGCCGCTGGAGGACAGCCGAGAGCTGATCACGCGCCTGCGGGCGATCGACGACGACGAGTCATCGCCACTGGACGACCTGCTGACCAGGCTGACCGATCTGCGCAAGGCATTCGAATGGCTGCTCAGCGGCGGTCCCGCCGTCGACGCCGTCGTGCAGCGGGTCGCCGAGCTGGCCCAGGCCACCACCGACGACGATGCCGCGTTCGCCACCGTGCGGTTGCTCGCCACTGAGTACCCAGGCGACGCCGGGATCGTGATCTCGCTGCTGCTGAACCGGGTCACCCTGAAGCGCGGCGAGGTGCTCTACCTGCCGGCCGGCAACATTCACGCCTACCTGCACGGGCTGGGCGTCGAGCTGATGGCGGCCTCCGACAACGTGCTGCGCGGCGGTCTCACCCCCAAGCACGTGGATGTGCCGGAGTTGCTCACGGTGCTCGACTTCTCGCCGGTTCCGGTGCCGTACCTGGAGCCGACGACATCCGACGACACCATCGCGGTCTACGAGCCCGACGTGCCCGACTTCGTGCTTGCGCACGTCACCGGGTCGGCGAAGTACCCGCTGCCGGGTGCGGCGATCGTGCTGGTCACCGACGGCACGTTCACCGTCAAGGGCGCCCGGTCGAAGCAGACGGTGTCGCGCGGTGAGGCGCTCTACGTGTCATCCGACGAGCTGACGCTTTCGGTGCACGGAACCGGGGAACTGTTCATCGCGTCGACCCACCTGCCCGAGTCGGAGCCGGAACTGGAGCCCTCGCCGAGCGTGTAGTTCGCCTCACCCCACGAGGGTGTGCGCGAAGGTGCGCCGGTACGCGGTCGGCGTGGTCTGCAGGGTGCGCACGAAATGGTGCCGCATCACCGAGGCGCTGCCGAAGCCAGTGCGCTGCGCGATCAGCTCCAGCGACTCCTCGGTCTGCTCGAGCAGCTGCTGGGCGCGAATGGTGCGCTGCCGGTTCAGCCAGGCGGCCGGGGTGGTGCCCATATCGGCCCGGAACCGCCGCGCGAAGGTGCGCGACGACATCAGGGCGTGCCGGGCCAGGTCGTCGACGGTAAGGTCTTCGTCCAGGTGCGCGATGGCCCAGTCCGCGACCGCGGAGAGCGAGTCGTCCGTGCATTCCTGCACAGGTGTCGCGATGTACTGCGACTGCCCGCCGTCGCGCTGCGGCGGCACCACCATGCGGCGGGCGATCACGTTGGCGGCGGCCGCGCCGAGTTCCTTGCGCACCAGGTGCAGGCACGCGTCGATGCCCGCCGCCGTGCCGGCGCTGGTGATCACGCGCCGGTCTTCGACGAACAGCACGTCGGGGTCGACGCTGGTCTCGGGATACTCCGCCGCCAGCCGGTCGGTGTACATCCAGTGCGTGGAGGCGCGCCGGCCGTTCAGCACGCCGGCCTGGGCCAGCACGAAGGCGCCGCTGCAGACGCTCAACACCCAGGCGCCACGGGCTTCCGCCTGCCGGATCACCTCGAGGTAGCGGTCGTCAACGCCGTCGATCTGGTGCGCGGGCACCGCGATCAGGTCGGCATCCGCTGCGACATCCAAACCAGTGGGAATTACTATGTCGACGCCCATGCTCGTGCGCACCGGGCCGGGGTCCGCGGTCGCGATGGTGAAGTCGAAGGTGGGGCCGCCGCTGTCGCCGCGGTCGACGCCGAACACCTCACAGACGACGCCGAATTCGAACGGGGCGACCCCGGGGAGGGCGAGTAACACGACCTTGCGCAGCATGACGGTGCTCCTTGGATACTCCTTGGCAGAAAAGTGTCGATCTATGGCAAGACTGCCACTCGTGGCCGGATATCGCAAGGCATAGATTTTCTGCCATGGTAATTGCACTACTTCTCATCGCTCTCATCGCTGTAGTTGTCGCCGTTGGCGTCGGCGCATCCATTCGCCAGTTCTGGCTCGACGGGTACCGGCAGGTGCCCACCCGCGACGGGCAGTTCCCCACTCGCGCGCGGCTCTGAACTTTCATACGGCCAGCGCCACTAGCGTTGGCCGTATGAACTGGTTGGTCACGGGCGGAGCTGGATACATCGGGGCGCACATTGTGCGCGCATTGGGGGATGCCGGAATCCCCAGCGTCGTCATCGACGACTTGTCGACCGGGCATGAGGCCTTCGTGCCAGCGCACGTGCCTTTCGTCAGGGGTTCGATCCTCGACGACGCACTGCTGGCGCAGACCTTCGCCGATCACTCGATCACGGGCGTCATCCACGTGGCGGGGTTCAAGTACGCCGGCGTGAGCGTTCAGCGTCCGCTGCACACCTACCGGCAGAACGTCTCGGGCACGCTGGCCCTGCTCGCCGCGATGGACGCGGCCGGCGTTGACCGCATGGTGTTCTCCTCGAGCGCCGCCGTTTACGGCACCCCCGACACCGACCTGGTCACCGAACGGACCCCGACCACGCCGCAATCGCCATACGGCGAAACCAAGCTGATCGGGGAATGGCTGCTGCGCGACCACGAGACCGCGACGGGGCTGCGGCACACGTCGCTGCGCTACTTCAACGTGGTCGGCTCCGGCGACCCCGCGATCTACGACACCAGCCCGCACAACCTGTTCCCCCTGGTGTTCGACGGGCTGGTCGCCGGGCGCACGCCCCGGATCAACGGCGCGGACTATCCCACCCCCGATGGCACGAACGTGCGCGACTACATCCACGTGGCAGATCTGGCCCTCGCGCACGTCGCCGCGGCCAGGCGGCTAGACGCCGGGCTACCGGTCGAGCCGGCATACAACCTGGGCAGCGGTGACGGCGTCTCGGTGAAAGAGATCATGAGCGTTGTCGCTGAGGTCACCGACATCCCGTTCACGCCCGAAATCGCCTCGCGACGCGCCGGCGATCCCGCTCGCATTGTCGCGGATGGCGCGCTCGCCGCGCGTGATTTGGACTGGCGGATGCGCCACTCCCTCCGCGACATGGTCGAAAGCGCCTGGGCCGCCCGCGCCGCCCACCGGTGACCGACCTGTGCAATACCAGCGCGCCGCGCCAACGGTGCGGGGGCGCGCCGTCGTTGTCGGCGCATTGCGAGACACGGAATGGCATCGATTTCGGAAGTAACGAAAACTCCGGCGCGCCGCAACTCTCTGTGCGCGATTGAAGGTTTTAGGATTTGCGACTTGACGAAAACCTAATTACACCGGTGTAATTATCCCTAACGGGTTGCACGACACGTTGAGGGGAGACCGAACAAATGGCGCATGGCGGGTATAACAACACTGTTCCCGATGACTGGTTCGTCGACCCGGTCCGGCTGGGGGTTCCCGGAGTCCGACAGGCGATCGACGACAACCCGCTCGCCTGGCAGGCAGACTCGCTCTGCGCGCAGACCGATCCCGAGGCCTTCTTCCCGGAAAAAGGCGGATCGACCCGCGACGCCAAGAAGATCTGCGGCTCCTGCGAAGTGCGCTCCCAGTGCCTGGAATACGCGCTGTCGAACGACGAGCGCTTCGGCATCTGGGGCGGACTCTCCGAGCGCGAACGCCGCAAGCTGCGCAAGCAGGCGGGCTAGCCCGAAACCGACTCGCGGCGTTTGGTGCCCGGTCAAGGCTCCCGGGCGCTTAGTCTCGTAACGATATGCATCCGAGAGTCACAGCGATACTGGTTGCCCGTGACGGCGCCGGCTATCTGAACCGCACAATCGAGGCTCTCGGGCGACAGACGCGGCGGCCCGACTCCGTGATCGGGGTCGACGCCGGATCGAACGACAGTTCCGGCGCCATGCTGGGCGCCGCCGGGCCCGTGCAGATCGTTCGCATCGACGGACGGCCCACCTTCGGAACCGCGATCGGCCATGCCCTGCGCGCCGCTGCCCCCGCCGAAACCGAGAACGAGTGGTTGTGGCTGCTGGCGCACGACAACGCGCCGGAGCCGCGGGCGCTGGAACGACTGCTCGGCGCTGTGGAGATCGCCCCCACCGTCGCCGTTGCCGGCCCGAAGCTGATGCGCGCCGACGACCCGGTCGTCATCGCCGAGTACGGCGAAACCCTGACCGCCCTCGGCGCCTCGGTGGCCTACGTCACCGACGAACTCGACCAGGCGCAGCACGACACGAAGAGCGACGTGATGGGCGTCGCCGCGAACGGCATGCTGGTGCGCCGCTCGGTCTGGGAAGCCCTCGGCGGATTTGACCCCGGACTGCCGTCGATCGACGCGGCCCTCGACTTCTCGGTACGCGCCCGGCTCGCCGGACACCGCGTGGTCGGCGTGCCCGACGCCAGGGTGACAAGCGCCGGCGGCCCCGCCCTGTTCGGCCGCGACACCGTCACCGGCCTGGCCGAGCGTCGCATCGCCCGTGCCGCCCAGTTGCACCGTCGACTGGTCTACGCGCCCGCCGCGGCGGTGCCGGTGCACTGGCTCTCGCTCGTGCCGCTCGCCATCCTGCGCTCACTCTGGCACCTGCTGGCCAAGCACCCCGGCGCCATCCCCGGGGAATTCGCCACCGCATTCACCGCCGCGTTCGCCGGCAGCCGCGTGCTCGCCGCGCGCCGCAACCTGGCTCGCACCCGACGGTTCGGCTGGGCGGTCGTCGCGCCGCTCCGGATGCGCTGGGACCAACTCCGCGAGCATCGGGCGCACGAGCGCGCGGTAGCCGCCGCGCCCGCCGTCGAGTACCTGCCGAGGGAGCGTCCCGACTTCTTTTCCGGCGGCGGAGCCTGGATCGTACTGCTGGCCGCCGTGGCTGGCGCGATTGCGTTCTCGCGATTTGCCGGCTCGCCGGCCCTTGAGGGCGGTGGGCTGCTGCCACTCAGCGGCACCGTCACCGAGCTGTGGTCGAACGCCGCATACGGATGGCGCGACATCGGTGCCGGCTTCACCGCCGCGGCCGACCCGTTCGCCGCGGTGCTCGCGGTGCTCGGATCGCTCGCGTTCTGGGCGCCGTCGGCCGCGCTCGTCGCGCTCTACCTGGTGGCGTTGCCGTTCGCCGCGCTCGGCGCGTGGTGGGCCGCCGCCCGGTTCTCGACGCACTCGTGGGGACCGAACGTCGCCGGCCTGCTGTGGGCCTTCGCCCCGCCGTTCCTGTCGTCGCTGACCGAGGGGCACCTCGGCGCGGTCATCGCGCACCTGCTGTTGCCGTGGCTGGTGCTCGCGGCAGTGAATGCCGCGCGCTCCTGGTCGGCCGCGGCATCCGCTGGTCTGCTGTTCGCTGCGGTCATTGGCAGTGCTCCGGTGCTGGCCCCTGCCCTGCTGCTCGCCTGGGTCGCCGGAATGATCGCCCGCCCGACCAGGGCATACCGGCTGGCGATCATCCCGATTCCCGCCATCGCGCTGTTCGCGCCGCTCGTCTTCGACCAGCTGCGGCGCGGAACCCCGTGGGCGCTGCTCGCCGAACCCGGTCTGCCGACGCTCAGCGTGCCGGCATCCGGCTGGCAACTGGCCCTCGGCGCCCCGCAGCTCGGCCTGCACGGCTGGACGGTCGTCGCTGAGTCGCTGGGCTTCGGCGACACCATCGCCGCCAGCATGCTCGTCGCCGTGCTGCTGGCCCCACTCGGCGTGCTGGCCCTGCTGGCGCTGTTCCTGCCCGGCGCGGCCAAGGCGGCACCCGCCCTGGCCGTGGCACTGCTCGGCTTCGTGACCGCGGTGTTCTGCGCCCAGATCGAGCTCAGCTTCGTCGGCGCCGACACCGCGGGGATCTGGCCGGGCGCGAGCCTGAGCCTGTACTGGCTGGGACTCACCGGGGCCGCGGTGATCGCCCTCGGCGCCCTCGGCCGGTTCACCGCCGCTCCGGCGCTGATCGTGAGCATCACCGGCATCGCCGCCGTGGTGCCGCTGCTGATTGCGCCGATGGCGGGCACCTCCGCGGTCACCGCGGGCGACGGGCGGATGCTGCCGGCCTACGTCACGGCGGAGGCCCAGACCGACCCGAGCCTCGGCACCCTCATCCTCACCCCGACGGCGGACGGCGGGTTCGCCGTCGACCTGCAGCGCGGCCTCGGCGCCACCCTCGATGCCCAGTCCACCCTTGCCGCCACAGACCCAGAGCCGAGCGCCGCCGAGCAGCAGCTCGCCGAGCTGGCCGCCAACCTGGCCGTGCCGAGCGGCTACGACCCCGCCGAGCCCCTCGCAGACATGCAGATCGCCTTCCTGGTGCTGCGCCCCGCCGACTCGGCCGCGGGAGAGCGCGCGCACCGCATCGCGGCCCAGTCGCTCGACGCCAACAGTGACTTCGTGGCGGTCGGCCAGACCGCCAATGGCCTGCTGTGGCGCTATGACCTGGCGGGCGCCGACGTGGCGGGCACCGACCAGGCGGGCGCCGACCAGGCGCTGCCGGTGAACAGCTGGGGCACCGGCGCCCCGCTCATCCAGGCGATCATCGTGGGCCTCACCCTGCTGCTCGCGCTACCCACAGGGCGCGGCCGTCGCCGCTCGTACCGCCGCGACGGCTCGCTCACCGAACGCGTGCCGACCTTCGACGAGGAGGACGCCCGTGTCTGAGAACACTGAACTGCCCACGGACGCCGCCGCCGAACCCAGCGAGCCGGCGAACCCCACCGACACGGCACGCACCGAGACACCACAGCGCCGTCGCGCCCTCGCCGGGGCCCGCATCGTCACCGGCGTGGTCGGGGTCGCCGTGGCAGCAGCCGCGATCGCAGGCGCCGTCATGCTTCCGATTCCCGGCATCCAGAGCAGCCCACCGGTGCAGACCATCACCCCGGTCTCCTCGGAGCAGCAGCGCGTCTGTGCCGGACCGTTGCTGCGACTCGGCACCGAGATGGGTCAGGATGCCTCGCAGCCGTCATCGCTCGGCGAGCCTACCGTGCAGGCCGGCGGCGAGCTGGCCTCGGCACCAATCGGTCAGAGCGACGCCGCGGGCAGCGGCCCGACGCTGCTCACCGCTCCGGCCGGCACCCCCGCCGCCGAGGTGTCGGCGGCCCAGTCCCAGTCCCTCGCTGACGGCGACCTCGGCGGGTTCGCCGCGAGCGACTGCACCGAGCCGAGCAACGACAGCTGGCTGGTCGGCGGCTCCAATGCGGTCGGGCGCACCAGCATCCTGATCCTCACCAATCCCAGCGAGCTCTCGGCCACCGTCGACCTGAGCCTGTACGGTGCAACCGGCCCGGTGACCGCGCCGGGCACAACCGGCCTCGTGGTGCCCGCAGGCAGCCAGCGCGTGCTGCCGCTGGCGGGCTTCATGCCCGCCGAGGAGACCCCGGTGGTGCGGGTGCAGAGCCGTGGCGGGGCCATCGCCGCCACCCTGCAGCAGACCACGGTGCGAGGGCTGGAAGCCGGCGGAGTGGATGTCGTGGGTGCGACTGCCGCGCCAGACGACACCGTCGTCATCCCCGGCCTCGTGGTGTCCGGGCTCAGCGCCCTGCAACAGAACATCGCCCGCGAGGGATTCGCCGACCTGCAGAACGTGCTGCGCGTTCTGGTGCCGGGCGACCAACCCGCGACTCTGCAGGTGGGAGTGATGTCGGATGCCGGTGACCCCACCGGCGCGTCATTCGAGGTGCAGCTGAGCCCCGGCATCGTCACCGACCTGCCCATCGACGTGCAAGCCGACGGAAGCTACACGCTCACCATCGACAGCACGGTGCCGGTGGTCGCCGGCATGCGGGTCTCGACCGCGAGCGACTCCGCCTTCGACTTCGCCTGGCATGCGGCGGCACCGGAGATCACCGGCGACCTGCAGGTGAGCGTGGCCGACGGTGCCGGAGCGCAGCTCTACCTGCACAATCCCACCGCAACCGCGGTCGACGTGGAACTCGCCGCACTGGGCGGCGAGGGACGGGTGATCAACGTGGCGCCCGGCGCCTCGGCGGTCGTTCCGCTGTCCGCAGCCGGCAGTTTCGGGCTCGGCGATACCGCCGGGCTGCGGGCCGCGATCGGCTACGCCTCCGACGGCGCGCTCGCCAGCTACCCTGTGCGGCCCCCGCACGCGGCCGAGGCCCCGGTCACGGTCTACCCGTAGCGTCGATAACCCCTTCGGACGCGACATCCGAATTCGGCATCGAGCTCGGCGTTCGAACCGGCGGTCCGCGCGTCAGAAGTGCATGAAGCGCCCTGGCGCCAGCTCCCACGGATCCTTGCCCAGCATCTCGGCGACCGCGCGGAACACGCAGCTCTCGATCACCGCTCGGCGGTGCCATTCATCGTTGCGGTGCAGTTTGGTGAGTCGCTGGATCGGCAGCCGGTACAGGATGATCCGCCGCTCAGACGGAATCACCTTCCAGCGGTCGACGCCAGCCGGGCTCGACAGCTCTGCGGGCAGCGCCGCCACCTCGAAACTGATCGACTCGAGCTCCTGCGGCCAGACCTCGCGGAGGTACTCGGCGGTGGAGGCAACGACGTTGTCGAAGAAGTCGAGGCGCGTGTTCAGCTGCGGCAGGTACGGGCCGGTCACGGGGGAGCGCACACCGCGGTGTCGGTTCCTCCGGCTCGCGCGCGCGGGAGCGGAATGACGAGTGCGGGGCATGGCACCAGCCTAACCGTCGGTGGTGAGGATTAGGCTGGCAGCACAATGAGTTCCCGACCGTGTAGCAAAGTGGCCTGCCGCGAGCAGGCCATCTCTACGCTGACCTACGACTACGCCGACTCGATGGTGGTGCTCGGTCCGCTCAGCCTGATGGCGGAGCCGCACACCTACGACCTCTGCGCGCGCCACGCCGAACGTCTGTCCGCGCCGCTCGGCTGGCAGGTGATCAAGCACGTCGTACTCGGCGGTGAGGTAAGTTTTGGGGCGTGAGCACCCCTGATCTGACCCAGTTCGTGAAAACATACGATGTGCGCGGGCTGGTCGGCAGCCAACTCACCGACGAGGTGGTGGAGGCGTTCGGGGCCGCGTTCGTCGACGAACTCGGGGCACTCGGCGGCGAGATCGCCGTCGGCCACGACATGCGCGACTCGTCGCCCGGCTTCGCCGACGCGTTCGCCCGCGGTGCGCAGGCCCGCGGCGCCACCGTCATCAGCATCGGCCTCTGCTCGACCGACGAGAGCTACTACGCCTCCGGCACCTTCGGCGTTCCGGCTGCCATGTTCACCGCGAGCCACAACCCCGCGACATACAACGGCATCAAGTTCAGCCGCGCCGGGGCACAGGGCATCAGCCTCGACACCGGACTCGCCGGCATCCGCGACCGCGCCCAGTCCTACCTGCAAACCGGGATCCCCGCGGTCAGCCGGCCCGGCGGCCGGGTTCAGCGCGATGTGCTGGGCGACTACGCGGCCTACCTCCGCTCGCTAGTTGGGCTGTCCGACATCCGACCGATCCGTGTCGTCGTCGACGCCGGCAACGGCATGGCCGGACTCACCGTTCCCGCGGTGCTGGGGGAGGCCGCCGGCCTTCCGGCGCTGCCGATCGAGCTCATCCCGCTGTACTTCGAACTCGACGGCAGCTTTCCGAACCACGAGGCCAACCCGCTGGAACCGGCGAACCTGCTCGACCTGCAGCGCGCGGTGGTGGAGCACGGTGCCGACCTGGGACTCGCCTTCGACGGCGACGCCGACCGATGCTTCGTGGTCGACGAAAAGGGCGACCCGGTCACCCCGTCCGCGGTCGCCGCGATCGTCGCACTGCGCGAGATCAACCGGGCGCGGGCCGCGGGCGAGGACGGCGAGATCCTCGTCATCCACAACCTGATCACGTCGCTGATCGTGCCAGAGACGATCGAAGCCGCGGGCGCGGACGCCGTGCGCACCCGGGTCGGCCACTCGCTGATCAAGGACGAGATGAAGGCCACCGGAGCGATCTTCGGCGGCGAGCACAGCGCGCACTACTACTTCCGCGACTTCTGGGGCGCCGACAACGGCATGCTGGCCGCGATGCACCTGATCGCCGAGTTCGGACATCAGGATGCCTCGATGTCGGCGTTCACCGCGGCGTTCGACCCGTACTTCCAGAGCGGCGAGATCAACTCGATCGTCGACGACATCCCTGCCGCATACGAACGGATCGTCAGCGCCTACACGTCGGAGGAGTTCGACGAACTCGACGGGCTCACCGTCTCCGGCAGCGGCGGCGACACCTTCTGGTGGTTCAACGTGCGACCCTCCAACACCGAACCGCTGCTGCGGCTGAACGTGGAGGCGGGCACGCGCGCCGAAATGGAGCGCGTGCGCGACCGGGTGCTGGCGCTGATCCGCGGGGAGTAGCTGGGGCGGGGCGCCTGGCGTCGTGGTCCGCGCGGCCGACCTTGCGCGGCTGAGGTCTGGCATTTAGCCCTTCCCGGCGTGCGCGAACAACCAAACGCCAGACCTCACGAGCAACGGATGCCGGGTGGCCGAGTGCTCTGCGGGTGAGGTCTGGCATTCGGTCGGTCCGCCCCAGGTTGAACGACTAAACGCCAGACCTCATGAGCACGGGATGTCGGGAGCCGGACGCTCCGGTTACATGCCCGGCATCTCCAGCGTCTCGAACACCTCGATCGTGTTGCCGGGCATCATCAGGTGCGGGTGGTCCTTCAGCAGGGCCATGACGCGGTCCTCGTCGCCCTCCATGATCGAGTACCCGCCGGCCTTGCTCGAACTGGCGGCCGCGCCATCCTTCGTCACCGTCTGGCCATGGCCGAGCGGCGTGCCGAAATCGACGAGCGCATCGCCCGCGCGGCCGGCCCAGTCCATCCACTGCTGCATGCCCTCGTTGGCGGCATCCGGATCCATCCCCTCCATCTGGGACTCAGCGGACTGTTCCGAGTTGTAGAGCACCACGTACTTGGGCATCGTTGCCTCCAGGAGAGATCGGAGCCGCGCCACATGACGCGGCATAGGTCATTCGTATCACCCGGGTCGGGCGCGCGGAATGGGGTGCGGGCCCGGCCGCAGCTGCCGGCCGCCGTCCGGCGGGGCCCTTGGCTGCCGACGGCCTGAGAAGAACGGCAGCGATTCGCTGCGCCACGCCGCTCAGCTTGCGCGATACACCGCGCGCCGGAGTCGTTTACTGCCGTTGTGCGCGGGCGCGGGGACGGAAGCCCGCCGCTCCGCCCGCACCCCGAGGCCGCCGGCACGCCCGACCCCCGAGCATCGCTGCCCCCGACGCCTCCGGCATCCCCGCGGCCCCGACATCCCGAACGCAACGGTCAGCGCCACCTGCGAGAATGGGCGCATGCCTGTCACTACTCTGCCGTTCAAGGTCGCCGACATCAGCCTCGCCGAGGCCGGACGCCACCAGATCCGCCTCGCTGAGAACGAGATGCCCGGACTGATGGCCCTCCGCGAAGAGTTCGGCGCCAGCCAGCCGCTCGCCGGCGCCCGCATCGCCGGCAGCCTGCACATGACCGTGCAGACCGCGGTGCTGATCGAGACCCTCACCGCCCTCGGCGCACAGGTTCGCTGGGCCAGCTGCAACATCTTCTCCACCCAAGACGAGGCCGCCGCCGCGATCGCGGTCGGCAAGGGCACCCCCGACGCGCCCGCCGGTGTTCCCGTGTTCGCCTGGAAGGGCGAGACCCTCGAAGAGTACTGGTGGGCCACCTCGCAGATCTTCGACTGGTCGGCGGAAGGCTTCGACGGCCCGAACATGATCCTCGACGACGGTGGCGACGCCACCCTGCTGGTGCACAAGGGCCGCGAGTTCGAGCTGGCCGGTGCCGTTCCGGCGACGTCGGATGACGCCAGCCACGAGTACAGCGTGATCCTCGACGTGCTGCGGGCCTCGCTCGCCACCTCCACCGACCGCTGGACCAAGATCGCCGACGCCATCCAGGGTGTCACCGAAGAGACCACCACCGGCGTGCACCGCCTGTACGAGCTGGCCCGCGAGGGGCAGCTACTGTTCCCGGCGATCAACGTGAACGACTCGGTCACCAAGTCCAAGTTCGACAACAAGTACGGCATCCGGCACTCGCTGCCCGACGGTCTGAACCGCGCCACCGACGTGCTGATGGGCGGCAAGGTCGCCCTCGTCGCCGGCTACGGCGACGTCGGCAAGGGCGCCGCCGAGGCCCTGCGCGGCCAGGGCGCCCGCGTCATCGTCACCGAGATCGACCCGATCAACGCGCTGCAGGCGGCGATGGACGGCTACCAGGTGGCGCGCATCGAGTCCGTGGTCGGCCAGGTCGACATCTTCGTCACCGGAACCGGCAACCTGAACGTGATCACCGTCGAGCACATGCAGGCGATGAAGCACCAGGCCATCGTCGCCAACGTCGGGCACTTCGACAACGAGGTCGACATGGCAGGGCTGGAGAAGCTCGCCGGCGCCGAGAAGATCGAGATCAAGCCGCAGGTGCACGAGTGGCGGATGCCGTCGGGCCGCAGCATCCTGGTGCTCAGCGAGGGTCGCCTGATGAACCTCGGCAACGCCACCGGCCACCCGTCGTTCGTGATGAGCAACTCGTTCACCAACCAGGTGCTCGCCCAGATCGAGCTGTACGCACACCGCGAGAACTACGAGACCGACGTGTACGTGTTGCCGAAGCACCTCGACGAGAAGGTCGCCCGCCTGCACCTCGACGCGCTCGGCGTGGAGCTCACTGAGCTCACCCCCGAGCAGTCCGCGTACATCGGCGTGCCGATCGACGGACCGTACAAGGTCGACCACTACCGCTACTAGGCGCGATTCCCGCTCCGGGCGGGGATGAATTACGGATGCCGCGGGTTTAGGCCCGCGGCATCCTGTCGTCTGGCGCGTGCTCCGGCAGCGCTACGGCGACTGCTACCGGTTCGGGAACCCGTGCGGCAGCCCGCCGAGCGTCGGCGCCAGCCGGTCGAGGGTCTGCCGCTCCAGCGTGAGCGCCTGCAGTTCGCGGTCGCGGCGCACCGCGGCGACCGCGGCGAGGAACAGTTCCGGGTCGACGACAGGCAGCGGCGACACATAGGCGGATGCCTCGGCCGCCAGCTGCCCGCTCAATCGCGTGCGCGTGGCCGGGGTGAACCGCGACGCCTCGGCAAGGAACGCCGAGATGCGGCGGGCGAGGGCGTCGGGCATTCGCGCGACATCCGCTGTCAATGCCCACTGGGTCAACTCGGCCGGCACGCCGTAGACGGGCGGCGACATCCGGGACAGCCGTTCGTTCTGGCTGTATGTGCCGGCGATCAGGTCGCCGAGCCGTTTCGACTTGGGCGCGATCAGGCCGACGATGGCGGCGAACCCGCCGAGGGTGAAGTAGATCTCGAGCAGGCCGGTCATGGCGCGGATGAACGCGTGCCGGAAGCCGATCGCGCCGCCGTCGTCGCGCACGATCCGGGCGCCGATGGCGAGCTTGCCGAGTGAGCGGCCGTGGGAGGCCAGTTCCACCGCGGTGGGTGCCACGACCAGGCAGACGACCAGCCCGGCGATGCTGACCGCGGCCACCATCGCCTCGTCGATCGCGAAGAAGCTCACCAGCTGGAACAGCGCCAGCATGAACAGGAAGTAGGAACCCAGGTAGAGCAGGAAGTCGATGATGGTTCCGGCGGCGCGCAGCACGAAACTGGCCGGGCGCAGATCGAGGCTGACCGCCTCACCCGTCATCAACTCGTCGGTGCGCTCATCGTGGAGTTCGGCATCCGGCATTGCGGGTCGAGACATGACAGTATTTAAGCAGATGGATCTTGACGCATACTCCGCCGCGCATCGCGATGAGTGGCAGCGGCTTGCCCAGCTCGGCCAGAAGCGGCGCTACAGCGGCGCCGAGGCCGACGAGCTGATCGAGCGATACCAGTCCGGCGCCAGCCAGCTGTCCGCGATCAAGACCACCGCCGGCCAGTCGCTGCAGGGTGACGCGCTCAGCCTCGGACTGTCCAGGGCGCGGTTGCGGTTCACCGGAACGAGCACCAACGTGCTGCGCCAGCTGACCGTGTTCTTCGGCGCCCAGCTGCCGGCCGCGCTGTTCCGCATCCGCTGGCTGACGCTCGCGGTGGGGGCGGCGGTGGCGATCATCGCCGCGCTGTATGCGGTGTGGATCACGCTGAACCCCGAGGTGCTCGCCAGCCTTGGCTCGTACGAGACGTTGCGCGGGTACGCCGAGCAGGACTTCGTCGGGTATTACTCGGCGAATCCCGAGGCATCCTTCGCCGGCCAGGTCTGGACCAACAACGCCTGGATCGCCGCCCAGTGCATCGCGTTCGGCATCACCGGGGTCTGGGTGCCGTATGTGATGTTCCAGAACGCGGTGGGCCTCGGCCAGTCGGCGGCGATCATGAACGAGTTCGACCGCCTGGACCACTTCTTCCTGTACATCACCCCGCACGGGCAGTTGGAGCTGTACGCCATCTTCGTCGCCGGCGCGGCAGGCCTGATGATCTTCTGGGCCTGGGTGGCGCCCGGCGCCCGCACCCGCGGCCAGGCGCTCGCCGAGGACGGCCGTGCCCTGTTCGCCGTGGTGATCGGACTGATCCTGGCGCTGCTGTTGTCTGGACTCATCGAGGGGTACGTCACCCGGCAGGACTGGCCGTGGCCGGTCAAGATCGGCATCGGCACGATCGCGCTCGGCGCGTTCCTCTGGTACCAGTGGATGCGCGGCCGCCGCGCGTTCCGGGCGGGCGAGACCGGCGACCTCGACGAGTTCGAGGCGGGCGCGAAGCGGCTGATCGCCGGATAGGCGGCGGCGTCGGGTGTCGTCCGCGGTGGATTTCGCGGGCGCCGGATGTCGCGGACCGCGGGTGTGGCGGACGCCGAATGTCGCGGAGTGCGGGATGTCGTGGGCTGCGGATGTCGCGGACTGCGGGTGCCCGCCCCGGGTGCGCTGAACGATGCGGGGGTTCTCACACCATGCGGGGCTACATAGCGCCGCATGGTGTGAGAAACCCCGCGCGGTCCGGCGAGGTCCGGCGCGGGCGCTTACAGCCGCCCGGCCTGCTTCAACGTGAGGTACTTGTCGGCGAGCAGCGGCGGCAGGTCGGCTGGCGCGCCGGTGACCACCTCGCCGCCGAGCTGACGGATCGCCGCGGATACCCGCGCACTGTCGAGCAGCGCCCGCTCCGCGGCGGCGGCCTGATACACCTGCCGTTTGTCGTCACGGGAGCGGGTGGCATCCAGCACCGACGGATCCGTCACCGACGACACCACGACCAGGTGCTTGCGGGTCAGTTGCGGCAGCACCGAGAGCAGGCCGCGGGATGCCCCGGCCGCGTCGATCGAGGTCATGATCACCACGAGGGCGCGCTGCGAGGTGATCGAGCGCACCAGTCCCGGAACCGCCGACCAGTCCAGCTCGATCAGTTCCGGCTCGATCGGCGCCATCGTGTTCACCATGCGGGACAGCAGCTCGGGGCCGGTGGCGCCCTGCACCCGGCCGCGCACCCTGCGGTCGTACACGGCCAGGTCGACCCGGTCGCCGGCATGCGTCGCCAGCGCGGCGAGCAGCAGTGACGACTCGAACGCCGTGTCGAGCCGCGGCTCGTTGGCGATGCGGGCGGCGGACGTGCGTCCGCTGTCGATGATGACCACGACCCGACGGTCACGTTCCGGGCGCCAGGTGCGCACGACGAGCTTCGCCCCGCCGCCCGGCTCGATGCGACGGGCGGTCGCCCGCCAGTCGATGGAGCGCACATCGTCGCCGCGCACGTACTCGCGCAGACTGTCGAACTCGGTGCCCTGACCGCGGATCATCACCGAGGTGCGGCCGTCGAGCTCACGCAGCCGGGCCAGCCGCGAGGGCAGGTGGCGGCGTGAATTGAACGGCGGGAGCACCCGGATCGTCCCGGGCAGCGCGATGGTCGCCTGCCGGGCGGCCAGCCGCAACGGGCCGAACGAGCGCACCGTCACGTGTGCGGCCCGGCGCTCGCCGCGACGGAACGGGGTGAGGGATGTCGTGATGGTGCGGCGTTCCCCGGCGGGGATCGACACCCGGGCCCGTGCCGGGCTGGCGCCCGCCGACGGCTGCCAGGCGTCGCGCGTTATCCCACGCACCGGGCGCGATCCGGTGTTGGTGAGGTACAGCGTCGAGGTCACCGTCTCGCCGAGGCGCACCCGGCCGGGCAGGTCGCGGTGCAGCTGCAGCGCGCGCGGGCTGCCGGCCAGCAGCAGGTCCACCACGATGAGCACCACGACCAGGCCGAGCCACCACAGCACCACGACGGGATCGTCCAGCGCCACCAGCGGCACGATGCCTGCCGCCACGAGCAGCACCAGCCATCCGCTCAGCGCCATGAGTCGAGTCCCATCCGCAGCATCAGATCGGCACCTGCACCTGCTGCATGATCGAGCGCAGGATGGCGTCAGCGGACACGCCCTCCAGTTCGGCTTCGGGCCGCAGCTGGATGCGGTGCCGCAGCACCGGCAGCACCATCGCCTGGATGTGGTCAGGGGTGATCGCGTCGAAGCCCTGCAGCCACGCCCACGCCTTAGAGGCGGCGAGCAGCGCCGTCGTGCCACGCGGCGACACGCCCAGCTTCACCGACGGCGACTGACGGGTGGCGCGGGCCAGATCCACCGCATAAGCGAGCACGTCGGCGGATGCGCCGACCCTGCCGACCGCGGCCTGGCCTGCGCTCAGCTGCGCGGCATCGAGCACCGGGGTGACGCCGGCCGCGGCGAGGTCGCGCGGGTTGAAGCCGGCGGCGTGCCTGGTCAGCACCTCCACCTCGGC
Source organism: Salinibacterium sp. ZJ450 (assembly GCF_011751885.2). Lineage (NCBI taxonomy): Bacteria > Bacillati > Actinomycetota > Actinomycetes > Micrococcales > Microbacteriaceae > Ruicaihuangia > Ruicaihuangia jiafui. The sequence goes on from NZ_CP061771.1 coordinate 508,323, forward strand.
ATCCCGGGCCGGCAGGTCGAGCACCAGTTTCATCAGGAACCGGTCGAGCTGCGCCTCGGGCAGCGTGTACGTGCCCTCGTACTCGATCGGGTTCTGGGTGGCGGCGACCAGGAACGGGGACGGCAGCGGCCGGGTGATGCCGTCAACTGAGACCTGACGTTCCTCCATCGCCTCGAGCAGGGCCGACTGGGTCTTCGGAGGAGTGCGGTTGATCTCGTCGGCGAGCAGGATGTTGGTGAACACCGGCCCCTGCCGGAACTCGAAGTCGCCGGCCCGCGCGTCGTAGACCAGCGAACCGGTGATGTCGCCGGGCATCAGGTCCGGCGTGAACTGCACACGCTTGGTGTCGAGGTGCAGCGCGTGGCTGAGCGTGCGCACCAGCAGCGTCTTGGCGACGCCGGGCACCCCCTCCAGCAGCACGTGCCCGCCCGCGAGCAGCGCGATGATCAGCCCGGTGACGGCACCGTCCTGACCGACGACCGCCTTGCCGACCTCTGTACGCACCCGGCCGAAGGCATCCCGCAGTTCATGATCTGTCATCGGTGTCATTCTTTCTGTTCTGAGGTCGGTCGGCTGGCGCGAGCCGCCGTCGTTTCGAGTCGGGTCAGGTCGTCGGACAGTGTCATCAGGTCGGCGTCGCTACCCGGCTGCGCGTCGAGCAGGATCGCCCGCACCGTGGGAAGCGGCCAGCCGGTGGCCGCGGCGGTGGCGGCCAGGATCTCGTCGACCGTCGCGCTGCGGGACAGGCCGACGTGGGCGGCGAGCCGTTGCAAGGCGCCGAGGCGCAGCGAGTCGAGCGCGCGCAGCCGCGCCGAGTTCTTCTCGTACAGCCGCGCCCGACCCTCCGTGGTCTCGCTGGCGCGCACGGTGACCGGCAGGTTCTCGACCACCAGCGGCCCGAACCGTCGCCCGCGCCAGAGGGCCGCGGCCAGCCCGACCGCGAGCAGCGCGAACGGAATGCCCACCGTCCACGGCGGCATCAGCTCTTCGGGGGTGAGGGCGGCATTCTCGACGTCGGCGATCGAGGGCAGGTACCAGATCAGGGTGTCCGTGCCGCCGAACAGCGTCAGCGCGAGGGCGGCGTTGCCCTCCAACGCCACCGTTTCGTTGCGGAGCGCCGTGGTCGTGCCGAGCACCGTGACGGATGCCTCCGCCGCGGCATCCGCGGGCAGCTGGATGAGCGAGTACACGTCGTCTCCGCTGCCGAGGCAGGCCACCGCGTCGGCGGACGGGTCGGTGAGGCGATAGCCGGAGCCATCACCGGTGACGGATGACGCGTTATCGACGGCCCGCACGCCGCAGTCGGCGTCGAGCACCCCGGACACGTTGCCGGCCGCTTCCACCGCGGGGGCGAGCGCGTTCAGCTGACCGAAGTCGGGGTCGATCACGATCAGGTGGGTGGCGAGGTCCGTCGTCTGGCGAAGCTGGTCTTCGGTGAGAAAACCGGACGGGTCGAAGAGCACGATCGTGGTGTCTTCCAGACCGGCGGATGTCGCTTCCTTGCGCGTCTGGTCGAGCGACACCGTCGGGACGACTTCCACGCCCTGATCGCGCATCACCTCGGCGAGAGCGCGGGAGCCCTCCGGTGCCGCGTTCGTCGGCGACAGCGGGTCGCCGCCGGCGCTGGAGCCGACGAGCGCGAAGACGATGACCCCGACCAGCACGGCGAACAGGGCGGCGAGCACCCAGAACAGCGACTTCCGACCCGCGGCGCGCACGGTGGGGGTGGTGACGGTCACGAAAGTGCTCCGGTCGGTGCCCCCGGCGGCGTCGGCAGTGCGGGACGGGTCGCGCGCAGGGCCTGCTCCAGCGCCGCGACCTGCTGGTACTGCTCGGCGGTGCCGGTTTTGCCGAGGTAGCGCACCCCGTCGAACGCGGTGGCCGCCGCCTCCAGGCCGGCAGCGTGTTCTCGGAAGGTGCCGCCGGCGCGGCGGGCGAAGTCATGCGCGGTGGTGCCGGGGCTGGTGGTCACGATCGTGCGTTCGGCCAGGCCGCGGGCGATGGCGCGGAACATCTCCGCGATCGCGAGGTTCCATTCCGACCGGGCCGCGGCGGACTGCGCTGCGCTGCGCTGCTCCGCCGCGGTGCGCGCGTCGTCGTCGCCGAACAGCAAGCCGGCGGCGCGGCTGCGGCGGTTCAGGCGGGGCAGTCCGAAGATCAGGAAGGCGACGACCAGTGCCACCAGCACGATGGCACCGAACACGGCGAACGCCAGGAACGGGGGTCCGTCGCCGCCGTCGAACTGCAACGAGCTGAACCACTCCCAGATCGACTGCGCCAGCATGTCGAACCAGTTGGGGCGGGCTGCCTGGTACGCGGGGTCGGTGAGTTCGCGCAGGATCCAGTCGCGCGCCTCGTCAGCGTCGGGATCCAGAGGCACGTCGAGCGGGAGCGGCAAGCCTGGCTGCAACAGTGCCGGCAGCCTCATGCCCAAGGCGACTGCGCGGCGGCCGCCGACCGGGCCGCCTGGCTCCCGACATCCGGTCGCGACGCTGGCAACAGCGGATCGGGCACGCGGTCGTCCCCGGCCTGACGGGCCTCGACAAACCGGGTGAGCTCCAGGTCGAGGCCTTCCTTGCGAATGCGGAGGTCGAGATAGAGCAGGCCTGTGGTCGCGGCCGAGACCACCAGGGTGATCGCGGTGATCACCAGAGTGACCGCGATGAGGAGCACGTAGGTGACAACCGCCGCGATGATCGCGGTCGTGGGGTCTCCGCCGATCGTCAGCAGCGGGATCGCGAGGCTGAACACGATGGAGAGCGGCGCGGACACGATCTGGCCCGCCACGCTGAGGATGACGTTCACCAGCAGCAGGATGCCGAGCGTGCGCCAGAAGTAGCCGTTCGTCAGCGACCAGGAGCGGGCCATGGCATCGCGCAGCGACAGGCGTTCGATCATCAGCGCGCTCGGCACCATGGCGAGCTTGGTGCTGAGCCACGCGCCCAGGACAACGAGGCCGAGCGTCCCGATGAGGCTGATCGCGACAGCGCCCGCGAAGCCGGCGTCGCCGAGCTGTCCAACAAAGAAAACGAGCAGCGCCACGATTGCCATCGCGATGACCACCACCAACGTCAGCAACAGGATCCAGCCGACCAGTGCGCCGATGCGACCCTTGGCCAGCCGCCAGAGTCCGCGGAAGCGCAGCTTCTCACCGAGCGTGGCCCGACCGACTTCGAGCACGATGATGCCCTGCATCATCCCGGCCGCGATCAGCGACAGCACGAAGGGGATGATCGCCGACAGCAGGATGGCTGCGGTGGCGCCGGCGGTGACGGTGTCGACATCCTGACCGGTGGCCATGTCCGCACGAGAGATGGCGATCGCCGTGACCACGCTGAGTACCACCAGCGTGACGGCCATCACGATGCCCTGCATCAGCAGGGACATGCCGAACGTGGGCTTCGGGTTACGGCGCAGCACCTGGAACGAGGCACCGAGGATGGTGCCGAGGCTGAGCGGCCGCAGCGGGATCAGGCCGGGCTTCGGCGGAGGCGTCCACCCGGGAGCGCCGGTCAGCGCCGGCGCACCGAACGGGGCGCCAGCCGGGGCGGCGTACTGCCCGTACGGCCGGGGAGCCGGTTGCCCGTAGGGCAGGGGAGCCGGTTGCCCGTAGGGCGAAGGTGCCGGGGCGGGCTGCCCATACGGCGAGGGCGCCTGAGCCGGCTGCCCGTACTGCGGTGGCACGAACTGGGGAGCCGCCGGCGGCGGCGGCACAGCGTTGCCGGCGGGTGGTTGCCACGTCTGGTCGTCGGACACCGATGATTCCCCATTCTCACCGCAAGTGATTTCGCCCAGTGGGCGATCCCATCCATGCTTTCACACTCCGATACTCTTTAGCCAAAGACTCAACTACCCGAGATGAGGAGTATGTCCGCGCGAATCCTGGTCGTCGACGACGACACCGCCCTGGCCGAGATGATCGGCATCGTGCTGCGCACGGAAGGGTTCGACCCGCACTTCGCCGCAGATGGCAGTGCGGCGCTCGCGGCATTCCACGAGTCCACCCCCGACCTGGTGCTGCTCGACCTGATGCTTCCCGGCGTCGACGGCATCGAGGTGTGCCGCCAAATCCGCGCCGAAAGCGGCGTGCCGATCATCATGCTGACCGCGAAGAGCGACACCGCGGATGTCGTGAAGGGGCTGGAGAGCGGCGCCGACGACTATGTCGTGAAGCCCTTCAACCCCAGAGAATTGGTTGCGCGCATCCGCACCCGACTGCGCCCCTCGACGGAGACCACCGCCGACGTGCTGCACGTCGGAGATCTGACTCTGGATGTCGCCGGGCACGAGGTGCGCCGCGGCGAGAGCAAGATCAACCTGACCCCACTCGAGTTCGAGCTGCTGCTCGCCCTCACCCTGAAACCGCAGCAGGTGTTCACCCGCGAGATGCTGCTGGAACAGGTGTGGGGTTACCACTACAAGGCCGACACGCGCCTGGTGAACGTGCACGTGCAACGGCTGCGCGCCAAGGTCGAGGAAGACCCCGACAACCCGCGCATCGTCATGACCGTGCGCGGGGTCGGATACCGCGCCGGCGCAACTGCTTAGGGAACGATGACACGCTTCAACGGGACCGGTCGGCTGGCCGGCCTGACCCGGTTGTGGCGCCGATCCCTGCAGGCCCGCACCGTGATCATCACCGTGCTGTTGTCTGGCCTGGCCGTCAGCGTCATCGTGCTGTACATGTCGCTGAGTATCCGGGCCAACCTGTTCGACTCCCGGCGCGACCAGGCGCTGGTCGAGGCGGGGCGGGCGGCGCTGCAGGTGCAGCAGATCTTCGACGGCTCCACGGCGTCCGAACAGATCACCGCGAGCGACCTCGACAGTCTGCGCAATGGCGCGCAGACCGCGATTACCCGCACCACCTCCAGCGCCAGCGGCACCCGGTTCGCCCTGGTGCGCACGATCGGCCAGGAGCCGACCCTGAACAACATGCAGGGCATCGCCAGCACCGACCTGGTGCTCGACCGGGTGATCTCCTCCGACATCCGCGAGGCCGTCGCGGCCGCCGATGACCGGTTGTTCTACCAGTCGGTGGCGCTCGTCACCGAGGAGGGGGAGCAGCCCGGCCTCGTCGTGGGCACCCCGATCGAGGTGCCCACCGCCGGTCAGTATCAGCTGTATCTGGTCTACAACCTGCAGGAGACGCAGGAGACACTCACCTTCGCGCAGCAGACCCTCGGCATCGGCGGGTTCGCCCTGGTGGCGATGATCGGCGGCATCGCGTTCGTGGTCGCCCGGTTCGTGGTCAGCCCGATCCGGATCGCGGCAGAGACCAGCCGCAAGCTGGCGAGCGGCCAGCTGGAGCAGCGCATCCCGGAGAAGGGGGAGGACGACATCGCCACCCTCGCCCGGTCGTTCAACGCGATGGCCGACAGCATGCAGTCGCAGATCACCCAGTTGGCCACGCTGTCCCGGTTGCAGCAACGCTTCGTGTCGGATGTCTCGCATGAGCTCCGCACCCCGCTGACCACCATCCGCCTGGCCGGGGACGTGCTGTACAACCAGCGGGATGACTTCGACCCGACCACCGCCCGCACCGCCGAACTGCTGCACACCCAGGTGCAGCGGTTCGAGTTGCTGCTCGCCGACCTGCTTGAGATGAGCCGCTTCGACGCGGGAGTCGCCCAGCTGGAGACCGAGCCGACCAACCTGGTGCGGCTGGTGGAAGACGCCATGGAGTCGGTCACTCCGCTGGCCACCGCGAAGGGCACCGAGCTGCGGCTGGTCGCCCCGGGCGGCTACTTCGAAGCGGATGTCGACGCCCGCCGCATCCGTCGAATCCTGCAGAATCTGCTCGGCAACGCCATCGACCACGGTGAGGGCGAGCCGATCGACGTGTACGTGGACAGCGACGAGAACGCGGTCGCCATCGCGGTGCGCGACTACGGCATCGGGATGTCGGATGTCGAGAAGGACAGGGTCTTCGACCGGTTCTGGCGGGCAGACCCGTCCCGGCAGCGCAGCACCGGCGGATCGGGGCTGGGACTGGCGATCTCGCTGGAGGACACCACGCTGCACTCCGGCTGGCTCGATGTCTGGTCCGAGCCGGGAGCCGGCTCCTGCTTCCGGCTGACCCTTCCGCGGCATCCGCGTCACCAGCTCACGTCGTCGCCGCTCGACCTGCCGCCCACGCATGAGGCGGCAGAGGGGGAGGATGGAACCGATGAACCGTCGTAGCCGTCTGACCGCCTTGCGAGCGGGCCTGGTGTCAATCCTCTTGGTGGCACTGGCCGGCTGCGTCGGCGTGCCCATGACCGGCCCGGTCATCGCCGGCGATCGGGTGAATGACGAAGACGCGCCGGCCTCGGTGCTGCTGCCGCAGGGGCCGGAGAAAGACGCCGACCCGCAGGCGATCCTGCAGGGCTTCATCCGCGCCGGCACCGGACCGCAGGGCGACTACGAGGTGGCGCGCGAGTTCCTCACCGGCGAGATCGCCGAGACCTGGAAACCCAACGCCGGCGTCACGGTCAGCCGGGCCGGCAGCGAAAACTACTCGCAGACCAGCCCCACCACCCTGGAATACAGCGTGCTGCCCGCGGCCACCGTCGACGCGCACGGCCGCTACGCCCAGTCGGAAACGATGGGCCCGCAGGTGATGCAGTTCTCGTTCGCGCAGGTAGACGGGCAGTGGCGGATCAGCGCGGCACCGGACGGGGTGGTGCTCACCGGATCCGCGTTCGAGCAGATCTTCAAGCCGTATTCGGTGTATTACTTCGACCCCACCTTCTCCTATCTCGTGCCCGACCTGCGCTGGTTCCCGACGCCGTCGCTGGCGAGGCGGATCGTGGTGGCCCTGCTCGCCGGACCGACAGAGTGGCTGGCGCCCGGTGTGGTCACCGAGTTCCCGAACGGCACCAGCATCGGCCCAGACGGGGTGCGCATCGAGGCGAACCGGGTGATTGTCGATCTCAGTGCCGAAGCGGGCGAGGCGGACGACGAGCGCCTGCAACGGATGCAGCTGCAGTTGCAGCACAGCCTGAGAGAGGTGACCTCTGTCACCTCTCTCAGCCTCTCCATCAACCAGGTCGACGTGGTGGTGCCCGAGATCGTGCCACCAGGGCCGGCCGCCGAACCGGACGTGGACAGCCGCACCCTGCTCAGCCGCGACGGCGAGTTCGGGTTCTACGAGCGTGGCGAGATCGTGCCGATCGAGGGGATCAGCGCGGCCGCCGCCAGCCTCGGCGCCACCTCGGTGACGCTCGACCACTCGGAACGCTACGCCGCGATCGGCACCCCGGCCGGGGTGTACGCCGCCACGGCGACCGGGCTGCCGGTGCTGGTCGACGCCCGTCCGGGACTCACCGACCCGGCGATCGACGGCCAGGAGATGATCTGGTCGGCGCAGACCGGGTCGGCGGCCTCGCTGATCACCATCGACCTGGCAGGCACGCAGCATCCGATCGCCTCCCAGCTGCCGGCGGACGCCAGCGTGCACGCCATCGAGGTGTCCCGCGACGGCACCCGGCTCGCCATTCTGCTGGAGACCGACGACATCACGCGGCTGTTCGTTGCCGCGATCGTGCGGGAGGGTGGGGTGCCGACGGCGCTCGGCCCGCCGTGGGAGCTGCCGCTGGCCGCGGACGCGGTCGATGCCACCTGGGCGGATTCCACCAGGGTGGCCACCCTGGATGCCGCGGACTCCGACTATGCCGTCACGCTGCACGCCATCGGCGGGCTCGCTACTTCGCTCGGGCAGCTGCCGTTCGGCAGCCAGCTGGTAGGCGGCAACGGCCAGGACGGGCTGCGCGTGCTCGGCAGCGACGGGCTGGTGTTCCAGCCCCGCGGCACGGGCTGGCAGAGCACCACGATCAACGCGGAATTCCTCGGCACCCGGCGCTAACAGGGCACTGCTCCTCCCCAGCCGCGGGCGCCGCACAGCCGCGAGGTCGTGCGGGCACGGTCGCCGGTGACGCGGCCTACCGTGGGGGATGCCGCTCCTGATTCGCCGCGCCGTGCTCGACGCGCTCGCGCTGCTGCTGCCGGTGGGCTGCGCCGGCTGCGGCGCCGAGGACCGGGGCCTATGCGAGACCTGTACCGCCGCCCTCGCCCCGCAGGTCACCGCGCGAACCCTGCCGGATGGCACCCCCGCGTTCACGGCGCTGCGCTACGAGGGAGTGGTGCGCCGCGTCATCCTGTCATTCAAGGAGCAGCACAGAACGGATGCCGCGGGTCCGCTGGCTGCCGCGCTGTCGGCGGCGCTCGCCGCCGCGATCGCCCGCGCCGACACCGACGCCCGCGCCGCCGCCTCCGCTCCGACCATGCCGGGCGTGGTGCTTGCCGCGGTGCCGCCGTCGCGGGCCGCCTGGCGTCGCCGCGGCTACGACCCGGTGGCGGTGCTGCTGCGCCGAGCCGGGTACCGGGCGAGTCCCCTGCTCCTGCCGGCGCACCGCACTGCGCGGCAGAAAACGCTGACCGTCGCCGAGAGGCAGGCCAACCGCCAGCACTCGATGCGCGCCACGGGTTCGCTGGAAGGGCACCGGGTGCTGCTCGTCGACGACGTGCTCACCAGCGGCGCGACCCTGATCGAGGCGGCGCGGGCGGTGCGCGCCGCCGGCGGGATCGTGGTCGGCGCCGCCGCCGTCGCGTACACGCCGCGGTTCAGCTCGCCCAGCGAACTCACACACTCTCGTCGGTGACTTTGGTGCACAACGCGACTACGGTGAAGCGAAAGGCGCGAGAAGGGACGACCGCCTGAGCTTCGGGCGGCACAGCGCCGAGAGCAAGGAGGCCGCCATGGACATCAGTATCACCGGACGCAATCTGGGAATTACCGATCGGTTCCGTGACTATGCGACTGAAAAGGCCGCGAAAGTGTCACACCTGGCCGATCGGGCCATTGCATTCGAGATCAAGGTATCCCGGCACAACGAGCCGCGCGGGTCGAACCCCGAGGACCGTGTCGAACTCATGCTGATCGGACCCGGGCCGCTCGTGCGGGCGGAATCTGGCGGTTCGGACAAGTACGTTGCCTTCGATCTGGCGCTCGACAAGCTGCTCGAACGGGTAAGACAGGCCAAAGACAGACGCAAGGTGCACCGGGGGCAGCACCGCCCGACCTCGCTGAGCGAGGCATCCGCGGGCGGCTTCAGCACAACCGACATCACCCCGGCCGACCCGGATCTGATCGACAAGGTGGCCACCGGCTCCATACCGATCCAGAACACCGAGGAACCGGTCGAAGAGGAGGACTACTCGCCCGTGGTGATCCGGGAGAAGGTCTTCCCGGCCGCCCGCATGACCTGCGACGATGCCGTGGATCACATGGAACTGGTCGGCCACGATTTCTTCCTGTTCGTGGACAGTGCGACCGACCGGCCGAGCGTCGTATACCGCCGCAAGGGGTGGGCGTACGGAGTGATCAGTCTGGCCGATGAAGAGACCAGTGTGCAGGCTGTGGGCGGGAGCCACGCGTACAGGCGGTAGATAGATAGGCTTGCTACCATTACGGGCCGATAACGACGTGCCGGCGCAGGTCGGCACGTCGTATCGGTGTGAGGCGTGAAACCCGCCTCAAGACAACTATTGGAGTAGTCGGTGGCAAACGTTCTAGAGAGGGTCCTCCGCGTCGGTGAGGGCCGCACCCTTCGGCGCCTGAAGGCTTACGCCGAGGCGATCAACCAGCTCGAAGACGACTTCACCGGGTTGACCGATGAAGAGTTGAGAAACGAAACGGTCGAGTTGCGTGAACGCTACTCGAACGGTGAGTCTCTCGACGACCTGCTGCCCGAGGCGTTCGCCGCGGTGCGCGAGGCGTCGAAGCGCACGCTCGGACTGCGGCACTTCGACGTGCAGCTGATGGGCGGCGCCGCCCTGCACCTCGGCAACATCGCCGAGATGAAGACCGGTGAGGGCAAGACCCTGGTCGCCACCACCGCCGCATACCTGAACGCAATCGCGTCGCGCGGGGTGCATGTGATCACGGTCAACGACTACCTGGCCAGCTACCAGTCCGAGCTGATGGGCCGGGTGTTCCGTGCACTGGGAATGACCACCGGATGCATCGTGGCCGGTCAGACCCCGGAGATCCGCCGCCAGCAGTACGCCTGCGACATCACCTACGGCACCAACAACGAGTTCGGCTTCGACTACCTGCGCGACAACATGGCGTGGCAGGCCACCGACATGGTGCAGCGCGGCCACTTCTACGCCGTCGTCGACGAGGTCGACTCGATCCTCATCGACGAGGCTCGTACCCCGCTGATCATCTCGGGTCCGGCATCCGGTGAAGCCAACCGCTGGTTCACCGAGTTCGCCAACCTCGCCAACCGGCTCACCCAGGGCAGCGACTACGAGGTCGACGAGAAGAAGCGCACCGTCGGTGTGCTCGAACCCGGCATCGAGAAGGTCGAGGACTACCTCGGCATCGACAACCTGTACGAATCCGCCAACACCCCGCTGATCTCGTTCCTGAACAACTCGATCAAGGCGAAGGCCCTGTTCAAGAAGGACAAGGACTACGTCGTGATGAACGGCGAGGTGCTGATCGTCGACGAGCACACCGGCCGCATCCTGATGGGCCGCCGCTACAACGAGGGCATCCACCAGGCGATCGAGGCCAAGGAGGGCGTGGCGGTCAAGGCCGAGAACCAGACGCTCGCCACGGTGACGCTGCAGAACTACTTCCGTCTGTACCAGAAGCTCTCTGGCATGACCGGTACCGCCGAGACCGAGGCCGCCGAGTTCATGTCCACCTACAAGCTCGGTGTGGTCGCCATCCCCACCAACCGGCCGATGGCCCGCAAGGACCAGCCCGACCTCGTCTACAAGAACGAGGAGGCCAAGTTCGGCCAGGTGGTCGAGGACATCGTCGAACGACACGGCGCCGGGCAGCCGGTGCTGGTGGGCACCACGAGCGTGGAGAAGAGCGAGTACCTGTCGCGGATGCTCGCCAAGCGCGGGGTCAAGCACGAGGTGCTGAACGCCAAGAACCACGCCCGTGAAGCGGCGATCGTCGCCCAGGCCGGCCGACTCGGCGCCGTCACCGTCGCCACCAACATGGCCGGCCGTGGCACCGACGTGATGCTCGGCGGCAACGCCGAGTTCCTCGCCGTCGCGCAGATGAACGCCAAGGGCCTGAACCCGAACGACACCCCGGAAGAGTACGAAGCCGAGTGGGACGCCGTGTTCGACGCGGTCAAGGCGGATGTCGCGACCGAGGCCGCGAAGGTCATCGACGCCGGCGGACTGTACGTGCTCGGCACCGAGCGCCACGAGTCGCGCCGCATCGACAACCAGCTGCGCGGGCGCTCCGGCCGTCAGGGTGACCCCGGCGAGAGCCGGTTCTACCTGTCGCTGCAGGACGACCTGATGCGGCTGTTCAACTCCGGCGCCGCCGAGGCGCTGATGGGCCGCAACAACGTGCCAGACGACATGGCAATCGAGTCCAAGGTTGTCAGCCGCGCCATCCGCAGCGCTCAGTCGCAGGTGGAGTCGCGCAACGCGGAGATCCGCAAGAACGTGCTGAAGTACGACGACGTGTTGAACCGACAGCGTGAGGCGATCTACAGCGACCGCCGCCACATCCTCGAGGGCGACGACCTGCACGAGCGGGCGCAGCAGTTCCTGGAGAGTGTGCTCGGCGAGCTGATCGACGTGAACACCGCGGAGGGCCACAGCGACGACTGGGACCTCGACGCGCTGTGGACCGAGCTGAAGCAGCTGTACCCGATTTCGATCACCATCGACGAGGTACTCACCGAGGCGGGAGCGCAGGGCAAGGTCACCCCGCAGTTCCTCAAGCAGGAGATCATCTCCGACGCCAAGCTGGCCTACCTGCGTCGCGAGGAGTCGCTCGGTGCTTCGGCGATGCGCGAACTCGAGCGCCGCGTCGTGCTCAGCGTGATCGACCGCCGCTGGCGCGACCACCTCTATGAGATGGACTACCTGAAGGACGGCATCGGCCTGCGCGCGATGGCGCAGCGCGACCCGCTGGTGGAATACCAGCGTGAGGGCTTCGCCATGTTCCAGAACATGATGGGCCAGATTCGCGAAGAGTCGGTGGGCTTCCTGTTCAACCTGGAGGTCGAAGTCACCGGAGGCGCAGGCAAGGCGCAGGTCGCCGCCAAGGGCCTCGGCGGCACCGAGGCTCCGCCCGAGCGGCTCAGCTTCTCGGCACCGAGCGCCGACAACGCCGGCGAGGTGGAGGTGCGCAACCAGCGCGGTCAGCTGGAGCGTGCCGAGACCCAGCGTGCGCAGCAGGCCGCTGCCATGCTGCGTCGCGCGGCAGGTCAGCCGCAGCAGCCCGCCGCCGCACCGCAGACCCGGCAGGGGCAGCCCGCGGCGCGTGGCGCGTTCGGGCAGACCCAGACCGAGGAACACGACCACGATCACTCGCACGCCCCGGTGAACCGGGCCCAGCGTCGGGCGCAAGACAAGAAGAACCGCTAACCAGGGTTCCCACACGGGTCCGCTTGTCGAGCATCAGCTCGGCGGCCGGACCCGTTTTGGTTGTTCAGTGAGCCGGCGGCCCAGTCAGAGCACGGCGGCGCAGTCAGAGCACATGGATCGCGGTCGCCCGCCAGCGCCGGTCAAGCCCTTCCAGTCGGATCGCGACCGCCCGGGTGCGCGCCCGACCGTTGACCACGACCACCGCCTCCACCACTCCCGGCGCCGGTCGGGTGATCAGCGATGACCCCACCGCGAAGGCCGGCCGCATCACCGGTTGCCCGCGCGCCTGGCGCCCGCGTGCCGAGATCAGCACCCGTTTGAGCAGGTGCTTATAGACGTCGTCGCTGACCCAGCGGCTGATCTGTTCCAGCTCCCGGGCGCCCGCCAGGATCTCGATCACACAGCGGGTGAGGTTCGCGACCAGCGGTTCGGGATTGGGAAGCAGATCGTCAAGCGAGGGCTGCTTCCCGAACGCGACATCCGCATCGTATGGCGGTCTGATCGTCTTCGACGGCATCGGTTCGGCGCTGGCTGGTGGATCGGCCGTCGGGGAGAGCGTGCGGCGGGGTCGGGCGGTGCTCATGCGGACTCCCAGGGTGAGGAGGTGCTGCGACGAGGCGATGGCTACCCCCGAACGGGGGTGTGCATGACTTAACCAGTGCATTCGGCGCCTGTCCACGCCCCCGAATCCCAGCTGTGGATAACGGGCGGGACGGGAAGCCTGTGGATAGGCCCCGACAGGGGGCCGGATGTCGCCGCGCTCGCACCGGCTGTGCGGGAACCCGCACAGCCTGCCCGCAGACATTGCTGACCCCTGCAGCGCCGCCGGTGTTCGGCGTATCGTCGCCGGAAAGAGCCAGGGAGGCCCCTCATGCTGCTTCGACGGAGTGCGACCGGAATGATGATTGCCGCGGTCGGCGTCCTAGCCTTCGGGTATGCGCCGAGTTCGGCACTTGCCGCAGAGGCGTACCCCGTCGATTCGGTCGCCGTGACCAGCATCGATGCACCGACCGCCGACTCCGACGAGTCGGTGTACCCCGACTACAACGCCGCGGTGAACGTGACGAGCCAGTACTGGGCCACTCACTTCTCGGAGTTTGTGCCCGGCACCTACGTGCCACCGAACCTGTACAGCGGCAACGAGGAGCTCGGCATTGGCCTGTATGACGCGCCCGCGGAAACGGTGTATTGCGGCTCGTTCGTGCTCACTGACCAGAACGCCTGGTACTGCCTTCCCGAGGACTTCATCGCGTTCGACATCGACCTGATGGATCGGGCGCTGACCGTGGGCGACGCGTTCATCTACTTCATCGTCGCGCATGAATGGGGGCACGCCATCCAGGCCAGGGTGGCGCCGGCGCAGCGAGACCTCAGGATCGAGCTGCAAGCGGACTGCCTCGCCGGCGCGGCGCTGCAGGGAATGGCAAACGACGGCACACTCGCCTTCGAAGAGGGGGACAACGAGGAGTTGACCGTGGGGATCGCGAGCCTCGGCGACCCCTGGCCGTGGGCCAACCCGACAGATCACGGTTCCGCCGACGAACGCCTCGGCCAGTTCAACCGTGGTGCGCAGTTCGGGGTCGCCGACTGCCTGCAGCCCACCTACTGACGCCACGCCCGTGGCCGTGCCGCGCTCGGTGCCCATATGCTCGTTGCTGAAACGAGGGGAGCGCCATGAGGGCGGCACGACCCCGCAGACGATGGAACGAACGTGGTGGGGCACCCCGGAGGGCATCGACATGTGCGCGAGGCCGGCTGGTACGAGTCATGCCCGGAGGGATGAGCCAGGCCTCGACCACATACTCGGTCAGAGCGTGAGTGCGAATCCGGCAGAGAACAGCGACGCCGCCGCGAATCCGACGCCGACGACTGCGGTGAGCACGGTTCCCGCCGACAGCGTGAGCCGCCTCTTGTCCGGTCGCAGCGGCAGGCTGACCAGCCAGGTGATGACCGCCATGATCACCACGACCAGCGCGCCAGCCGACGCCAGGGCTACCCTGTTGTCCGTTGCGCAGCTGCCCAGCGCAGCGGCGCAGACGGCGGAGCGCGATCCGGCCCAGAACAGCAGGACGAGCAGCACCAGGGACGTCGCGAAGAGCACCCACCTCGGATGCCGCGAAGTCTGCATGCCCCGACACTATCGAGCGCCTCACCCTGCGGACTAGAGGTTCTTTCACTTGAAGGCGCTCACCGGCTAGTGTGTCGCTCAGCCAGACCGCAGAACGCAGGGCCGCTTCGAGAGGAACCCGATGCCCACCGCGCGCCCGCCTCACCATCGCCGTCATCATCCTGGCGGCGGTAGGCGTTGCCGGCTGCGCCACCGGTCGCACCCCAGCGGCCGATCCGGTCGACGCCCCTGCGCCGCTCGCCGTCACCGTGCCGATGCCGGATCTCGGTCCAGCCCCGGTGCGGGATCAGCCCACCGAGGAGCAAGCCGAAACCCTGCGTCTGGCGCAACTCGACTCAGCATGGGAACGAGTGGTGGCCGCCCACCCAAACGCGGTGCGCCCTGATGTCACCTTCGCCGGTTTCGTGACGTGGGAGCAGCACACCGAGGTGGTGAGCGCCTGTTTCACCGAGATGGGCGTGCCGTTCGGGCTAGGCACTGACGCCGACGGCACCGTGAACGGGATGGAGTGGACGACCGACGTGGAGGAGCATGCCGTGGGCGCCTATGTCTGTCAGGCCAAGCATTCGACCCGGCCCACGGGTCCGCCGACCGACGTGCAACTCGCGTGGATTTATGACTACCTGACCCGGTTCCTCGTGCCCTGCTACGAAGCCAACGGGATCGAGAATCAGCCTCCGCCGTCGCGCGCGGACTTCATCGCGAACTGGCCGAACCAGGGCTGGTTCCCCGACACGGGCAACCTGCCGACAGACACTGCCAAGGGGATGGCGGTTCTCGAAGCATGCCCGCCACCGGTCTGATCTCGTGAGTTCCCCTCCGGTGGCCGCTCGCGTCCGGTCTGACTCCTGTGTGCGCTCAAGAGACGTAAGGCATGAAGACCGCCACACAGATGGCAAGCGCCGCACCGGCGGCTACCAACGGAAGACTCCACCCGCGACTGGGCTGCGACGACCGTGGGATGGCGTCGACCAGGACTGCGAACCCGAGCACCACCAGAACGACCAGAGGAGCCCAGAGGAACAGGTTGCGGAGACCAAAATCGGAACCACCCGCCTGGCCGTTGAACTCCGTTCCCGCTGCAATAGAGAACAACAAGAGGCCCGGCGTCGGGACCAGAAGATGGCTCCGAAATCGAGGCACATGCCGTGGGAGAATCGGTAAGGAAGGTCAGGCAGTCTCACGACCGCCGTTGATCGCCCCAAGAAGGGTAGTGATAACGATGACCGACACACCCAGACCTCAGCCGCCGAGCGCGGAGCCGCACGAGCAGGGCGCGACGCCTAAGCCTCGTCCTAGAATCACCCGCACCGGAGTGGTCTGGGTGACGACTGCCGTCGCCCTGTTGCTCTTAGTGCTGCTGATCATCTTCATCCTCCAAAACCAGGAGAGCGTCGAGGTGCGGTGGTTCGGATTGACGGGCTGGGTTCCCTTAGGAGTGGCCTTGTTGATCGCCGCCGTGGGCGGCGGTGTCGTGATTGCGATCGCCGGAATCGCACGGGTCACTCAGCTGCGCATGAATGCGCGCCGGATCAGACGCAACAGTTAGGAACCAGTTCGCGCTTCCGCTCATCCAAGTAGCGCGTCTTGCTCGCAACAGTGCCCGTTCAAGGTCCCCCGAACCGCCCGTCAGCGCCGAAGCCAACAGCCAGATCCGGTGCCTTGTCGCAGCCAACCGTCGACACAGTAATTCGGCGAGTGTGGCCTCCAGTACTTGACCCCAGGCTCAACGAACGGGAGGCAGAGGGTCAAGTATCTTGGCGGAGCCTCAGGTAACTCGCCCGTCCGATACAACAACGCCTGTTGTCGGACGGCGAGAAATCCGACCCTGCTTGCCTTACCTGAACCCGCGCGGCTATTGGGTGCTGGAAGTCGAATCGCCCGTCGATCAGTCATCCAATGTGAGCCCAGTTCGGTGCTGGAGCGACGTCGGGAGCCGTCCACGGGCTAACGGTCCGCTCTCCAGTCTGCACGCCGCCCCAAGCAAGCGACGACTTGTTGCGTTTGAGGAACGTTGATCTAAGTTGAATCTTCCCGCACTTAACGCTCAGCGAGACGGGAAGTCAGCATCGTAATCAGCGTCCCAGCCTTCCATAGCCACTGCCGCACTTCTGCGCGTGCTTGAACTCTCCGCTCCCATGCTTCATTCCGCAGGCGAGCGGTTGGCGCAGTTCATGGAGTCCGAGGACACCTGCGCAACATTGGCGTCGGGACGGATTCGGCACGCTGACGGTTCGGGCGGCGCGGGGCGCTCGGCTCGATCCGATCAGCTGGCCCGGTCCACGATTCCCTGCATGACCGCGAGCTGCGCCCGGGCACTATCGACGTAGGCACGGATGCCCGTGAAGTTGTCGGTGCCCGCGGCGTCGCCGATGCCGTCCACGTAGGGGCGGAGGGTTTCGAGGGCAGCAGCCCATTCTCCGGCGATGGACGCTGGGGGATCCGCGGCTTCGAGCTGCCCGAAGTTGAACGAGATTTCGATGCTGTTGCCCATGATTCGCCATGTGCCACCCTCGTTCACCGCGACGATCATGTCGTCGAGGTCCTTGTTCAAGTCGGTGATGTCACCTCCCGCCATGGTCTTGAAGAACTCGATGTCCACCGCCGGGGCCGCGACGGGTGCCGGAGCAGGCGCCGGTGCTGGCGGCTCTGGCTCCGGTTCAGGTGTCACCACCGGCTCCGGCGGGGCCTCCGTCTCCTCGGGCTCCGCCGCGACTGGTTCCCGGAACTCAGCCTCGCTTGGGTCGACCTGCGACGCGGTATCCACGGCGGTCGCGGGGTAAACGACGGTGCTGAGCGATGTGAGCAGCAAGCCCAAGACCACGACGCCGGCGGCGAGGGCACGGCCAACGATCACACCGCGCACCAAGGGCTTGCCGGAGATCGCACCGAACAACCCCCATCCAATGAGCGCGAGGGACACGATGATGATCACTGGACCGAACCCGGTGAGACGGCCGGAATCCTGAACCTCCTCCGGGACCGCGGCATTGAGAATCCCGGTGAGGAGCAGGATGAACACGCCGGCGCCGATCATGGCCCATTTCACCCACGAGGGCGCTGCGGGCTTCGTCTCGGCGGGTGCGGCTGACGTCTCGGTGATCACCGCGGTCGGCGCGACCGGCACGGCGCTCGTAGGGTCAACGGCAGACATCGCCGCAGTCGGAGGTGGAGGCACAGCGACGGGGCTCGTGTGCGAAGTCCACACACTGCCATCCCAGTAACGAAGGATCGACGGGTCGCTCGGGTCCTGATGCCAGCCAGCGGGGACAGGCGGGGGTGGCGGAGTCTGCGTCATCGGCGGCGTTGCTCTCTGTGATCGGGTTGTAGGGTCCGGGGCGGAGCCACTCGTGACTTTAGCGGGGAACGCGAGCAGCTGTCAGTGTTCCCGTGGCCCCACTTCGCGCGCCTTGGGGCCCGAGTGATGACGCCGAGGCGCGCCCGTGTACGACGGAAGCCTGACGCAGCAGATCGAGGATCTACTGGACTGACGCTGCAGAGAAACAGAACACCCCGCCAAGTGTGAACCAGGCGGGGTGTTCTAATGAGGGCGTGATCAGCCGAGGGCAACAGTCCAGTTGCCGTCAGCGTCGACGTTGATGACCGACGGTCCAGCGGACATAGGAACCGTGCCCGAGTATGCGCCGATCTCGTTCACGAGGAGGCCGAAGTTGAACGCGGCGTCCGTGTGCTCGGTGAACGAGAAGTTCCTCGAGCCGTCATGGGTGATGGCAGCGTTCGCCGCGCCACCGGAGTACAGGAAGACGGCGTCGCCGGCACCGGACGCTCCGAGCTCCGGTGCGGTGGACAGCGGAGCGATCGTGATCGTCCAATTGCCGTCCGCGGTCACCTTCAAGTTGTTCGCCGCGTCACCGAGGTTGCCGTTCAGTCCGTACGCCGTGACACCTGAGTAGGCACCGATGGTGTTCACGAGCAGGTCCATGGTCGGCTCGTTAGCGGGAGTGATCGCCTGCACCGCGAAGTTCCTTGAACCGTCGTGAGTGGCGGTCACCATAGCGGCATCCACGCCCTCGGGCAGGGCGACAACGGAGTCGCCAGTGCCGGACTGGGTCATGGTCTCGAACGTGCCGTACTTGTCGTCAGCCCAGCTGCCGATTGTGGGTTCCTCAGCCGCTGGCGCTTCTTCGGCTGCCGGTTCCCCAGCTGCGGGCGCCGCCCCGTCAGACTGAGTCGCAGGCGTAGCTTCGTCCTTGCTCCCTCCGCCGATCGCGTTACCGATTCCAGCGATAATGAGGACCGCGACGATGATTCCGACGATCCACAGAGCCTTCTTCGGCTTCTTCTTCGTCGGCTGCTCCGGTGCAGGTGCTGCTTCGATGGTGCTTTGAGACAATGTTCCCCTCCAAATAGTGCGTAGTTCTCAGAAATTAGCAGTGAGCGGCGACATTTCGTATCAGGACGAGACGCCGTCACGAATTCGTTATGCCGAGACGGCTGAGGCGTCTAGCCGACCTTCGTCCAGTCGCCGCAGTCGCTGCTCTTGAAGTCATGCCCGCCGCTCAAACTGACGGTCAGGGTGCCTACCGAGCCGAGGTCGTTGTTGACAATGTCGTCGTAGTTGGTTCCAGAGCGGTAGATGGCCCAGTAGCAGCGGCTGCTGGACGAGTTCGCCTGGTACCGTCCCGGTTCCATGGTCTGGCCGACGGTGTAGGTCCGTCCATCAATGAGGGTCGAATCCTTGATCAGGGTCTCCTGGGCGAGGATCGTATCCTCGCGGATCTTCACCGCGGACTCCCGCTCAGCTACCGCGAGCTCCTTCTCCGAAACGGCGGCCGACTCCTCCTTGAGCTGGTCTCGCTCGCCGGTCACCGAACGCAACTTCGCGTCGCGGCTATTGACTGTGCCTTCAAGCTTCTGAACATCGGCGTTCGCAGAGGCGAGGTCCTCGCCCAAACTTGACGACGTGGCGGCGAAGGATGCCCACCCAGCTAGAGCGACGAGCGAGACTGCGATGAGCGCAACCACCTTCTTGTCGAGCTTCGGCAGCAGCTTCTTCGGCGGTGCAGATTCCTCTACTGGCGTGGCTGAGGTGGCAGCAGCGGCAGTTTCGGTCGTGGTGTCCGACATATTTCTCCAAGGTCCGGCCGTGAGATTACCTCAGAGCCGCTCACCGCGGCGACCCCCACTTCGAGCGGCCGAGGAGGAGCGCGCAGCGCAGCCGGCATGTCCGCGCCTCTGGTCAGTCGCGACTACCCCTTCATGAGCTGCAAGCCGGGCCGAGATGCTCGCGTCACGTCCTTCACCGATGACAGTGTGTGGCTCTTCACGCGTGCCGAGGCGCGAGCACTCGCGCAGCAGCGCACGACCGCCGGTGCACGGCGGCTCTATTGGTAAACGGACGAGACGATTGCGCAGAGAAACGGTGTACCGCTGAAGCAGAGCGATATGGACATGTACCTGCTCACCGCGCGAGCGCCTGCTCTGTTCAGTTGAAGCGGGCGGCGTCACTGCCGTCGCCATCCCAAGGGTCAGGTGCAAGCGGTTGGTCGCATGAGGGCAACGAAGTCGGATGTGCTGCCTCGCACGCGCCCCCAGGCTTCGGTAATAACCAATCATCCGGCGATCCTCGGGACGGCCGACCCACGTCAGGGCGCGGTACGCGACTTCTTCACCTATCCGGAGGATCCGGACGATGGTCAGTCCAAAGGCTGTGACCTTTCGTTCTTGACCCCGGGCTCACGTTCGCCTGGCAGAGGGTCAACTATCTCGGCGGAGGCTCAAGTAGCTCGGCGTCCGACACCTGTCAGACGACGAGCAATTCGAGCCGACGTAATGCACTTGAGCCCACGATTTCCGCGAACGGGCTTTGCTCCGACTGAACATTCTCGCCGTTTTAGTTGAGCCTTTTCGGAACTTCGACAGCAGGTTCGATGCGTTGCAAACCTCCTGCGGCTCAAGTCGGCACAGTCCGGTGCACGTCCACGGCTCTCGATGGTGAGATTCAGGAAGCCCTTTCGCCCCCATGCACCATGCGCCTATCAATGTCAGCCTGCACCGATAGTGTCGCAGCACGAAGCGGGATGGAGCTGGCGATGAATGATGAGGGCGCACCAAAGTCGAACGGCATGGCCTGACGACGATCCCATCAGCCGCTGGACAGTTCAATGCGTTTTGAGCGAATCGGACCCATCGACCGCTTCTCGAATTTCGGCCAGAACGGCGGCTAGGTCGTAGCCTGGATGCACTTCGATGAGTTGGCAGCCGTTGGCTGCGCACAAGCTGCGCTTTCGGGCGTCCCGTTCCAACTGCCGTTCGAACGCAAGCGGTCCACCGAATAAGTTCACAGGGCCGCTGTGTTGCGCGCCTTGATATTCGATCCCAACGTTCTGATCTGGAAAGTAGATGTCCAGCGATTGCTGCCCGAGCCAGCTCGGTCGGCCCTGGTGGAGTACTCGTCGTTCCGGGAATTCTTCTCGAACGGCCCTGAAGAGCACTACTTCCGAGACCCATCCTTCGCCGACCGACGGCATCCCGGCGCCGCGACGCACAATGTTCTCGGCGTCGCGGTACAGCGACTGAATCCGAGCGCGAACGATCTCCTCGAACCAGTACGTGTCGCAGTACGGTGCCGGCCATTGGATGTCCTCCGACGTATCCCGCTCAGGCAGCTCAATTGGTTCCATACCCAATCCAACTAGCAAGTCCGCCAGGGAACGAGACACATGACGATCGTGGTGGGCGAGGTACTTGTCTATCTTTTCCTGGGTTATGAACCTGCCGAACTCGTCCGCGATATCCGGGCCACCGGCACCAGGGACGCGGTCGATGATAAGCCGGTGCCAGAGGTCGACGACGATACTGCGGCCGAGGGCATCGTGTGCGGCATCAAGAAGATCCTGCAGAGCAGCATCGACCTCAGCCTTCCGGTCGCGAAACGATGCGGTCATCTTGCGACCCTTCGTCGTCCAGTTTTCAACTGTCGCAACCTTCAGGTGAGTGTCGGCTACGACTGGCGCCAACGTTAGATAAATGTCCATTGGGAGCTCGGGTGAGAGCAGGTCATATCCGCCCTGCCAGTCCCCGCGCCGGAAGTAGCTGTCGGAGTAGTCCTCCACAATCTCACGTTGTGCCGGAAAATCGGGGTACTCCGAACGGAACCGCTCATATGCTTCCCGGAGAACAACTGGATCGCCGTCGTAATCCACTTCGAGCTCGCCGATCAACGCGAACGCGTAACTCCACTGGCCCTCGAGTTCGACATGCTCGCCGGCCAAGTGGCGCGCCTGGAAATCTTTGAAGAACGACAGCTGAAAGGTGTCCATGTCCCACACTGAGGGGTTTTGTGCCTCAAACAGCGGAACCCCGTTGACCGCATTTCCCATCGGCATGAAATGAGGCTCAGGTGCGGACCCCGCGTGCACGACACCGTCGACCAGGTGAACAGTGCCCGCCTTCTCCATCCAGTTGAGACGGCTCTTCACCTTCGTTATTCTCTCGCGTTCTGCGAGCATCCTCAGAGTGGTCAGCTCCATGCTTCCGGCCTGCTCGACGGTGCGCCGCAGCCACTGCATCGCCAGCAGCGTCTGCCTGCGTTCCTCGGCGAGCTCTTCCGGCCCGGCTCCTTTCCATCGCCCGTCCGCCGTGGCCCAGAGCCGTTTAGCTACGCGATCCATCGTCTTCAAAACCTCGTCGGCTTCGAACGCTGCTGCCAGGCTCCAGTAGCGCGGGGATGCGACCAAGCCCCTGACCAACCAGAGCTGGCTCTTAGAACCGCGGTAACGCTTCAGCACCTCGGGTATGCATGACAGGGCGAAGCCATAATCGTGCGTACGCCAAGCCTGGTCGAGGGCGTTCGTCAGCTCGGCGTAAGTTGGCACCCGCTCAGGTTAGCGGCAAGGTCAGCCGCCCGCTCCGGAGCCTTTGCGAGTATGAGTTTCCGAAGGTCCTATGACGGAGGCAACAGAGGAGCGCCCGCGTTCACGCACGAGCCAATCCGTTCAACGTCGCGCGCCAAGCGTGCTCCTTGATCCCAGCCATCCGCGTGCGATTGCGATTTTCCTGAGCGTCAGTTGACTCGTCGAGCAATCGATGCCTACACCCACCGTCGGGTGAAGGACGAGAACTGACGTCTCCGCGATGGCTGGTGTGCGCCATCGGCTGCCGATACCGTCGCAGTCGACCGACGGGAAGGCAGCGATGTTACACGGAAGTGTCGTGGCTGTTCTTGAGCAGTTTTCATTGCCCTGATATTGGCTGCCATCGCCGGCACGGCAATCGCCCTCACATCGTTCAGCCGACGGCTCGCCCGTGTGGAAGAGATGTTGGGGATCCGCGGTACGACGACGCGTTGCAGGACTGGACCAAGCTCTGGACTGGGTTGAGCGTTGGAACGCCGCGATTAGCGCACTATGCAGCCAAGCAGGCGTCGTACGGGCGCCCTTCTGAGAGGGCAGATCTAGAAGCCCCTTGCTCACGTTGATGGTCTGGACCGAGTTCCATCTATCCCGAATCCTGTCGAGCATGATTCCATGGCGGGCCTGGTACTCCTCGTTTGAGTAGCCTCTCCCTATGCAGCATGAGTTCACCGAGAAGCCTTGGACGCTCCTTCTCGCGATGTACGACCTACCGTCCGAAAAACACGCCGAGCTCCGAGCTGCTCTCCGCCGTCGGCACGGCAAAGAGGGCGAGAGGTGGATTCGACACCAGCGCTCGGTCGTCTTCGTAATGACGAAGGAGACTGCTAGCGGCTGGTATGAGTGGGTCACGAAATGGACCGGCAAGGACGGCGGCGACCGTTGGTTGGTCGTTGACATCACGAATTCGACTTACAGCGGTTGGGGCTCGAAGGACGTCTGGACCTGGCTCAAGAAAAACCAAGTAATCGCCAGAACAAAGCATTTCCTCCGCGACTCAGAAGCCCGAAGGGACGAAAGAATTCTCAGAGAGAGTCAAGATACGGACGAGGTCAAGGCAGCGCGCGAAGCCCTCCGGTTGGCCGTCGCTCAACAGAATCATCGACGGCTTGCGGAATGGAAGACCAAGAGGGCCGAAGAAAAGCAGCTACAAGAGCATGCAAAGCAGTTAGTCACGGACGTCGAGACCATGCTCAACTCAAAGCCCGATCGAGAGCAGGACTAGCAGACTCAGGTTCCTTCCACCGCCTATGGGCCGGAGATCCGCGGCCTACTCGGCCAAGTTCACCCAGTCGATGTCGTTCGTCAACTGCTCAACCCCATCCTGGTCCTCAGTTGCGGCTGTATCCCTTGAGCCGTTGATCTCCGAAGCCGGTCTAAACAGCACGACGTCCGTGTTGCGCCTAGAGGCCGGAAGCAGCGTGATATCCGCAACGCTCGGCTGGGAAGCCGACGTCTTGCCCATGTGGAGGAGATGCTGGGGATCCGCGGATACGACGACGCGTTGCAGGATTAGCGAGCTGGCACCCGTACGCGAACCAACCGCCGCGTTCACCGGTCAGTACAGCTTGACACGGCACCGCCCACGAGGAGTACTGCGGCTGCGACGGAGCTGATGGGGTGTCCGGAGGGTTGCCGACGCTGGGCAGACGCTAGCACCGGTCAGTAACCGCCGCCCACCGGTCTCACGAACGCTCTGTCGGCCGCCAGACCTGCCACGGTGTTTCCCGATCCTCAGCAGGTCAGCTCGCAAATCACTCAGCAAGTAGCTCTCCGCGTCGTTGATGGCCATCACGAGTTCCGGGTACGCGTCAGTGGCCACCCAAGCCCGTCGGTCCATCACGCGTGAATGATCGGCGCGGTGGGCAACTACAGGACCCATCGGCGGTGGGCTGGGAACGGAGCTAGCGCGGCTGCCAGTTGGCACGCCTCTTGAACTCTCCCATCGCTTCCGACTCGAAACCGTAACTGTCGAAGTTCGGCCACTCGACCTCGGGGCCGGTGTCGGCGGCGCCCGAATTTGCCGGCTCCGCTTTCGCCAGCAGTCGTGTCCGCCGCGCTGATTTGAGACTCTGCCACCGTGACTGCCAGGCGAGTTCATCATCGCCGAGCAGCACCGGCTCATCGGGGAGGACCCGAGACAGGTGTATTGCCAGGAGCAACGACTTCTCCTTGTCCGACGCGGGTCTCATTCTCTGAGTCGTCTTCTCAATGTGACAGTCGTGGCACAGAAGCTGCAGGTTGCTGGGGTCCGCAGAGCTCCCGTCGACGTGGTCGATCTCGTTTCCCGGCTTGCCGCACTCACGGCAGAGACCATGGTCTCGGTTCTTGATCTCATCCCGAACCTCAGTGGGTAGCTCACGACCAAGCGACGCATACCCGCCGTAGAGGATGAACCCGTTCCGTACCGCCAGCGCTTCCTGCACGTCGGGGCGACGGTAGCGGCCGTCGCGGAGCACCGCTCTCGTGTACCGCACGGTGGACGAGATTTCGTTGCACCATTTGGAACAGAAGAGGCCAGGCACATCGTCGGGAAACTCGGTGAGACAGTTCGCGCAGCGGTCGTCGACGAAGTGCCGGCTCTGTGGAGTCCGTACTAGGAAGCGTGTCTTATCCATTGGACCACGGGTAGGAGATATTCAAGGCTGAGCCTGCTGCGAATTTTGACCTGCGAAAAGAGCACGCCATTCGGTCTGAGCGGCGCGGAACCCTGCTCTTTCGAGAATTTCGCCGATCCCGCGGAGATGCGCGTGACCCCATATCAGTGTGACGTCACTCGGGGTGGTCAGCGCCGCTTTTGCCGCGAAAGCATTCCGATGATCCTGAATAACCGTTGTTCTGACGAGTGCGCCGATTGAAGGGGTGGAGCCGGCGTCTGCGTAGAGCCCGCGGATCAGGGCCTTGCCGCAGGCTCCGGCTACTCGGCTGTTCCGGCTGAGTAGCCAGATGACCGGTGCGATGAGTGCCAGGATGGGCAGGCGAAACGCGCCAATGACAGTGAGTCGAGGAAGGTCGTGGTTGCGCCATTCGGGCCGCACCTGCAGGTGGGCGAATTGAGGGGCGTGTCCGGCCGCGACGACCATTCTGTCTTGGGATTCGGACATGACACGAACGAGCCGCAGCTTCAAACGGGTGATCCGTCCTGCGCTGCCGCCGGGCGTGGGGAGTTCGTAATGTACCTGGGCGGGAGGCCTCACCAGGTCAACGTCTCGCTGCAGGTTCTGCCAGAAGGCGTGGGATGCCACGTGTTTCACGCCGATCAGAGTGATCGTATTCCCCGTGTCGTCGTGTCGAAACGTCAGGGTGGGGACTTCCAGCGCGCCGTCCCGGACACGGTCTGTCACCGGGTAAGGCAGAAGCGGTTTGCCGCGCACCGTCAGCCCCTCGCCGCTTCCTGCGTTTCTGCCTCCCACTGCGCGACCACGTCGGCTGCTAAACCGCCCTGATACTTGGGGCGGCGGCCGGACAAGATGAGCGTGGAAAGATTCTGCAGATCGAAGACGGCATTCGGCGCCCAGCCCGATTCGAATGCCGATTGAAGGAGGGAGGGGGTGGACCATTCGTAGCCGGCAGCTTGCAAACGGACGAGCGCGTCCGCGGCTGCTGCTTTGTCAGATGGGTGGCCGAGGCCGCTGCTTTGGTTGATCATTGCGCCAACGGATTCGATAGCCGTGCGAACGACCGAGTCAGCAGTAGCCAGAGGCTGCAGCGCTTCGCCAGCCACACATGTCGGCTTGGTTCCACCGACCCACGCCTGCATCTCGTCGCCGTAAGGTTGCGTCACGCAGAGCGCCCGACCCTGGGCCATGTCGATCGCGGCGCATAGATTCTCGAAGTTGGGGGCGACGGCGATCAGCGGTGCTCCGGTTTGCCGGTTTGCTGAGGAGTTTCTCCATGTCGATACCGCAGCCCCGCGGCGTACGAGCGCTGCAACGGCGACATTGTTCGCGATGACCGAGCGTGCCGGCAGATACAGATCCGGAATCGTCGTGAATTGCGCTGTCCAGCGCGCTGCGGCGGAGACGGCCTGGCTGGGGCTGAGGCTGCCTCCGATGTATCCGTGGAGCGGGAGAACAGCCGTGGTTGAGTTGGTCACGGTCATCCCTTCGGCGGGTGCGGGTCGTTGCCGTAGGAGTTACGGTTCCCGATCTGACCGTCCATGTTCTTGATGACATGTTCAGTTGAGCGGTCGATGGCCATTTGTCGGCCCTTAGCTTGCGCCTCGGCTTTTGTCGGGGCGGTGTTGGAGGCGCGACTGTTTCCGGTGATGCGGTTCTTCCACGTTCCGTCTTCGAAGTAGGTTTCGACGTTCTTGTTTGACATGTGCGCTCCTCATAGCAGTGGGTAGTTGCAGGCTAGAGGCAGCCTCTGACAATCGTTCGTTTTTCTTGAGCTCTGAAGAGTAATTGGGGTGCCGCTCAGGGTCCGGCTTGCGAGCACTCGATGGAGCAGTCGGCGTTCGTGGCACCTCAGATACCTGCCAGACGCTCACCCAGGATGCCCACCGGCGTAGGTCGAGCTTCTCGCCACCGTCGACCTAGCTACGCCTTGCCGGCGCGAACTTTGCTGAACCAGGCCGCGAACTGCTCTTGGAAAAGATCGCGCACCATGTCGTCATCTAGTGCCCCGTCGGCTCCCTTGAGCCTGCCCTGTGTGAGCTCACCGCAGACGACCGCCCAGGCGTACCCAACGGCCAGTGTGAATGTGCTCGCGACCGCAGCGGAGATTGCGCCACCCACAACCGTCCCTGCGGCGGGGATCAGCTTCAACAGACCCACGACGGCACTTTTGCCCGCCGCCACCGCGATCGTCGTCGCCACCGTGGATGCCAGCGTGGCTGTCTCCACCTTGACGCCATAGATTGCTGCGACTTTCGCCATCATCCCGAGTTGGATCGGAATGAGTAGACCGGCGTCGGCCACCGGAATCGGAATCGCGCCCACCGTCAAGGCCAGCCCCGCAGCCAACTTGACCGCATCGTGAGCCGCTTTGCGTTTTCGGCCCAAATCGATCTTTTGCGCCGCGGCGAAGGCGGACTCGACGCCTTCCGGTGCAACTCGAAACGTTGCATCCACGAGATCCTTCAGACCGTGCTCCACCTGGCCAGTGAAGTCGTCCCCCGAGGCCATCACCAGAATCGGACGGCCACCGACGATCGGCAGTCCGAGTTCGGCGATGTGGTCGGCAAGCGTCATTGCGTCGCCGTGATACTCGCCATCTCGTGACGGCACCTGCGTAAGGACGGCGACGACTGGAAGCCCGAGCTGATCCAGCCGACGAATGAACTCCGCCTCGGTGTCCTCGAACCGGCGATCGGTCGCGCGCACGCAGTACCAGGCCACGTGGATCTGCTCAGATAGAGGGTTCTCACGCATGAGCCTCAGATACGTGCCGAGCTCATCGATGAGCGTGTCGCTGTCCTTACCGATCTCAAGGCCACGCGTGTCGAGGACGCCGAGGAACCCAGCGCGGTGCAAATAGAGATGGTTCTTCATCGTGACCGGGTCACCGACGCCAGTGGGGGCGACTTCTTCACCGAAAATCGCGTTGATCAGCGTGGACTTTCCGACACCTGTCTTGCCGAAGATCGCCAGGTTGAAGCGGCCCATCTTGTCCGCCTGCTCCTGCCATTTCTGGCGGAACTCATCATCAGACCAGCCGTCGTCCTCGGTGGTGTCGGTCGGTCTGGTCAAGGGTCCCCCTAGTTGAGATTGCGTGGCTACAGCTTGCCGTACATTGCGTCGGGACCACCGTATCCATCCGTGAATTGGGGGGAGTGGCGGACCGGTCTTCTCGTCTAACTCCGCCGATCTAACGGAGGCGGACTTGAGCACGCAGCACAGCCTCCCCCGTTAAGGCGGACGCGATCAGGAATCAGGCGAGTTAGCTTGCGAGGAAGGCTCTCGCTGCCGATGCGATTGCGCCTGCGCTTTCCAGAACAGGGTCGTCGCGAAGTACTGTTGCTGGCGATCTGTCGTTCAAGTTTGGGTTCAGCCCCATGAACCATGCTTGAACGGTCCCTCTGGGCTCGTGCTCAGCGATCATTCTGGCGACGAAGAGTGCAATCCGAACGCGGTCGCGCACTCCCTCCGGAGGTGAGGCGGCCCCCTCGGACCACATCCGGATGAGGCGCGTCGTTCGAAGTCCGGCGATATAGGCAACGAGCTGGGAGCCGAGGACATCGGAAAGCTCCGAGAGAGCTTCTGCAGCGGAGCCAGGCGAGTTTGTGGACACATCCTTGCGGCGGGCCTGCAGAGCAGCAAGGTGTCGTTGAGTTAGTTCAATCAACTCCGTTGCGCGCGCCTTTGTTGGTCCTGGGAGCTCGTTCCGCTGCGGTCGGCCCGCGCGTGGCGCGCCAGCTACGTAAGCCGCGATTGCTTGCGCAACCCTTTCAGCGTTGTCCAAGCGGGGGTCGTCGGCTGCGTTGGCGAGCAAGAGCTGTAACGTCACTCCGCGAAGGTCAGATTCGCGAATGCTGCGTATTGCTGTCGCTCGGCCAGTGAGCGGACGGGTCACACGGTCTATCGCCTCGACCGCCGCTTCGCAGATCGCGTCGGGCAGGTGGTTGGCAAAGACCGTCAGTACCATCAACGGTGACTCCTCGGTTGTTGATGGTGCATGCCCTGAGAGGATGAACGCAGCCCCGTCCGCGCCCGCTTTCTTGACCATCACGTCCGCCACGTCGCGATGCAATTTGGTGGATGGGCCGATTAGGTCGCCGATCCTCGCCCACAGTGGATGTGCCGTGTTCAACGTGTGCGTGTTGAAGTGTGGGCGCCGTTCCACTTGAACGATGTCGGCAGAAATTAGGCGGGCCAATGCGCGTCGCCCGGAGCTTTCGGAAGTGGTTCCCGCGCGCCGGATCAAATCCCGCCCGGTAGGTGCGTCTTCCGATAGCGCCAGGGCGCGCAGGAGGAGCGCGTCGTTTCGCCCGATTAGTTCAATTGCCGCGGTGAAGGCTCGTCGACTCGGCCGGAGCCGCGGGAACCGATCGGCTCTGTCGTCCATCTACTACCCGCCTTCGAGTTGCCTGCTGGTCGCACGAGGATGCGGTTGTGGCGGGGGCATAGTGGGCATCCCCTGCTGCGTATCCGGTTGGTCACGGTTTGCGCGTGTTCGTGTCCATACGCGCAGGTCCACTGGTGTTTCTCGCCACCGGGGAGGATGAGATGCGGTGAGGTCGGATTCCTAACGCTCCACTCTGTGCTCATCAAGGGTTGCCGGGCGACGATGTCATTGAAGCCGGACCAGACTCGTTTGTTAGCGCAGTAGGGGCAGCCTTGGCCCTTGGAACGTTGCGCGGGTGCGACTGTGTAGGGGTGTCTTCGTGCGCAGCGCCAGTGAATCATCAGGTGGGTGTGGGGGCCGATTTCGGATGGAAGGACGATGTTCATGTCCCAGTCCCATTCGTCAAGAAGTTCGGGGCGGAGCGTTGTAAGGTCGTTCACTCCCGGCTGAATGCGGGTGTTCATGCAGATGGGGCAGCCGGTGCCGCCGAACGCGCGGTTGGAAACGCTGGCCTGGTACTCGTGTCGACGTGGGCAGTGCCACCAAACCTTCTGGCGAGAGCCCGCGCTGAGGGTTTCAAGTCGGACACGCCGGTTGCGTCTCTTGAGGAACTCTTTTGCCAGCTTGGGGTGGGTGGTGCTGAGGTCGTTGGACCCTGCTACCACCGCCCGCTTTGAGCAGTACTTACAGCGATCCAGGTTCCCGCTCGTTGCCTGCCGGAGGTCGTTCGGGCGAACGGTGGTGCGATGACCAGAGACGCAGATCGCTGGGATGCGATCGTTTGATGCGACCGATACGCACTCGCGGGGCATGGGTCGACGGGGTGCGTGAATGAGTACAGCCCTCCAGTTGTCCGGAGTGACTCTGAAGTCTCCGGACGCTGCGAGGTAACGGTTGAACGGTTCGAGAGGCCGGATTGGGGGTGGGAAGTCCGCGACGATCTTTTCGGCCAGCGGGAAGTCGTGCACCCATCCCGGCTGGTAAGGCTTCCCGGTGTTCAGATGCTCACGAACGTTCAGGAAGGTGGGTCGGAGGTACAGCCAAATGCCACGAGCCAGTTGCTCGGGACGGTCATCGGTCACCTGGCTCAACAGGCTGTTGAGGATGCGAAATGCCTCAAAGTATGTACGCGTTGGGTCGAACAATTCCCGCGTGAAGTCACTGCGGGTAAGGGCTGCTGCCGTACGGATCATGAGCGGGTAGCAGGCGTAGTCGATTTGATGGTGCTGGTCTGGCTCGCTGTCGCCTTGGGAATACCAGGTGCGGAAGATCGACCTGAGCTCCATATAGAACGGCGCAGATATCAGGCCCGCATCGCGCAGACGCCGGTAACAACTCTCTGCCATCTCGTGCTCTCTACCCACCGCGAACTGGTGTGCGGGGTCGGCATCCGGACCCACCCATCGCGCATGGGATAGGCAGACGTTCCCGTCCATGTGCGGGTTCTGCCGAACCGACTCACCGTTCGCGCAAACGGTGCAAAGGTAGCGGTTGTCCAACCCGGTGCAGCAGTGGCCGCAGGTGGACCCGTCAACGTGGTTCAACGTTTCCGACGCTCCGTTGAAGTAACCAGCAGAGAGGCCGGCTTTCGCCTCCACAATCGCTGGCCATAGTAGGGTGCGCGGCGTCTGGGGGTTGGCTTGTGCGGCGAGTTTCAGCAGATACCGCTGGTGGGCGGGTTGGTCGTGATTGGCCCGAAGGAGACGCGCGGCGAAGGAGTCGAAGCGTTCGAATTTCAGGGGAATGGGCCGAACCCTGTACGGGCGGGTCGTGATTCCGGTGGCGTCGGGACGCATCCCCGCTCCTTCGTCTGCTGATGAAGGACGGTACCTCCCAATCGGGCCCGGAAGTTGCCGTGCACGAATACGTTCAGAAGCTCGGAGAGTTCTCGCTCATTTGTGGTCTGTGCCGTGCGGCTTGCGACGGTGCAGCCCCGAGGCAATCGCGCCGCACTTGGGACAGCTCCTACCTGAGCCTCCTCGAGGTCCTCCTGTGTGAATGAGGATCGTCTGCGGGTAGGACGGGTGTCCGGCGCGACATACCCACCAGGCGCGGTGGCCGCTGCCGGCGGTGTATTCGTAGGGGGTGTCGGGGTTGCGGTCCCAGTCCCAATCAAGGGCCTTGTCGGGGTGAGTTGTCGTGATGTCGTTGACGCCCCTTCGCACCTCACGGTTCTCGCACAGGGAGCAGTTGGTTCCATGTCCGGGTCGCGTCCGGTGGTCAACCTCTGAGGTGTACTTCTGCCCGCAGGTCGGACAGTCCCAGACAACCTTCGTTCGGGATCCGGCCATGATGTTCTGCGGCGTGATGTCGCCGTTCTCGTTCGCATCAAGTTGCGACGCCTGCAGCGGGTGCGTTGTACCAAGATCGTTGAATCCTGTCTTAACGTCGTCGTTTGAGCAGTAGCAACAGCCTGTTTTGCCGGCGAGTACTGCGTTTTGGGTTGCGGGGCCGATGATGATGCGATGGCCTAGGCTGCAGATGCCTCGCGCACCCCGCACAGTTCCATCGGCGCGACGTGCGCCGTTGCTGATGTGCACGAATGTCGCCCGAAAGGCATCATTGGACGCCAACGAATCGCGGCCCACACTGAGGTAACGATTCAGCGGCTCCATCGGTCCGACCGGTTGGCGAAAGCTCGCGCACAGGTCCGGTGGAAGAGGAAAGTCATGTGCCCATGCCGACGCGTACGGGACTGTGGCGCCGCTGCGGCGAGCCAGCATGAACTCGCGAACCGTAACGAACGTCGGCCGAAGGTAGAGCCAGATCGCCCACGCGAGATCCTGGCTGGGTTCATGAACGATCCGTTCCACTGAGCTGAGCAGCATGCGGTATCCATCAGCGAAGGTTTGAGTGGGGTCAAATAGCTGTCGCATGAAGTCCAGTTCCGAGAGAGTTGCCGCGATCTGCATCATCGCGGGGTATATCGCCACATCGTCCGATGCACGTTCAGCGGCCCTGTGTTCGTGCGACTCGAAATGCTCGCGAAGCATGTAACTCAATTCGAGGAAAAGCGGAGCCGTCATGACTCCTTCAGCGCACAGGCGGCGGTATTCCAGTTCCGCCGCGACTTCCGCGGAGCCGACGATGGCTTGCTCATCGGGGCTTGTGTTTAGACCCACCCAGCGGCGGTGATCAAGGCAAACGTTGGAATCCATATGCGGGTACTGCTCGATCACCTGCCCGGCTGCGCACTCGATGCACATGAACCGGTTGGGTAGCCCGATCACGCAGTGCGGGCAGGAAGTCCCGTCGCGGTGCTTCAAGTTCGAATGGGATGCGCGTGTGAAGTGTCCGTCGGCGAGCCCGCTCTTGCGCTCGATGATGAGCCGCCAACGGTCGCGCACCGGTACGTCGGGATCGGATTCCGCTGCGAGCTTCAGCAGGTATCTTTTGTGCACTGCCGTGTCATGGTTGGCGGTCATCATCCGAGCGGCATAGCTGTCCAACGTTTCTCGACGCATCGGCTCCAGGAGGACGCGGTACCGGCGTCTCGAGATGTCCAAAACAGTGCCCGTGGACACGATGTGTTCCTAAAATGCCTATCTACGGGATGTTCGTGATCATTCCGGTCGCCTGCATGTCCCGTGTCCTGCGACGGAGTATGTCTTCAGTGATGACTTCAGAATCGGGGTTGCCGCGAGCGATCAGTGTCTTGGCAGCACCGCAGATCATGCGCATCAGTGTTCCAAGAGAGCCCAGGGTTTGCTGATAGAGGAACTCGTCTAGGTCGACAAGGCTTCCCGCTGGCTGCGCGAAGAGGGGCAGCTTCTTTTCGATGTACTCGATGACCCCCCGCCAGGTCTCCTCTTCGTCGGTCGCATGGCGGGGAAGTCGGTTTACCTCGAGGAGGCTGAAGCGGCTGGCGATCTGCCGGCCAGTGGGCCCGTCGAATATGCCCATCTCCGGCAGGTCCACGCCTGCATAGATGAAGGTGGCGACCACGTCGTCCAGAAGCTCACGGAGAAGATCTTTCGGTTCGGCCAGGCCCCGATGCAAGCCGGGAGGCAGCCGGTGCAACTCGTCGATAACAACCAGCCGCGTGTCCGCATCGGCCATATGCGCCAGTACTCGCTTCACGATGGACTCGGTGGGCTCCCGCTCTGTCATGGTAATGCCGTAGAAGTCCGCGAACGCCTGCATCATGCGTTTAGGCGTGGCGGAGCTGGGAATCTTGACGTAAGCGACCGGAAGCGATTCGGGGTACGCGGCGCCTGGGTGATCCTGTTCGTAAATCTTGAATGACCTGCGCATCACAGCGTCAGCGATCGTCGTCTTACCCATGCCCCCTTCGCCGCTGATAGCCAAGCCCCAGCGGTCGGGATTGTTCCTGTTTACCGGCTCGAGGTCTTCGGTGACGTAGCGGACAGCTGTGGTCAACGGATCCGTGGGCACGATGATGTCGTTGAAGAGGAAGCTCATCCGTAAACGGTCGTGCTCGGCTCGGGCGGTTGGCGAGAGCGATTTGTATTCCTCGAGACCCACAGCGGTAGGGGGCCTAGTGTCTCTCTGTAGGAACGCCATGAGACCTTCCCAGGTGTTTTTTCTGAGCGTTGGCATAATCCGACCTGACCGGGCTGGTGTCGATGATGGTTTACGGCTCTTCAAGGTGTCGGATTGCTCGCTTGGAGCCGTTACGCCGGCGATTCCGTCGGGTTGGTTTGTTTTCAGGCGCCGCCGTCGGCATGGGCGTTCCTTCTCGCTCTGCGAGTTCGTGGGCGAGCTTCCCCCGCGTGATTTGCTTCTGCACCGAGGCGTTGCCGCCGAACAGCATGAGGAACTCCAGAATCGCGTCAGCGGAGATGAGTTGGCCTTTGACAGCGGCTTGCCTTGCCATCCGCCGCGCTGTTCGGTCCAGTTCGACGGCATGGGGATTGTCGAATCTGCCGTCCTCTCGCCATTTGCATTCAATCCATCCCTGCTCGGGGTGGCGCACCCAGATGAGGCGCGGGTTATATGGGTTGCTGCGTACCTCCCACTTGTAGTTCTTCGACTTGTTGTTCGACGGAAGGTGCCTGAGAGCCTGAAGTTCTTTTGAGTTGTATTTCAGGTAATTGATCTGGATGCCCTCCTTCGTGATCTTGCGGTGGTCGATTGGCAGGAGCTCGATGAGATCCTCACTGCTAAGCGGCATCTGGACGGTGCCGGACAGACTGGCCATCGCCGCGTGCATCTGGTTGGGGCTCAGGGCGATGTGGGGGTGCATCGGGTCGCGAAGGCCGTCGTGCGGATTGTTTTGATAGACGGAGGTAATCCATCTGTCGAGCCCTTCTGCGAGAAGGACCACGTTTAGGAGGTTGTCTGATTCGGGTGAGCGGCCGCGATTCTTGACCGCATTGCCGACGTAACCCGGCAGTTTTGAAAGGAACCCTCTTGTTATCGTTCCGAAAAGCCGTTCCACTTCAGGCTTGTCTATGGGTTTGTTGGGCCTCGCATATGTGAGAGAGATTCCGAACTTTCGGCAAGCCGCGTCGAACGTGCTTCCGCGGAAGTCCAAGCCGTTGTCAATGATGATCCGTTGGGGATAGATGAACGGCCTTTCAATGTCGTCCGGTGGCAGCGAGCGGAGTTCCGGGACGAGGGTTTTTGCCAGCTCCCACATCTCCCGGTGCCCCGGCCTGTCTTGGCGCATCACGAGCGCTTGCGCCAGGCAGAATGCATGATCGACCGCCTTTGCTGACCCCACGCGGATCGTCGCGGCGAGGATGCTGCGGGTGGCAACGTCAAGCAGGATCGTTAGCGTCGGCCGCTGCACTGTGCCCTCGTCATCGAGCACCGTGAAGTTGTCGAGGACAGTGCTGTCCATTTGCACTTGTTCACCGGGCATCGGTCGCTCCGCGCCGAAAGGACGATCCGGCGTCTGCGCCGCTGAGAGGCGAGCGGTGGCGTCTCCCACCGTGTACCTGCCTTCCATCAAAAAGTTGCCCCATTTACGCAACGTGCGATCCTTGAGCGAGGACTGGTCATACCCCGGGTGATGCATCTTGAGGTCCGCTTTCATCAGTTCCAGCAGCCGTGTCATAGGCACCGTGGACTTGTCCGTTCTCGACTCGATGACGTTCATCATCGAGTCCCATACCGGTTTATCCATGTGCTGGAGCGGAGACTGCCGCCGGTGGTGTCGGTGGTCGATCAAACCGGCCCAACCGAGTTGTCGATACGCCTTCACCCATTTCTTCAAGGTCGACTTGTCTACGCCCAGCTCCCTAGATTTTGCTTCCAACCTGCGTGTAATCGTCGTCCGATCGGGGTCGTACTCGGGCTTCGGGTCGGTGCCCTCCGGTGCGTCATGAGGCAAGCCGTAACGCATTTCCTCGATGTGCCGGACCTTCCTCTCGATGACGCGCATTTCTGTCTGATTGATCCGCTTGTGCAACTCGTCCAGCTCCCGAGGGTCGCCCTCTAACCGCTGCGGGACATTACGCAATCGACGGCGAACATCCGCAAGATGAACGGTGCTGTACTCGCCGGTGTCCACGCTCCGCACTCGGAGAAGGTTTCCTGCGGCGGCCGCGACGATGTACTTGCCGTCGTCGAATTCGAGCGTGTTGTTAATATCGATCGTGTACATCAGGATTCCCGTTTCAGGTTGGTTTGTGTGCAGAGCGGATGGCTCATGTCGAAGGTCAGCGCTCGGGTCCAAAGGAGGCTGCTGATCGTGCTGATTCCCTGCTTCTTGTTCTCGAACAGGCGGATCTGTGTGGCCGCCCCGAACTCCATGGGTTCTTCGAAGCGCGCGAGCACGGCATCTTTGAGAGTCGACTCCGGGCGGTACCGAGGCGATCGGTAAGCAGAGAGCCAGGTCAGATTCCGGTTCAGCACCCGATCGATGCCAGTGAAGATCTCGTATCCCCATCCGATCTCGTCGCAAATCCGCCGCGTCTCCTGTGCTTGCGCGCGGAAACGGTCCGAAATGCGGTCGGCCGGCTTCACGTCGTAGAGCACTTGCCGGCCGTTAGCGTGGAGCGCGAAGAAGTCGGGGAAGTGCTTTGTTCCGTCGGCGAATTGCAGCAGCATCGGCTGGGACGCCAATCCGCGTAGCTCATGCCGGTAGTCCAGCCACATCAGGGCGGTCATCTCGAACAGGGACTCGTACCAGATGTGCGAGTCCAGTTGCGATTGCCAGTACAGCCCGGGGTAATTCACCTGGTTGGCGTGCTGCGGCGCAGTTCTCGCCCGCCGCGACAGGTGCAGGTCCCGATCGAGCAGGGTGCGACTCGGTGGGCTCCTATGGATGCGCCCTGTCTCGTCGTACCAATTGACCGTGTCGCGTAACTCGACCGGGGCTAGTGCCCCAAGGCCAACCTGACCCTGGTTGTGTCTCTTCAGCCTTGACGGGCTCTTGCGTTTCTGCATGTCGCTAGTCGCTTTCTCGGGAGCGAGCTTACGAACCACCTGGATCAAGACCAAGAAACGCCGCTTTCAGCGGAAACTTACGCTTTTTGCGGACGTCGTCAATCGAGTCTTGGCTCGAACGGTAAGCCGGATCAGCCGCTGCTGCTGCCCGTGCCGGAATGCATGTGCGAGGAACGCTAGAGGCGAGGGTCTGGTGGGTCTTGCCGGCGGAACCGGTCGCGCAATCGGGCCTTATATATCTCGCGCTGAAACTCGGGCGTTTCCACGACATCGACCGAGATATCCCCGTAGATAGACGGGGTGCCATCGTCGCCGAGGGGCGGAAGGTCGTCCCCATCGATGATGGACGCTCGTGCGGCGTGTCGCCCGATGCCGAGAATGCGTTCAGCATCCGCCAGGTCGGCCAAGGTCATGGCGCGATCCCCACGCAGTGCGTCTGACCAATGCCGGTAGCCCGAACGAGTGCGAGCCGCGAACTCTTTGATCGTCGTGTGCTGCGCCTTCAGCGCCTTGCGGATGGCAAAAGCCATCTCGTGTTGATATTGGGCTGCTCGGAGGCGCCCCCGATCCACACCCGGTCCATCGGGGATCCAGAGAATGTGGAGCGCCTTGCCGAACAGGCTCGGATCTTCAGCGTATCTGCGGGGTCGAACTCCGGAATCTTCGCGGGGCTTCTCTCTCGCCGACATGCCGCTCAGTCTGCCGTCGAACTCACCGTGCGGGAATGCGACACACCTGCCGCAGCGAGTCGAGCCGATGCTGCCGCGCATGACCTTCTTAGCCCCACACATCGAGTGCCGGGGCGGGAAGGCACATATGCAAGCGGAAAAGCTCCGACTCCTGTACGAGGAGTACACCGATCTCGCGAGACGCGAGAACGCACGACTGGAACCCGGCGAGAACCGATCCCTCCGGATCTATCTCGCCGAAGCGCAACTACGCACCCTCGGAGTTGAAGCGCACTACCGACCAGGAAAACGTGACACAGCATGGGCCAAGCGGGTTCTCGAGTTGGAGACGTTCGTGGGCACCCAGAAGAGGCTGCCACGTGAGAACAATCGTCAGCCCGGCGCCGTGCCGCCTCAGGAGATGATGCTGGTCCATTGGATCCGCAACCAGCGCAAGGCGTACACCGAGGGAAGGCTCTGCGACTACCAAGTCAGGCGACTGGAATGCGTTCCGGGATTTTCCTGGGCGCCGCTCACGGAGGCTTGGGAAGACCGTCTGGCCGCCTACGAACAATTCATCACGTTGAACCACCGCGCCCCCGCATTGAGATCCACGGATCCCGCAGAAAGCACTCTCGCCGCCTGGGCGGCCAAGCAGAGGTTCGCGCGCCGTAATGGTCGGCTGAACGAGGAGCGCACGAACGCGCTATCGAACCTGCCCTTCTGGACGTGGGGGAACCGTAGCGAGTCTCAAGATCGCAACGGCTCTTGATCGAGGCTTAGCGATCCGAGTTCGGGAGCGCGAACGGGGATCACCGCCGCGGGGCCCAAGGGCCAAGCAATCCGGTTCCGGCATTGACCGTGCCGGAATGCATTACTCCCTCGAGCGTTCCGGCCCACTTCGCTCGCAAGCTACCGTCAGCGGAACCGGCATTGCGCGAATGGAGGGAAATGATGACACCCGACCGAATTCCGCATCCTGCGCTGGTGTTCCGCATCGACGGCCCCGAATTCGAACCGGTGCAGTCAGCATTGCACCTCGCCGAACTAATCGGGGGCGCGGCTTCAAGGGTGACCGTCGCGTCTATGGGGGCGCGGCAGCGCCGCAAGGTGCTCATCGAAGCAGAGTCGAACGACTCCGTCTCTGTAACAATGTCAATCCACCACGGCGGCCGCGCCCCCGAGCTCGTCAGCGCCACCATACAGAGCCGCGAGGGGGCTGTGCGGCAAACGCTTTTCTTCCTCATCGGATCTCTTCCCGCACCGATCGCGCTGCAGGAGCCGGAACCGAATGAGATGGCCGGCCGGGTACGGCTTCACACGGTGAGCGGTTCCACGTACGAAATTGACTTCGCCGCAATGGCATTCCGACGACTAACGGCTGCAGCAAGGGAGACGGATACGGACCTGCCGCAGCCCGTCGCCCTGCGGCGGGACGGACAGCTTCTCAAGCTTCTCGCTGTTCATCAGCTCGCGGTAGGCCTACCCGCCGTATTGGACGTCGAGCCTCTCGGGAACCCCCGATACGTTGCGTACACCAGAAGGACAACCACTGCGGTGCGCCTCATTGAGCGGCTGGCCATCGACAACACGGTGGCGCCGTGAGCGTGCGTTGAGCAGGCGGGTGTTAGGCGACCCGGATGGCGACCCGGATGTCGCCCGCGTACTCCTCCCGAACGAAGGCGAGTCCCTCGGCGAACAATGGGTCGAACTCAAGCGAGTTGGTCGCCAGCTCGAGGCGTTGACGACTCTCGTCAAGGATGTCGCTGCAACACTCGCAACGCGCTTTCCGAGTTTTGAACGCGTTTAGTCCTCGTCGCCGCGCCGGTGCTTCAGGCGACATCGGCGGCGGCCCGCTTGGTGCCGTCCACTTCAATCCGCATCATCATCCGGTAGTGCCCGTGCTGATCCTGCTCTTGAAAGATCCGTTCGAAGACGTCCAAATACATCTCCACGGTCGCACCGGAAGGCGAGAAGTGCAGGTCGTCGAAGATGGAATGTGACCCGGCGTTAATCCAGGAAAATAGCGCGCGGCAGATGACCTGCTCGGCTCCGCCGAACTTCGCGGTGATCGCATCGGTGTCGACGTCGCCGAGCACCTTGAAATACGTCTCGATGATGCGACGGAGAATGTTCTGCAGACTGATGACTGAGGTGTACGGGTCGTCGGCGGCGCGTTTCGCCTCGTCCCACAGTGCGGCGTACGCGGTCCGGACGGGGTTTGTATCCGTGAGCTCGATGTCGCTGGGCCGCTGGAAGTGCTTCCGCACGACCCCGTACACGCGAAGACCGGCTCTACCGGGCCGCGACTCGTACGCCACCTCTTTGTGAAAGTGCGCGTTGTGCGTAAGGAGTATGACCTGTCGAACGCGCCCGGTCGGCACAGCAATGTTCGCCATCACCCGTCGCACCAGTGTGGACACGGCGTAAAGGACGTCGCTGTCGAGACTCGAGATCGGGTCGTCGATAACGACGACTAGGTCGTCGAGTTCGGTGTCCGCCCTTGGGGTTCCTTCCAGTGATTGTGTGAAGTACAGGAAGGTGATGAACGTCCGCTCACCTTCGCTGAGAGTCTCAGACGCCACTTCACCGTTCGCCCGGCGGATGGTGTAACCGTCGTTGACGAGGGAGGACTCCTCGAGTCGGAAGGAATGGAACCCGGCCGCGGCGAGCAGACCGTTGATGCGCTCGATGATGGGTTTGCTTGACGTCACCTGTCCTTGAAGTTCCCGGAGCCGCGCCTCGTTTTCCTGAATCGTCTGCTCGGTTCGCTTGATCGCGCCCTGGAGACTGGCTTGAGCCTGCAGTAGCGGGGGCATGCTCGCCTCGTACTGGGCTGTCGGACTGATAAGAGTGATTCGAGCAAACGCCGCCCATGCACGTTCGAGGAGGTTTGTTCGGAGCCGAGCGCGGTCTCGAAGGCGATCATTGAACTGGTGGATGACGCTGTTTGCTTCCGTCACCAGACCGTGCACCGCGTCCTGTGCGGCTTCCGGTGTCGCGATGCTGAGTGCGGCGGATGGGCCGACCAGCTTGCGGTCGACGGTGCTGGTGAGGTTGTCGATTTCCCGGAGCAGCCGTTCACGGGCCGTGCTGAATCGGGGGTCGAGATGGTCGGACGCGCTGGGGTGTGCGGCGACGGCGTCGAGATAGGTTTTCCAGCTCTCGGCCCACGACATCACCATCGCTCGGAACTGCTGCAGCGACCGAACCTGCTCGACGTACCGTGTGTCGAAGTACCCATCGAGGAGGGCGACGAGATCGTCCGGCGTACTCTGCTGGCAGAACGGGCACACCGCGTCCGACTCGTGCAGGTACACACGTCCGTGCTCGACCCAGTCCGCATTCTGGAGTTTGTCGATCAGCGGGGCGATCCGCACGTCTGCGCTGCCGACCACCGGGGTTCCAAGCAGGTCGAAGCCAGCCAGTTGCTCCAACGGTGCAGCCGCGTGGGTGGGGAGAGCATCGCGGGTGACGGCGTCATCGTCTAGCACGGCTGCTTCGAGGCTGAGTGCGTCGAGCGTCTCGGCCGAGATCTGGTGGGCGGCGGCGGTGCTTAGGAGCTGGTTCAGCAACCGTTCTTTGTTGTTGTTGAACCCGACGAACATTGCCTTGAGCTCATCAGGCACGTCAGCGCGAGCACGCCATGCTGCCTCCTTCAGGAGGTCGCGGGCATCCGCGATCTGGTCCCGCATGCCTTGCAACGTGCCGCGCTGCGTCGCGAGGAGGGTCTTCGTTCGTGTGATCGAACCGGATGGACCCGAGAGTGCGGCGATTTCGGCCTGGATTTCGGCGCTAGCCTTGCCGAGCGTGAACACTCCCGGCAAGTTTTCCGCCTGCTGGAGCGTGTCGTCGACGTAGTCGCGGTTGTAGACCTTGATGGTGGCGGCAGTCCCGGGGGCCCAGGTGAACGTCGTTCCGCCGTATCGGGTTGAGTCGGCGATGGCCCGGCTGAGCGTGGTTTTTCCGGAGCCGTTCGCACCGAACAGAATCGTCACCGGCTTGAGCGGGCCGATACGCCCGGTGTCATCGCCGAAGGCAGGGCTGCCGAGGATCTGCACGGATTCGAGCATGGGAGGTCCAAACGGGAACGAAGGGTCGCTGGGAGTTAGAGGTGGGCTATCGCGATTGCACCAGCATTCGACGCTTTCTCACATCCGCATGCAGGATATGCTCCGCTACCACACCGAGGTCTGCGACACGGCGACGGCCGGTGCAGACGAGCGTTCGGACCGAGATGTGGAGCAGCGTGTCTTGTGCGGTGTGCGGGCCCGTCGGGGCCTCGGCCACACGGAGCGCCGATATCCTTTGGTGGTGAAAACTACTGACCTCGCCAAGGTGCGGGCCACGCTTTGGGCTGCCGCTGATGAGCTGCGAGCGAACTCCAAGCTCACCCCCGTGCAGTACCGCGACCCCGTGCTCGGCTTGGTCTTCCTCGCGTACGCCGAGAACCGCTTCGAGGCCGTCCGCGGCGAGGTCGAGGCGAAGGCGACAGCCCGAAACCCGGCGACCATCGCTGACTACAAGGCTAGGTCGGTCCTTTTCGTTCCTGACGAGTCGCGCCTTTCGCATCTGGTCGGTCTTCCGGAAGGTGACGACATCGGCAAGGCGGTGGACGACGCGATAAAGGCGATCGAGGCC
The DNA here is from genome assembly GCF_011751885.2 of Salinibacterium sp. ZJ450. Classification (NCBI taxonomy): domain Bacteria; kingdom Bacillati; phylum Actinomycetota; class Actinomycetes; order Micrococcales; family Microbacteriaceae; genus Ruicaihuangia; species Ruicaihuangia jiafui. The sequence continues at coordinate 550,388 of NZ_CP061771.1, forward strand.
GCCAACCCCGAACTGAAGGACATCCTGCCACGCGGCTATAAAAAGCTCGAACGCTCGACGCTGATCGAGCTGTTGCGCCTCTTCGCGCCGCTCCCCACCCAGCTCGAAGGCGATGCCTTCGGATTCATCTACGAGGACTTCCTTTCCAACTTTGCGGCTCAGGAAGGCAAGGGCGGCGGTGAATACTTCACTCCGTACTCGATCGTTCGGCTCATCGTCGAGATTTTGGAGCCGTTCCAGGGCCGCGTATTCGATCCAGCCTGTGGCTCGGGCGGAATGTTCGTGCAGTGCGCGAAGTTCGTCGAACGGCACCATGAGTCTGCGACGCGCAAGCTGTCGGTCTTCGGCGCGGAGAAGACGGAGGACACGGTCGCATTGGCCAAGATGAACCTGGCTTTGCACGGTCTCTCTGGCGATATCCGCCAGGCAAACAGCTACTACGAGAACCCGCACGGAGCGGTTAGTGCCTTCGACTACGTGATGGCCAATCCGCCGTTCAACGTCGACAAGATCAAGAAGGAACAGCTCGCAGGCGACAAGCGGTTTCCGTTCGGACTCCCGAACGCTGACAACGGCAACTTCCTGTGGATTCAGCAGTTCTACGCCGCCCTTTCACCAAAGGGGCGCGCCGGTTTCGTCATGGCCAACTCAGCGGGCGACGCGGGGCACTCCGAACGTGACATCCGCAAGCAGCTCATCGAGTCCGGGAGCGTCGATGTGATGGTCGCGATCAGTTCCAACTTCTTCTACACCGTCACCCTGCCCGTAACACTCTGGTTTCTCGATAAGGCCAAGATGGGCACGGCGCGCGAAGACCTCGTGCTGTTCCTCGACGCGAGGCACATCTACAACCAGATTGACCGTGCCCACCGCGACTTCCATCCCGAACAGATCGAGTTCCTCGCCAACATCGTGAGGCTGTATCGGGGCGAGAACGCCGAGTTCTCTACTGGCAGCGAGGTATTGCTCAAAAAGAGCTTCCCCGACGGAAAGTACGTCGACGTTGCAGGACTCTGCAAAGTCGCCACGCGCGCGGAGATTGAAGCCCAGGGTTGGAGCCTCAACCCCGGCCGATACACAGGCTCCGCTGCGGTCGATGAGAGCGACGAAGACTTCGCCGTGAAACTCGAAGAACTTTACGAGAGGTTCACCCTCCTCAGCAATGAGTCGGATGTATTGCGCGCCAAGGTCGACGCCGCTGTGCAAGGAATTCTCGACGTATGAGCAGCTGGGTTGAACGGCATCTCGACGAACTTGGGACGGTGGAACGAGGACGGTCTCGGCACCGACCTCGTAATGACCCGAGCTTGTATGGCGAAACGATGCCGTTTTTTCAGACTGGCGACGTCAAGGTTTCTGTCCTGCACATGCGTCGTCCACAGCAGTGGTACTCGGAACTCGGGGTGGCACAGAGCAGGGTCTGGGAGCCAGGGATAACGTGCATCACGATCGCCGCGAACATCGCTGACACGGCAGTGTTGGCCACTCCCGGTTGCTTTCCGGACAGTGTGATCGGGTTCACCCCGTCGAAGCAGCCAATTGATGCGTACTTCGTGAAGTATCTCCTGGATGCGCATCGAGAGCGGTTGGGCAACGCAGCACGGGGAACTACACAAGATAATCTCTCGCTTGAGAAACTACTATCGTTCCGATTCCAGATTCCGGATGCGGGTGAACGGTCTGTGATTGCTTGGACTCTGCGTTCCATCGACGCGCTGATCGAGAACAACCACCGGCGCGTGGAGGTACTGGACGAGATGGCTCGGGCCGTGTACCGCGAGTGGTTCGTGAAGTTCCGCTACCCCGGCCACGAAGACGTCCCGCTCACTGACTCCGCACAGGGTCCAATCCCGGTTGGCTGGAAAGTCCAACCGCTGGCAACGGTCGCCCAGGTCAACGGTTCGTCGCGAAAGCCCGGAGCGGATGACGTGATCCGTTACCTCGACATCACGGCAATGTCTGAGCGGAAGATCGGCAAGCTGACCTCCATCGCCGGTCCAGATGCGCCGGGTCGAGCACGGAGGGTAGTCACTCCGGGTGACACAGTCTGGGCAACGGTGCGCCCCAACCGTCGGGCCCATGCGTTAGTAGTCGAGCCGGGTGAGGACTGGGTTGCCTCAACCGGGTTGGCGGTGCTGACCCCCGTGGCTGTCTCGTCTGCATTCCTGTTCGAGATGACATCAACGACCGGATTCTCGGATTGGCTGGTCGGTAGGTCACAGGGATCGGCATATCCCGCCGTGCGCCCGAATGACTTTGAGGAGGCCCAAGTGGTCATTCCCGAGGCATCCGTCGACGCCGCCTTCTCCGACAAGGTCGCCCCGATGCACAAGTTGGGTTGGAAGCTGCGTTCGGAAGCCTCCGCGCTTGCCAAGCTTCGGGACCTCTTGTTGCCAAAGCTAGTGACCGGCCAGATTGACTTGTCGACGCTGGACGTCGACGCGCTAATTGAGGAGCAGGTGGCGTTATGACACCCACGGGTCCGGAGTACTTCTACGTGGAGAAGCCAAGCATGGAGCTGCTTGAGCAACTCGGATGGACTCCGCTGGACGCCTTCCAGGAGACTCTCGGACGCCAGGGCACACTCGGGCGTGACTCCCAACACGACGTCGTTCTCACTCATCGATTGCGGCTCGCCATGCGCAAACTCAACCTCGAAAATGTGCCAGACGCCTCGATCAACGATGCGATCGAGGCGCTAACCAAGGATCGGTCCATCCTGGATCGCGTTCGTGCCAACCGTGAGGTCTATGACTTGCTGCGTGATGGTTACCGCGCCGAGTGGATTGACATCAACGGTGACAAGCGCATCGAAACCGTGTCGTACCTCGATCTTGCGAATCCTCACAACAATGACCTACTGGCCGTGCAACAGATGTGGGTCAAGGGAAACCTGCACAGCCGGCGTCTCGACGTCGCACTGTTCGTCAATGGCGTACCACTCGTCCTAATGGAGTTCAAGGAACCCAACGAGCCGATCAAGTCCGCCTACGATGCGAACCTCACGGACTACCGCGACACAGTCCCTCAACTGTTCATTCCCAACTGCTTCGTGCTGCTCTCTAACGGGAGTGAGGCCAAGGTGGGGTCGACGTTCTCGCCCTGGGAATTCTTCAGCGACTGGAAGGTTATCGACGCTGATGGGACGCGCGGTGCCATTGCGCTCGAAACTGCGCTTCGGGGGACGTGCGACCCGGCGATCTTGCTCGATTTGTTCGAGAACTTCGTCGCCTACATGGAGCGCCCCGGCGGCCTTATCAAGGTCGCTGCGCGATCGCACCAGTTCCTCGGCGTTAATGCCGCGATCGAGAACCTGTACCGGGCACGCGCTGAGCAAGGGAAGCGCCTCGGTGTCTTCTGGCACACGCAGGGATCGGGCAAGTCCCTTTCGATGCTGTGGTTCACGCAGAAGGTGCTGCGCCAAGTAGCGGGGAAGTGGACCTTCGTGATGGTCACCGACCGGACAGAACTCGACACCCAACTGCATGGGGAGTTCGCAGATGCCGGAGCCATCGCACCTGAGGCGCGGGTCCACGCTGAGTCGATCGCGCACTTGCGGGAATTGTTGGCTGCGGATCACCGCTACGTATTCACCTTGATCCAGAAGTTCCAGCCGTCCAAGGGCCTGGGCGAGCGGGAGATGCCGGTGCTCTCGGAGCGTTCCGATGTCATCGTCATCACCGACGAAGCGCATCGCAGCCAGTACGACACTCTTGCGCTCAACATGCGCACCGCGCTACCCAATGCCGCGATGATGGGTTTCACCGGTACCCCGTTGATCGCTGGCGAGGAACAGGCAACCCGCGAGCAGTTCGGCGAGTACGTGAGCGTGTACAACTTTCGGGACGCCATCGAGGACGGTGCGACGGTGCCCCTGTACTACGAGAACCGCATCCCCGAACTGCAGCTGGTCAATGAAGACTTTTCAGACGAGCTTGACGCCATCCTTGAAGACGCCGAACTTGACGAGGACGCCGAGGGCCAGCTGGCCAGAGCGTTCGGTACGCAGTACACGCTGCTGACCCGACCCGAGCGGTTGAAGACGATCGCCAAGGACCTGGTAACCCACTTCGTTGGCCGTGGATTCAGCGGCAAGGCGATGTACGTCGGACTCGACAAGGCCGCTGGCGTTCGCATGTACAACATGGTCGGGGAGGCGTGGGCCGATCATCTTGCCGAACTGAAGGACCAGCATGATGCGCTTCCTGAGTTGGAACGACCGTGGCTGGCCTCACGCATCGAATTGATGGAGACCACTGACATGGCGGTCGTGGTGTCGCAGAGCCAGAACGAGTTGAAGATGCTTGACGACCTCGGCCTGGACATCCGCCCTCACCGGGAGCGAATGAATCGCGAGGACCTTGCCGAGAAGTTTAAGGACGCCGACGATCCGCTGCGCTTGGTGTTCGTTTGTGCGATGTGGATGACCGGTTTCGACGCCCCCAGCGTGTCGACGGTTTACCTTGACCGTCCGATGAAGAACCACACGCTCATGCAGACCATTGCACGTGCCAACCGTGTCTTCCCTGAGAAGGACAATGGTCTGATCGTGGACTATGTCGGCGTCTTCCGGAATCTTGAGAAGGCGCTGGCGATCTACGGTGCTGCAAGTGCTGGCGAGTCGCCCATCGAGATCGTCGACGCGCTTTCGGGTGAGCTTGATGCAGCCGTCGCCGAGTTGTTCCAGTTCTGCGCTGGTCTCGGGGTGGACCTCGTCGCCATGCGCGATGCCGAAGGTTTTGACCACATCGCGAAACGCGACGCAGCGGTCGAGGCGCTCCTCGTGGACGAAGACACCCGGACTAACTTCCAGCAGAAGGCTCGCCAGGTACGGAAACTCTTTAAGGCACTCCTCCCTAACCCGAAGGCTGCGGCGCAGCAACGCAATGTTGCCGCGATCCGGGTCCTCGCCGAGCGCATCGCCGACGTCACGAGGCTGCACAAGGCTGACCTCGCAGCGGTCACTGACGCCGTGGATGCCTTGCTCGACCGATCTGTAGGTGCCGAGGAGTACGTCATCCGCGCGGCAGCAGAAGGAGCCAAGCCGGATCCGTTGATCGACCTGTCGTTGATTGACTTCGATGCACTGGCTGCGAAGATCGCAGGGCGCAAGCGTGCCGAGACCGACCGGCTAGCCCATCTATTGCGCCAGCAGGCCATCAGTGCGGCGGCGCGCAATCCGACGCGGTACGAACTCGTCGAGCGGATTGAACAGCTGATCTCGGACTACAACGCTGGAAGCGTCAACATCGATGAATATCTCCACCGTCTGATTGAACTCACGCAAACGTTGACCAAAGAAGAAGGCCGCTCTGTCCGCGAAGGCATGACTGAGGAAGAACTCGCGATCTTCGACCTGCTGACCCAGCCAGATCCCGTGCTGACCACCGACGAGCGTGAGACCGTGAAGGCGAGCGCGAGGCAGCTTTTGACGCACCTCCACGACAAGCTTGTCCAGGACTGGCGTCGCAAGGTGGCCGCGACAAACGACGTCAACAGCACGATCCGACGTGTCCTTGACCGAGGGCTCCCTGAGGCGCCGTACACAATGGACATCTTCACCACCAAGGTGCAGCTCGTGTTCGACCACGTCATTACCGCCTACGGCGACAACGGAGAGAGCGCCTACTCTCCCAGGGCTGATCTCTACTTCCCGGCGCAGGGAACGGTCGAATACGCGGGACCTATCGACGTGCACAAGATCGCAGACGACGTCGTTGCGCGCATTTATCGTGACCCCGACTTTGCCGCTCAGGTTGCGGCGCAGTTGGATGTGGGCTATGTGGGTGAACCAGCCCGCTCAGGGTCCTGATTCGTTCCAACGAATCATCTGGTCCGTCTAACCCACAGGACCTGGGCGATCACCCTCGCTGCTTCAGCCGCTGCTGGTTGAGTGTCCGACTGCCTCGTTCTTGCTGCTTCCGCTGCCCTTTGAGGGTCCCTCAAACGGACACTCGGACTCGCCAGCTCGCGGCGAGCGTCGACTGCACGATTCCGCCTGCGACTGCAATCGTGGCCCAGCGTGATTGACCTCTCGATAGCGATACGCGCTTGGCGATCGTCCCGCGATCACGTGGTTGTCTGTGGACGGCGTCAGGGAATATTCGCCGCCGCTCCCACCTTGCACACATCATGCGAGCCATCATCTACTCTCGGTCCGGCCCCTCATTGGTCCTCGAACTCACCGACCGCGAGCCCGCCGCGCCCGGCCCGGATGAGGTGCGAGTCCGTGTCGCCGTGTCGGGCGTCAATCCGACGGATTGGAAGGCCCGCGCGAGCAAGCCCGTCGAGTTCGAAGAGGTTGTCCCGAACCAGGATGGCGCCGGCGTCGTCGATGCTGTCGGCTCGGACGTCGAGGATCTGAGGATCGGCGACCGCGTATGGCTCTTCCTCGCCGCCCACCAGCGTCCGACGGGGACAGCGCAGGAGTTCACGGTCGTGCCGGCAAGCCGCGTTGTCCGTCTGCCCAACAGCATCGGGTTCGACGTCGCCGCCAGCCTGGGCGTTCCCGCGATGACCGCCCACCGTGCGCTCACCGTGCACGAGTTCGGCCCGGCGCGTCTCGCACCCGGCACCCTCGATGGCCGTGTGGTGCTGGTGCAGGGCGGAGCTGGGGCCGTCGGGCACGCCGCGATCCAACTGGCGGTATGGGCAGGTGCGACCGTGATTGCCACGGTCAGCAACGACGACAAGGCAGCACTCGCCCGCGCAGCGGGCGCGCATCACGTTTTTCAGTACCCGGATGGCGAGCTCTCGGCCAGGGTGTATTCCGTCGCTCCAGGCGGCGTCGACCACATTGTCGAAGTCGCACCCGCTCAGAACGCTGCGCTCGATGTAGAGGTGCTCGCCAACCACGGCAGCATCGCGTACTACGCGAACAACAACGGCGACGAGTTCACCGCTCCGATCATGACCAGCTATGCGAAGAACGTTCGCTGGCAGGGACTGCTGCTCTACACCGTCGGGCGGGAGGCACTCGCCGTCGCCGCGGAAGACATCACTGCCGCGCTCGAGGCGGGTGCTCTTCCCGTGGGCGCGGAAGCCGGGCTGCCGCTGACGTGGTTCTCACTCGAGGACACGGCAGCCGCTCACGATGCCGTTGAAGACGGAGTCACCGGAAAGGTGCTCATCAGCGTCGCGGACGACCTACGCTGAAGGATCCCCACGCATGGTAACTGAGGACCACGCGGCTCGCGTGCACCCCGAGGCGCTCGGTGACCTCTTCCGAACGTGTGCACTGCGCAAACGAATCGAGGCTGTCGAGCACCTCGCCCATCAGGACTCGGCAGCGGCTTCGGTGGCCATGGATCCCGGCACGTTGCACCAGCCGCGGAGCGCGTCCGAGTCGTCACCGAGTTGCTGGCCATCCTGGTGACGCTCACTTGCCGCCACCGGGCGAAGGCGAGCGCGTTGGGTCATGACGTTGTTAGCTGGAGGCGCTGTTCGTATAGATATTGATGATGGCTGAATCGTCGTGCTCCGCGAGCCCGTGCCGTATCGCGGCCCTCCACTGCTCGGATGCCGCTCGAAGAACTACGGCATCCAGTCCGACACCCGCTGCGGCTTGGAGAGCAAGCTGTGCGTCTTTGGCGAGGATGGATAGATGAGTAACTGCCTCACGGCTGCTGCTGTCTTGGATCATCCGTGGTCCGCGATCAATAAGCATCCAGGAACTACCGGCGCCCTCAGAAATCAGCTGCAGTGTCGTCTTCGGGTCCAGGCCGAGACGTGTGGCCAGAGCAAGGGCCTCTGCAGCGACCACGACGTGTGAAGTTGCTAAGACCTGGTTAACAACCTTGACGTGCTGCCCGTCGCCGACGCGGGTGCCACAATGTTTGACTGTGCCGGTGTGCGACAGGATCTCCGCAGCGAGCTGAACTTCGAAGGCGGCTCCGGCCGCAAAGATTGTCAGGCCGCCGCTCTCTGCACCCGCGACACCGCCGGTGACTGGGCAGTCCACGACTCCGATGCTGAGGGGTGCCATCACGTGCTGAAAACCGATCACGGCATCGGCGCCGACGGTGCTCATCACGCAAACCAGCTCGATCGCAGTCGACTGCGAGAAGATCTCGCTTGACGCGAGAGATGCGAGGTCTTCTGGGGTGGCGACCATCACGATTAGCACCTGACACTCTGTTAGCGCTGCGGCGTCTGTGCTGGCGGCGATGCCGGCGTCTTTGGCCATGTCGACTCGACCCTGGGCGATGTCCGCCGCGATTACGCGGTAGCCGCCTTCTAATATCCGTCGAGCCATGGGTAACCCCATGGCGCCGAGTCCGAGGAAGCCCACGCTGGGACGGGTGAGCTGGCTCATCAGTTCCTCGCAGTGAGTTCGGCGTCGATGTTGATTGCTCGCATTCTTTGAACCGTTTCGACGATCTCGTGCACCTGCGGAACAATCGCTGCTTCCAGCGCGGCGCTGTATGGCACCGGAGTCCGCGCCGCACCCAGCCGTGCTGGTGCGTTGTCGAGGTGCTGCCAGCACTCCGTGGCTGCGCGGGCGATAATCTCCGCGCCCCATCCGAAGTCCTGAACAGCTTCGTGCACAACGACGAGGTTGCGGGTTTTCTGGATTGACCGGCGCACGGCTTCAAAGTCGAGCGGGTGCAAGGTCCGCGGATCTACGATTTCGGCTTCGATCCCTTGCGCCGAGAGCTCATTCGCCGCCTCGTGGCACCAGCGCAATGCGCGTTGAGTTGCGACGAGCGTTACATGTTGCCCCGGACGGGCGATGCGGGCGACGCCGAAGGGGATCGCCGCACCAGAGACCGGGCCTTTGTCGAAATAGAGATCCTTGTGCTCAAGGAAGATCGTCGGGTTCGGGCTGGCGATCGCGCTGCGCAGCAAACCGTACGCGTCGTCCGGGGTTGCCGGAACGGCGACCTCTAGCCCCGGAATGTGTGCGAAAAGGGTTTCGAGCGACTGCGAGTGCTGCGCTGCCTTGCCGATGCCAGAGCCGCCGTTAGTGCGTACCACAAGTGGGACTTTGAACTGGCCACCGAACATGTAGCGAGCTTTCGCGGCCTGGTTGATGAGCGCATCGAGGCCGAGGAGGGTGAAGTCGGAGTACATGATCTCGACGATGGTGGGTGTGCCGGTCATGGCCGCTCCGACACCGGCGGCGAGAATGACTTCCTCGCTGATGGGAGTGTCGCGGACGCGGCTACGCCCGAACGAGGACGCCAGCTTCCTGGTGACGCCGTATATACCCCCGCCGGTGCCCCACGTGGTGATGTCTTCGCCCATAATAAGGAGACGCGGGTCTTCGCTGAACGCATCGTGGAGAGCGAGGTTCAGCGACCGCCAAGTGGTCAGATTTTGGTTGGCCATCATGCGCTCGCTTCTACGTCGGTAAATGCTGTGCCGACCGCGGGAAACGGTGAGGCATCGGCGAACGCGTATGCGGCGTCGACGGCGCGCACCGCGTCCTGATGAATTTGTTCGAGTTCGGCGTCGTCGAGGACGGCACCGTCGATGAGTCGCTTGGTGAGCCGCGCGATTGGGTCGCGGGCATGTGCGGCTTCGACAGCTTCCCGAGTCCGATAGATCTCGGTGTCGTCTGCCATGTGACCGAGGTAGCGGTAGGTGTCGGCGACGAGGAAGGTCGGTCCGTTTCCTGCCCGTGCCGCGCTGATTGCTGCCGCTGCAGCGTCGCTCACCGCGGCGACGTCCATTCCGTCGACGTCGTACGACGGCACCCCGTACGCTTCGCCTCGCTTCGATACCATCGGCTGGGCGATCATCTCGTCGAAGGTAGCCGACTGCGCGAAGTGGTTGTTCTCGCAAATGAAGATCACCGGAAGTCGCCAGATGGCTGCGAGGTTAAAGGCTTCAGCGAGCACCCCCTGATTGCTGGCACCATCCCCGAAGTAGGCGACCGCGACGTCCCCGGATTCAGCGAGCTGTGCCGAGAGGGCGGCACCGACGGCCAGGCCGATCCCGGCTCCGACGATGCCGTTGGTGCCGAGGATGCCGAGCTCTGCGGACGCAATGTGCATGGATCCGCCTTTGCCTCCGCAATACCCATCGCGGCGCCCAAAGATCTCAGCCAGCGTTCGCCCGAGGTCCGCGCCCTTCGCGATGCAGTGTGCGTGACCGCGATGGTTGCTGGCAATCGAGTCTGTCGCAGTCAGGTGCTGCGAGACGCCCACCGCGATGGCTTCCATCCCTACCGACGGATGCGTCGATCCGCGGATCAGCCCCTGTTTCGCGTAGGCGGGCAATCTCGATTCGAACTCACGGATCGTGATCATTTCGGCCAGCGACTCTCGCCCTTGGCGGGCGAGATCAAACGTGGGAGCTGCCGCTGATGTGTCAATCACGCGATGCTCGCGATGGTGGCTCCGAGCTCGAACACATCACCCGAATCGACAAGGAGTGTGATCTTTCCCGCCGATGGCGCTTCAATGTCCAGCATGACTTTGGCGGTCTCGATCTGAGCAATTGCTTGTCCAGCTGTCACCTGATCGCCGTCGGCGACGAGCCACTCGGTGAGGTCTCCCTCCGTTTCCTCGCCCAGGACATCCTTGGTGATCATCACATCCATGTCGTACTCCTTCTTCCACGGCTTCATCGCTTGGTATTTGAATGGTAACACTTGGTAGTACCGAGTTCAATCCACGCCAACCAAGTGCGTCCGGGTCTTCTACGATAGAAGGACGTTCAAGGGAGGACGCATGACTGACGCATTGCTCAGCGCATTGCTGCGACTCATAGAAGAAGTCGGGCCTGGGGGTCGCATTCCGCCCGAGCGCGAGTTGGCGGAGCTGGTTGGTGCGTCCCGGACCGCCATTCGGAGCCGCCTGCGGGAACTAGAGAGCGCCGGTGCTCTTGAGCGTCGCGGCTCTGCGGGGACCTTCGCGCGCACGATGGCCCCAAGCGACGTCGCTCAAGCCTTGCGGCTGGGCTTGTCCGCTTCCCCGCTCGGTGGCGGCGAAGCTTTTCAGACAATACGCGTGGCGCTAGAACGGCAGGCCGCCAAAGGGGCGGCCGAAAGTGCAAGCCCGGTGCCCATCGCATATGCGGAAGAGGCCGTCCTGCGGATGGAATCGACGACGGACCCGGACGAGTTGTATGAAGCCGATCTGGCGTTCCACCGCAGCCTGTTTCACGCGTCCGGGGACGACGCGCTGATTTTCTTCTCCGAGGCGATTGGTGACTTGCTCAAAGCGTCGGTGACGGCGCGGCGTCAACGCATGCTCGCCCTAGCGACCGACATCGACGAGATGCGAGCTTTGCATCGCGTCATTTTAGACGCTGTGAAGTCCCGCGACCCGGTCGCGGCGATGGCGGCGATGGACCGGCACTTCGAGCACATCGACTCCCTCACCGCCACTGAGAACGTGCCCACGCCACAGTCGGTGGATACGACGGCTTGACTTTCTGGTACCTCCAAGCCACAATTTGGTCCTACCTAACAACGCCGTAGGAGGACCCATGCCTGTCACCCCAGAGAAAACAATGACCGCGCCACCGTTGGACGTCCAACGGCAAGCGCCCCGCCGCGTGCTGCTGGCAGGCACCATCGGCAATACGTTGGAGTTCTACGACTTCATTGTTTATGGCGCGATCGCCGCCCTCGTCTTCGGTCCTCTGTTCTTCCCGGACGCCTCGCCCTTCGCTGGAACGCTGCTAGCCCTGTCGACGTTCGCCGCAGGTTTCCTCGCGCGCCCTGTGGGAGCGCTCATCTTCGGTGCGCTCGGCGACCGGATAGGGCGCAAACGCACGTTGACGCTGACTCTCATGCTGATGGGCGTCTCGACGGTGTTGATTGGGTGTCTTCCGACCTTCGATCAGGTCGGTGTGCTCGCGCCGCTGGCGCTCGTTATCCTGCGCATCATTCAGGGCGCCGCGATTGGCGGCGAGTGGGGCGGTGCCGTGATCTTCCTCGGAGAGCACGCCGGAACGGCGCGCCGCGGCCGAGCGACAAGCTTCGCGCAACTGGGATCGCCCGCCGGCACGCTGCTTGCCAACGCGGTTGTGCTGATCCTCATCAGCATGACCACGGACGAGCAGTTCCTTGCGTGGGGTTGGCGAATCCCATTCCTGCTCAGCGCGCTCCTGGTTGCAGTCGGCATCTACACCCGCTTAAAGGTGGAGGAGACGCCAGTGTTCAAGGCCATCAGCGACGAAGCGCGCCAGCACAAGATCCCCGTCGTTGATCTACTCCAATCCAGCTGGCGCAGACTACTGCTGGCACTGGGCATTACCGTCATCATCTTCGCCTCGTACTACACGTTCACAACCGTGGCACTCGCGCACCTCCGCCTGGCGGGGATGCCGTCGGAGGTCGGCCTCTACGGCACCGTGATCGGCTCGGCGATTGGCCTTCCCGTAATTCTCCTGGTCGGCCCGGCTTCCGACCGCTTCGGCAGGAAACCCGTCTTCCTCTCCTCCTTAGCGCTCATCGCAGTCCTCTCGCCGTTCTTCTTCACGATGCTCGACTCAGGGAACTTCGCCGCCGGCGTGACCGCTGTGGCTCTCGGCATGATCGCCTGGTGCGTCGGATACGGCGTTTACGGCGCGTGGCTCACTGAGTTGTTCCCCGCTCGAGTCAGGTACACCGGCGTCTCGCTGTCGTACCAGGTGATCGGAGCACTCGCAGGAACCCTGCCGGTCATCGCGCTCGGACTGTCTGGGGAAGGGACCAACACGACACCAATCATGCTGATCCTTCTGGGCGCAGTGCTCGTCTCGCTCGTTGCTGCCGTCATCGCCCCAGAGACAAGCGGGCGGAAGGTACTCGCCAAGCAATCGCAGGATGCCTCCATTGGGGGTGCCGCATGAGCATCGAGTCCACGAAGTCCCCCGCCGGCATACATTACTTGCGCGCCGGTGACGGGGAGGCGGTACTGCTCCTTCACGGTTGGCCACAGACTAGTCACTGTTGGCGCCGCGTCATCCCCGCGCTGCAAGAAAGCCACACAGTCGTTGCTCCGGACCTGCGAGGTTTGGGACAGAGTAAGGACCCGGGCACGGGATACGACAAGCGTTCCATCGCAAACGATCTGGTCTCGTTCATGCAAGACGACCTCGGCATCGAGCGCTTCCACGTGGTCGGCCACGACTGGGGCGGCGTCGTCGCTTACTTGCTCGCCGCATATCATCCAGAGGCGGTGGCGACCCTGGCCGTCGTGGACGTGGCGGTGCCGAGCGCGGCCGTACCGCTCATGAGCCAAGGTGGGCGCCGATGGCACCACCCGTTCCACCAGACCCCTGAGTTGCCAGAAGCGCTCGTCACCGGTCGTGAGTCCGTCTACCTTGGCTGGTTCTTTGACAATTATGGCGCGACCCCGGCCGCGATCTGCGAGGAAGATCGCGCAGAATACGTGCGCTGGTACCGCGACCCCAGCGTCCTCCGAGCTGGCTTCGGATATTACCGCGCCTTCGAGCAAGATAGGGCCGATGCCTCAGCAGCCCCGCCGATTTCGATGCCCGTGCTCGCAGTCGGAGGTGCCGGTGGGTGGGGGCGCGCCCACGAGGTCGCCGACTCGCTACGTCCGCTCGTCGATGGCGAAGTGCATGAACACATCTGTCAAAAAGCGGGCCATTGGATCCCGGAAGAGCAGCCCGCTGAGCTCGCGGAGGTGGTCATGAAGCACTTCGGCCGCACATCGTCCAAGGCGCATGTGCGCAGCTGATCAGTGGCATCGCCTACCTCGCCGATTCGGCGCCGTAGATTCACCCCCTGCTGACGTCCTCGAGGTCGTCGGCAGGGGTGAAAGGGCTAGACCGCCGCGCGAAACAGTACGGCCGCGCGGTCGAGAGCATCTGGAATATCCGCCTCGGCGGTGACCGAGGACCCTCGTCCGTTCAGCATCCGGCTCGTTCGTTCAGCGTCCCCGAATCGGGTTAGGCCGACGGTCAGCATTCTGTCCAACATGCGAAACAGATCGCGCCCACGCCCACTCGGTCTTCCGCCTAGTGTCGCATTCGACGCCGGACCCGCGGTGGGGTCTGCATAGCCAGTGCCATGACCCGTGCAGACGTATGCACAGTTGACGCTACCGTCGACTCATGGTTGCTCGACGCGCATGAAGTTTTACCGGGTCTGTCAAAATAGCGCGTGGAGACGATGGAACTGTCTGGGTGGCCCTCACCGACTTTCGGACGGGATCTGCTCCCGACATCCGGCTCTTCCTCAACGAAGGTGCGCTGATCAAGAACCCCAACAACGCGTGGACGACCGATGTGGGAGCCAGTCATGAACTCGCGGGTTCGGCTCGGCTCCACTCGGACAGCACGGCACGGAGAGGCAACGTTTTGTGCGGACTTCTCTCTCGAACCACGACCTGCAGGTGGCACGTACTGGAGACGCGCGCTGAGCTGAGCCTGCCCCTTAATGAGTGCCGTTCAGGGTCCGGCCCTCGGGCATATCCTCCTCGGAGACGGTCGTCCAGCGATACCGCTCGGCCTCCAAGGCTCATCTATCTCGGCAAAGGCTCAAATTGATCGTCTCCTGACAACACCTGTGGATAATCCGCGCGCCGAGGCGCGGCTGTGGATAGCGTGTCCCCATGCGGTGGGAGAACCTCTTCGACGACCTTGAGAGCCAGCTCGAGCAGGGGCTCAGCGCCGAGGAAGTCGACCTCCGCGCCGAGGAGGAGCGGCTGCGGCTCGGCCGGCTCGTCCTGCGCGACCGGCTTATCGCGCTGCACGCGGTGGGATCCGACATCCAGTTGGTGCTCGCCAACGACCGCCACCTTGTGATCCGGCCCATTGCGTTTGGCCGCGACTGGATGTCTGGCACGCTCGTTGAGCAGACCCGGCGTCACCCGCAGTGCATTCTGCCGATCGCGGCGATCGCCGCGCTCATCCTGCCCCGCGACCTGGTGGCTGCGAGCATCGAGATGACAGGCTCAGCCGATGACCGCACGCCGAAACTGTCGGAACGGCTGGGGCTGCCGTTCGTGCTGCGCGACCTGTGCCGGCGGCGCAGCAGCGTGCAGATCACCACCAGGCTGGCTGCCCATCACGGCACGATCGACCGGGTGGGCCGCGACCACCTCGACCTGGCGGTGCACGCGACGAATGACGCCCGGCGGGAATCCGCGGTCACCCAGTACCGGGTGGTGCCGTTCGACCAGGTGCTATTGCTGCAGATGTGAGCCGCCGGGCGGCTGACGGTCGAACAGCTCGGGCAGGTCGGTGAACTCGGCCTGATTCCACAGGCTGATCCGGCGGGCCTCTTCGTATTGGGCCTCGATGAACGACTCCAACACGTTGCGCTCCACCCGCCACGGCCCGGACGCCCCGACCCGGATTGCCGCCAGCTCGCCAGACCGCACCAGCGCGAACGCCTCATCGACGGTCACGTTCAACACCTCGGCGGTGTCGGCGATCGAGAGAAAGCGGCCGAGCGCGTCGGCAGGGGTCTCGTTCATGCCCCGATTATGCGCCAGTGACGGCTGCTGCGGAGAAGACGGATGCCGCCTGTGGATAACTTCCTCGCGCTGTCGCGATCTTCAGCACTATGGGTGCAGAACACTCACCGTGACCTCCGGTGCCGAGGGAGACAGGGAATGGCCAGAACACCCACGCCGCGCGATGTGCGTCCGCGATCGTTCTGGCTCGATCCCCGGTTCGGGATCGGGCTGCTGCTGGTCGCCGGGTCGGTGGTGGGTGTGGTCAGCATCGTGGCGGCGAGCGACAGCACGGTTCAGGTTTACGCGGCGCGCTCGGCGCTCAGCCCTGGGCAGCACATCGACGCCGACGACCTGGTGTCGCACAGCGTGCGGCTGGGTGAGGCGCAGTCGCGCTACATCGGCTTCGACGATCTGCCCGCGGATGGCCTGGTGCTCACCCGGGCGGTGGCAGCCGGCGAACTGCTTCCGCTCGCGGCGGTCGGCGCGCAGGCCGGTGCCCGGCTCGCCGCGGTCGTGATCGAGGTGACACAGCCGCTCAGCAACGCGATCGAGGCCGGCGTCGGCGTGGATTTGTGGGCGGCGCGCATCGGCGAATCCGGCGCGTTCGAGGCTCCCGCGGTGCTTGTCGGGGGAGCGCTCGTGGTGGCGGTGGTCGAAGACGACGGCATCGTCGGCGGCGGGAACGGGTCATCCGTCGAAGTGCTGGTGCCGCGGGACCGGCTCGCCAGCGTGCTCGAAGTAATCGCGAACGACGCGGCGTTATCGCTCGTGCCGGTCGGCATCCCGGTGAGGGGCTGACCGTGGCCACGCTGGCGTTCGCGGTGCCGCTGGCTCTGGAAGACCGCCTGGCCGATCAGTGCCGGCGTTACGGGCATGCCATCGTCGCCCGCTGCGACTCCGCCGACGAGCTGGCGGTGGTGATTGCCGACCGCCGCGCGCAGGCGGCGGTGGTCGCGGCATCCGCCCGCTATCTCACCGCCCGATTGCTGGCCGAGGCCGACTCGGCCGGAGTGCGACTGATCGCGCTCGCCGAATCGGAAGCGGAACGGCGCCACGCTGCGGCCCTCGGCCTGTATGAAGTGCTGCCGGCCGAGAGCGACTGGGCCGAGGTGGAGCAGGTGCTGACCGGGCATGCGGTCGAGGTGCAGCCGGCTCCCGTCACCCGGTCGCCGGGACGGGGAACCGTGCTGGCGGTGTGGGGTCCGGCGGGAGCGCCGGGGCGCACCAGCATCGCCATCGCCCTCGCCGCGGAGATCGCGGCGGCCGGATATGCGGTGGCGCTCGCCGATGTCGACACCTACAGCGGCACGATCGCGCCCGCGCTCGGCCTGCTCGACGAGTCTCCCGGTTTCGCCGCGGCCTGCCGGCTGGCCGGAGCGGACGCGCTCACCGGGCAGGAACTCGACCGGATCGCGCAGCACTACCGGTCGCGGCACGGCGGTTTTCGGGTGCTCACCGGGATCGGCCGGCCAGACCGGTGGCCCGAGCTGTCGGCATCCCGTGTCGCCGCCGTATTGACCGCCCTGCGGGACTGGGTCGACTACGTCGTGGTCGACACCGGGTTCAGCCTCGAGCACGATGAAGAGGTGTCGAGCGACCTGTTCGCCCCACGCCGCAACGCCGCGACGGTGAGCGCCCTGCGCGAGGCCGACCACGTGATCGCCGTCGGCGCGGCCGACCCGGTCGGGCTGTCCCGGTTTCTGCGCGCGCACGTCGACCTGCTCGAGACCGTGTCGACGCATCGGGTCAGCGTGGTGATGAACCGGGTGCGCTCCAGCGCGATCGGGCTAGACCCGGCCGGCCAGGTCGCCCAGACGCTGTACCGGTTCGGCGGGATCTCGGCGCCCGCGCTGATTCCCTACGACCGGGCCGCGTTCGACGCCGCGCTGCTCGGCGGCGTCACATTGACGGATGTCGCGGGCAAGTCAGCTGCGCGGATCGCCGTCCGAACGCTCGTGACATCCAGCGTGCTGCCGCGGCCCGCCAGTGCGAAGCCGAAACGGTCGCTGCGGAAGGTGGGAAACCCGGCACGGGTCACCGGTTAGCCTTGAGACGTGTCGACCCTCAGTGATCTTGTCCAGGCGCACGGGCGCTCCACCGAAGCCGATATCGAGTGGCTGCATCTGCTCGTCGGCGACTGGCAGTTGCTCGCCGACCTCGCCTTCGCCGACATCGTGCTGTGGGTGCCCACCGCCGACGACAGTTTCGTCGCCGTGGCGCATGCCCGGCCCTCCAGCGCCGCGACGCTGTTCTACCGCGACTTTGTCGGCCAGCGCATCAAGCCGGAGTGGAACCAGCAGGTCACCGAGGCGTTCAACAGCGCGAAGATCGTGGACACCGCGGCGCCCGACTGGTACGAGGAGACCCCGACCAGGGTGCGCGCGGTACCGGTGCTGCGCCGGCTCACGCCGAGCGGCAAGGAGACCACCGAGCATCCGATCGCCGTGATCACCCGGCACACCAACCTGAGCGAGGCGCGCACGCCGAGCCGTCAGGAGCTCACCTTCAACGAGTGCGCCAACGACCTGTTCAAGATGATCGCGGCCGGCGACTTCCCCGACCTGGCGGCGCCCAGCGGACCGCGCCGCGGTGCCCCGCGCGCATCCGACGGTCTGATCCAGCTCGACGTCGACGGGATGGTCACCTTCGCCAGCCCGAACGGCCTGTCCGCGTTCAACCGGATGGGCTTCGCCGGTGAGTTGGAGGGCGAGTCGCTCGCCGAGGTCACCACCCAGTTGCTGAGCGGCAAACTCATCGTCGACGAATCGCTGCCGCTGGTCGTCACCGGCCGGGCGCCGTGGCGCACCGACATCGAGGCCCGCGGGGTAACCGTGTCACTGCGCGCGATCCCGATCCGCAACCGCGGGGAGCGGGTCGGCGCCATCGTGCTCTGCCGCGACGTGACCGAGGTGCGGCACCAGGAACGCGAACTCATCACCAAGGACGCCACGATCCGGGAGATCCACCACCGGGTCAAGAACAACCTGCAGACCGTGGCGTCGTTGCTGCGCATCCAGGGCCGGCGCGCCCACAGCGACGAGGCGCGCGAATCGCTGAACCAGGCCATGCGCCGGGTTGGCGCCATCGCCGTCGTGCACGACACCCTGTCTGAGGGACTGAATCAGGATGTCGACTTCGACGTGGTGTTCGACCGGGTGCTGCTGCTCGTGGCCGAGGTGGCCGCGAGTCACAACACCACGGTGCATCCGAAATCCACCGGCGGATTCGGGACCCTGCCCAGCGAATACGCCACCCCGTTGGCGTTGGCGCTGACCGAACTGGTGACCAACGCGGTCGAGCACGGCCTCGCCGGCCGTGAGGGCAACGTGGAGATTCAGGCCAGCCGCACCACCGACCGGTTGGTGGTCAAGGTGATCGACGATGGGGTCGGCCTGCCGGAGGGCAAGGTCGGCTCGGGCCTCGGCACACAGATTGTGCGCACCCTGATCCAGGGTGAGCTGAGCGGAACGATCGACTGGCACACCCTCGAGGGTGAGGGCACCGAGGTCACGATCGACGTGCCGCTGCACTACCTCAGGAAGAAGAAGTAGAAAGTGGAAAACAGAAGCGGCCCGGCGATGTGATCGCCGGGCCGCTTCGCTGCGTTGTCTAGGAGCGCGAGTTCTAGGAAGCGCGGCGTGCGCGAGCGGCACGTCGCTTGAGCGCGCGGCGCTCGTCTTCGCTCAGCCCGCCCCACACACCGGAGTCCTGGTTGGTCTCGAGTGCATACTGCAGGCATAGTTCGGTGACGGAGCACCGTCCGCACACGGATTTTGCCTTCTCGATCTGGTCTACAGCAGGACCGGTATTACCGACCGGGAAGAACAGCTCGGGGTCTGCGGTGAGACAGGCGGCTTTGTCGCGCCAATCCATGGGTACTCCTTTGGGGCATCGCGAAAAATCTCAGGTCAAGAGGACCTGAGATTCTGAGGGGAGAGGATAGTTAGGGTTATGCCCACCGCGTTGTAGGCCTCAAATCAACCTCAGATAGGTTCTCATAAGGGCAACGCCAAATCAATAGTTCTGTATGGGATATCTCTGTGAATCGCACTCGGCCGTCATCTTCCGTCTACCTGCTGGTAATACTCCTGTTCGCTGAGTGTGTTTTACTGGCCGGCTCTGCCATCTTCCTTTTGATTGAGTTGCTGGTCGATCGGCCGACCTCGTATGCGAGCGCGGTCGCCCTCCTGGTGATCACGGCCCTCGCGGCCGTCTGGCTCGGGGTCATCGCCGTGAACGCGTGGCGGCAGCGTCCGTGGATCCGCGGAGCGGCCGTGGTCTGGCAGGTTCTGCAGATCGCGGTGGCCATCGGCAGCTTCCAGGGCCCCGAACCCCGCCCGGACATCGGCTGGGCGCTGCTCGCGCCGGCGGTGCTCGTGCTCGTACTGTTGTTCTCGCCCGGTGTGATCCGGTCGACCACGCGCCCGCCGCGAGAGGATTGAGCATGCAGCCCACCAGTGAGGCCCAGTACACCGCGGCGCAGACCGGCGGGCTGCCACCGCTGGAATCAGTGCGCGATGGCGTGTGGGCGCTCGGCGTAGACCTGCCGAACGAGCATGTGCCGTACACACTCAGCTACCTGGTGCGTGATTCCGGCGGCGGAATTCACCTCATCGATCCCGGCATGGACTCCGACGAGAACTGGCAGTCACTGCTGGCGGCGCTCGCCGAGATCGGCCATGCACCGGATGACGTCGCCTCCGTCGTGGTGACTCACCTGCACCACGATCACCTCGGCATGGCCGAGCGGATCCGGCGCGCCACCGCGGCGCCGGTGGCCCTGCACCGGCTGGACCAGCTCGCGCTGGACGCGGGGGAGCGAAACGTGCCGCCGCCGCTGGCCGCGTGGCAGGTTCCGGATGACCGGCGGGCCGAGCTTGAGGCGTCGGCAGCGGCCGCGGCGGCACAGTCAGCCGGGCCGCCGTTTACCGCCGACCAGCGGCTGGAGCAC
This sequence comes from Salinibacterium sp. ZJ450, assembly GCF_011751885.2. Taxonomy (NCBI): domain Bacteria; kingdom Bacillati; phylum Actinomycetota; class Actinomycetes; order Micrococcales; family Microbacteriaceae; genus Ruicaihuangia; species Ruicaihuangia jiafui. Next base: position 570,704 of record NZ_CP061771.1, read on the forward strand.
GACGACATCCTGAATGTCCCGGGCCGCAGCCTGCGGGTGTTATGGACGCCAGGGCATACCAACGGGCACATCTGTCTGGTCGACGACGCCGCGCGTCTGGTCTTCACCGGCGACCACGTGCTGCCGACGATATACCCGGGCGTCGGCCTGGGTGGCCCGACCGAGGGCAACCCGCTCGCCGACTACCTCGACTCGCTCGCGGCGCTTGGTGGTGCGGGCGACGACATCCGCAGCAGTGCAAGCGTCCGCGACATCCGCGACTATGAAGCCCTGCCTGGGCACGGATATCGCTTCAGCGGTCTGGGCGAGCGCGTCGACGACATCCTGAGCCACCATCGGCGCCGCACGGATGAGGTCGCCGCGGCGCTCGAGACCCTGGCTAACCCGAGCGTGTGGAGCATCGCGGCGTCGCTCACCTGGTCGGCCGGCTGGGTGAACCTGTCAGGCTTCATGCTGCGATCCGCGCTCGCGCAGACCGCGATGCACGTGGACCTGGTCAGTCAGCGCTCGGCCGTCTGAGGGCGGCCGCGGAGGCGGCGGGCGACCTCAGGCCGCGTCGATCCCGAGCCGCTTGCGCAGCATCGCCACGTGCCCGGTGGCCTTCACGTTGTACAGGGCCTGTTCGATCGTGCCCTGCCCGTCGATGACGAAGGTGGAACGGATCACGCCGTCGATGATCTTGCCGTAGAGCGACTTCGGTCCCCAGGTGGCATAGGCGTGGTGCACCGCGAGGTCTTCGTCGCTGAGCAGCGGAAAGTTCAGGTGTTCCTTGTTTTCGAACTGCTTCTGCTTGGCAGCGTTGTCCTTGGAGATGCCGAGTACCTGGTAGCCGGCTCCCGCCAGGGAGTTGAGGCTGTCGCGGAAGTCGCACGCCTGCGTGGTGCACCCCGGCGTCATCGCGGCCGGGTAGAAGTAGACGATGACCTTCCGACCCGCGTAGTCGGACAGCGACACCGAGTTGCCGTCCTGATCGATGAGCGTGAACGCGGGGGCGGTGTCGCCGGGTGCGAGGCGGTTGTCAGTCATGGTCTCCAGCCTATTGCCGGGCGGATGGGGGACCGTGCCTGCTGACCGGCGCCTCGCGGACGCGCGTCGCGATGCGCGCCGACCGGCGGGTGCCTAGACTCGCCACTGGCGGCGCGGCTCGCGCCGCGGTTTCGCGCGGCAAGGGAGCGGCATGCAGATCGAGGGAATCAGCGCGGTCGTCACCGGCGCCGCATCGGGGCTCGGGGCCGCCACTGCCCGCGCGCTGGCCGGGCGCGGGGCATCCGTCATCGGCCTCGACCTGCCGGCGGCCATCGAGCGGGCAGGAGCGATGCCTCCGGGAGTCCGGTACGTCGCCGCGGATGTCGCAAGCGCCGACGAGGTCGCCCGAGCCCTCGACACGCTCGACCCGGACGGCCCGCCGCTTCGGCTGGCCGTGAACTGCGCCGGGGTCGCCCCGGCCGCCCGACTGGTGTCCTCGCGCGGTGTCCATGACCTCGACTTGTTCCGGCGTGCCATCGAGGTGAATCTGATCGGCACCTTCAACGTGATGCGGCTCGCCGCCGCCGTGATGGCCGACCGTGACCCCGATGCCGACGGCCAGCGCGGCGTCATCATTAACACGGCGTCGATCGCGGCGTTCGACGGCCAGATCGGCCAAGTGGCCTACGCCGCGTCGAAGGGCGGAGTGGTCGCGATGACGCTTCCCGCTGCGCGCGACCTCGCCCGGTCCGGCATCCGGGTCAACACCATCGCGCCCGGCATCGTCGACACGCCGATGCTCGCCGGGCTCGGCGAGGAGACCCGCGAGGCGTTGGCTCGCGACATCCCATTCCCGGCAAGGCTTGCGCACCCAGACGAGTACGCGCAACTCGTGCTCATGATCGCCGAACATGACTACCTCAACGGCGAGACGATTCGAATGGATGCTGCCCTGCGCATGCCGCCCCAGTGACCGTCCGGCGGCACGACAACCGTGCGGATTTGTCGAGGTTCATGGTGGGGTGCTATCGTTTCTTCTCGGTCAACTTCGGTTGCCAACGCACCTCTAGCTCAATTGGCAGAGCAACTGACTCTTAATCAGTGGGTTCCGGGTTCAAGTCCCGGGGGGTGCACTAAAGCCCCGAATCTCTCGCCAGATTCGGGGTTTTTTCATTACTGGGGGCCACCCTCGAATCCGCCGAATCTGATGGCCGCGGTGAGCACGCGGGGGTCGGGCCAGTCCTCGCAGTATTGATATCGATAGGCGAGCTGCACGACGCCTCCGTGTCCGATCACGAACTCTCCCGGGAGCTGCCAAGGGCTGTCCACCGTGGCCCGCGACGTGCCGTGCCGTGAAGCCGCCAGCGACTCACCTGCAGCCGGATCGCAGCGAAGGAACTCATCCGGCGAATCGAAAAGTATCTGCGCACTCGTTCCCTCAAGCAGATCGAATGAGCGGTATGAGGCACGATCAGGGTCACACAGGATGGGGCAGGGAATGCCGGTGCGATCCCGGTACTCTGCGGCCCGGGCCGGCTCACCTTGGCCGATCACGACGACCGACGCACCAGCATCGAGGTACTGGTCGTACTCGGCTGTGAGCCGGGCGGCCCGGTCGAGCCCGCAACTGCATCCGAAGTGACGCCAGAACAGGAGGAGCGCCGGGCTCTGCTCCCAAAATGTTGCCAGGTGCACCGACTCGCCCGTGTGATCTAGCAGTTCCAAGTCCGGTGCGGGATCGCCTAGCTGCAGGGGCACTCGGTCCCACCGGAGCCGCTCAGGGCCACGATGCCAGGCGTCGAGCCATTCCCTCTCGGCCGCTTCGATTTGCTCCTCGACAGTGCTCATCATGCCGCCTCCCAGTGAGCGAGCGTAGGGAAAACGCTATTCCACTGCGCCGCGGGATTCCAGTGGTCGATGCCAGCGCCGCGCTGCAGAGCAGAATCGCCTCGTGAACATCCGACGTGGCGTGGGCGGCGGGGGTTGCCGCCGATCCGCGCAGTACCGAGCAGTATGTGCATGATGCGATCACCGAGTTGCTGCGGATCGGCACAGCCGTTGATCCGGCGAAGCCAATCCTGGGTTCCCGGGTCCCGGCGGTGCGGGTGCTGGTGACCGCCGACGCGTTGGAGAAGCGCACCGGGCACGGCCGGCTCGAGGGCGCTGATCTTCCGGTGTCGATCGAAACGATCGAGCGGATCGCCTGCACGCAGGGCACCATCCCGATCGTGTTCGATGACGACGGGCAGGTGCTGAACCTGGGACGAGAGCAGCGCCTGTTCAGCCGGAAGCAACGGATCGCCCTGGCCGCCCGCGACGGCGGCTGCATGGACCCGGCCTGCGACCGGCCCGCCTCGTGGACCGAGGCGCACCACATCCGACATTGGGCTCGCGATCACGGTGACACCGACATCGTCGAGGGCATCCTGCTCTGCCGCTACCACCACCTGCTGGTACATAACAATCACTGGGAGATCGTCTACCGGGACGGCAGCTATTCGCTGATCCCGCCACCGGATGTCGACCCGGAACAGACACCACGCCGGATGCGGTCCAAGAGCAGCGCCCTGCACGACCTCACCCCGACGCGGACCGGCGCCGCACGGAGGAGGAGACTGCCAAACCGGACCGCGCGACAGGATGAAGCCCGACGACTGTTGTCTCAGGAACCGCTCCTTCTACCGCCTCGGGTCATCAGGGCCGTCTTCGGGAGCGACCGCGGTCTCGGCGACCGGGGTCGGCGCCTCGAAGACCTCAGCCTCCATCGCGTCGTAGCCCTCCGTCTGCGGGTCCCCATGCAGTCCGCCGCTCATCGCGTATTCCTCTTCGGGGGAGAGCACCAGTTGTTTACGCCCGTACACAGCGAACCCAACCAGGATCACCACGTACACCACCACAATCGCGATGATCGCCGGCTGGAATGTGGCGTTCAACAGGAATCCCAGAAAGATCAGCGCAGCGATCACCGCGGCGATCGCTGCCCCGGGGATGCCCCAGGGGCTGCGGTACGGGCGGTTTGCGTTCGGGAAGCGCACGCGCAGAATGATGAACGACACCATCTGCAGCAGGTAGGCGAGCACCGCTCCCCAGACGGCGATGTTCAGGACGATCGCACCCGCGACCGCTCCGACGCCTGCCGCGTCAACCCGGCTCAGGATGTCCAGCACGACCAGCGCGATGAACCCGATGACCGCTCCGATCACCAGAGCGATCCACGGGGTGCGCCGCTTGCCGGTGAGCGAGAAGAACTTGGGGTAGTAGCCGGCGCGCGACAGCGAGTACATGTTGCGCCCGTAGGCGAACATGATGCCCTGCAACGATGCCAGCAGCCCGATCAAGGCGAACAGGGCGAGCACCGCCGCGGCCCCGTCGCCAACGATGGCCCGGAAGCCGTCGAGCAACGGTTCAAGCGACACCGCGGCGGCCTGGGCCCCGATCACGCCGGTGTTGAGAAACAGCACAAGCAGGCCGGTGACGATCAGGGTGCCCCGCGCCCAGAACCCGGCGCGAGGGATGTCCCGTACAGGGTCGTGCGATTCCTCGGCAGCCAGAGGCAACTCCTCGATGCCGAGGAAGAACCACATGGCGAACGGCAGCGCGAACAGGATCGGCAGCACGCCGTGCGGCAGGAACGCCGACTGCCCGGGGTCTGGCTCGATGTTGAACAGACTGTCCCAGTTGAACGCGCCGGAGAACAGCGCCATCAGCGAGAAGACGACCAGGATGCCGATGGAGATGATCGACACCACGATGGCGAACCGGAACGAGATGTGCGCGCCGGCGGCGTTCAGGAGGATGAATGCGGCGTAGAGCACCAACCACCAAATCCACATGTTGTCGGCGAGGGTGAAGCCCAGCAGCTCACTGGTGATGCCGTCGGCGTACTGGGCCGAGAAGAACACAATCACTGCCGTGGTCGCCACGTACTCGATAGTCTCGGCGAGGCCCGTGACCAGGCCGCCCCACGGGCCCATCGCCGAGCGGGCGAACGAGTACGCCCCGCCGGTGTGCGGCATCGCTGCCGCCATCTCGCCGATCGAGAAGATCATGCCGTAATACATCGCGACGAGGATCGCGAACGCGATCAGCATGCCGCCGAACCCGGCGAAGTCGATGCCGAAGTTCCAGCCGGAGAAGTCGCCGGAGATGACCGCGGCCACGGCGAGTCCCCAGAGGCCCCAGATGCCCGCCGAGCGCTGCAGCTTGCGCCGCTCGAAGTACTGTTCGCCGGCGCGCTGGTATGTGACACCCGCGACCCTCTTCTGCTCTGTCATTTCGGACCTCCCGGATGGAGCCAATACCTATGGAGCCAATACATTCAGTGCACAGTGGCGGGCGCGTTATGCGCCAGATAATCGACAGTGTTGCGTTTATTGGTAGGTTCTGTCTACCTTTACGTGTAAATTGCCGAACACCGGGGGAATCGTCGGGAAAGGCGCGGTGATGGAATGGTCGACACCGGCACCGAGCTTGACACCACGGCCCCAACCCGCACAGCCGAAACCGGCACCAAGGAGGCGCTCATGGCACCACCTCGATCGGGCAATCTCACGCTCGATGAGCTCAGCGCACTCATCGAATCGCGCCAAATCGACACCGTGTTGGTGGCCTTCACCGACATGCAGGGGCGGCTGATCGGCAAGCGTGTCTCGGCGCGGCTGTTCAGTGAGGAAGTCGCCAGCCACGGGGCGGAGGCGTGCAATTACCTGCTCGCGGTCGATGTCGAGATGAACACGGTCGGCGGCTACGCGATGAGCTCATGGGAGCGCGGTTACGGCGACATGGTGATGTTGCCCGACCTCGACACACTGCGACTGCTGCCCTGGCTGCCCGGCACCGCCATGGTGACCGCCGACCTGACCTGGCTCGACGGTGTCCCGGTGGTGGCCAGCCCCCGTGCAATCCTGCGAGCGCAGATCGCGCGGCTGGCTGAGCGTGACCTGGTGCCGTTCGTGGGAACCGAGTTGGAGTTCCTGGTGTTCGACGACAGCTATCGCGAGGCCTGGGCGAAGAACTACACCGCGCTTTCGCCTGCTAGTGACTACAACATCGACTACGCGGTGCTCGCCTCCACCCGCATGGAGCCACTGCTGCGCGACATCCGGCTCGCCATGGACGGCGCCGGCATGTACGTCGAGGGGGTCAAGGGGGAGTGCAATCTCGGCCAGCAGGAGATCGCGTTCCGCTACGACCACGCCCTGGTCACCGCCGACAACCACTCGATCTACAAGAACGGGGCCAAGGAGATCGCCGACCAGCACGGCAAGGCGCTCACCTTCATGGCTAAGTTCAACGAGCGCGAGGGCAACAGCTGCCACATCCACATCAGCGTGCGCGGCACGGATGGCGCGCCCGTGCTCGCCGACGCGGACAACCGGTACGGCTTCTCGCCGATGATGGAGCACTTCATCGCCGGGCAGCTGGCCACGCTGCGGGAGTTCACCCTGCTGCTCGCCCCCAACATCAACTCGTACAAGCGGTACGTTCCCGGCAGTTTCGCGCCCACTGCGGTGGCCTGGGGCGTCGACAACCGCACCTGTGCGCTGCGGCTGGTCGGCCGTGGTGTGGGGCTCCGCGTTGAGAACCGGGTGCCGGGCGGCGACGTGAACCAGTACCTGGCCATCGCCGCGCTGATCGCAGGCGGGCTGTATGGCATCGAGAACGAGCTGCCGCTCGAGCCGGAACTTGACGGCAACGCCTACGTGAGCGATGCCGCTCGCGTGCCATCCACCCTGCGCGAGGCGGCCGACCTGTTCGCCGGCTCGCGCATCGCGCGAGACGCCTTCGGCGACGAAGTCGTCGAGCACTACCTGAACAACGCGCACGTTGAGCTGGCCGCGTACGAGGCCGCCGTCACCGATTGGGAGCGCATCCGTGGCTTTGAACGACTCTGACATCAACAACTCCGACACCCCGCGGCCGGTGATCGGCCTCACCACTTACCTGGAACAGGCATCCACCGGGGTGTGGAACGTGCCGGCATCCTTCCTGCCCAGGGTGTACTTCGAGGCGGTGAACCGCGCCGGCGGCATCGCCGTGCTGCTGCCGCCGCAACCGGTGTCGCCCGAGATCGCACGCCAAGTGCTCGGCAGCCTCGACGGGCTGATCGTCTCCGGAGGCAAGGACATCGACCCCGCCCGGTATGGCCAGGAACCGCATGAGAGCACCGATGCGCCGCGCCATGACCGCGACGCGTGGGAAGACGCCCTGCTGCAGGCGGCGATCGACACCGAAACGCCGTTCCTCGGCATCTGTCGCGGGCTGCAGGTGCTGAACGTCGCCCTCGGCGGCACCCTGCACCAGCACCTGCCCGATGTGATCGGCAGTAACCGCTACAACCTCGGCGGCGGGATCTTCAACGTCAACCGGGTGTCGGTCGCGCAGGAGTCTCTGCTGGCCGATGCGCTGGCCGGCGACGACAGTGTCGCCGTGAAGTCCTACCACCACCAGGCGATCGACCAGCTGGCCGACGGGCTGCGGGTTACCGCCCGATCGGACGACGGCCTGGTGCAGGCGGTCGAGCTACCCGACGTGCCGTTCGGACTGGCGGTGCAATGGCATCCGGAGGAAGACGTGGACAGTGACATCCGCCTGTTCGAGGCGCTGGTGCAGGCGGCCGCGCAGCACGCGACCGAAAGGGCACGAGCATGAGCGCCACCACCCTGATCAACCCCGCGGACGAAAGCGTCATCCGGCAGGTCGAACAAACCACGGTCGAGGAGACGGATGTCGCGATCGCCCGGGCCGTGGCGGCCCAGGTCGGCTGGGCTCGCCGTTCCCCGGCGGATCGGGCCGCCGCGCTGCGGCGCTTCGCCGCGACGATCGACATGCATATCGAGCAGCTGGCCGCGCTCGAGGTGCTGAATTCCGGGCACCCGATCGGTCAGGCCCGCTGGGAAGCCGGGCACGTGCGCGACGTGCTCACCTACTACTCGGCCGCACCGGAACGGCTGATCGGCCAGCAGATTCCGGTTGCCGGCGGGCTGGATGTCACCTTCCTCGAGCCGCTCGGCGTGGTCGGGGTGATCGTGCCGTGGAACTTTCCGATGACGATCGCCTCGTGGGGGTTCGCGCCCGCGCTCGCCGCGGGCAACGCCGTGCTGCTGAAACCGGCAGAGTGGACCCCGCTCACCGCCATGCGGATCGGGGAGCTGGCCGTGGAGGCCGGACTGCCCGACGGGCTGTTCCAGGTGCTGCCAGGCAAGGGGTCGGTGGTGGGCAACCGGTTCGTGACGCACCCCGCGGTGCGCAAGGTGGTGTTCACCGGGTCGACCGCGGTGGGAAAACAGGTGATGGCCGGCTGCGCGCAGCAGGTGAAACGGGTCACCCTGGAGCTCGGCGGCAAGAGCGCCAACATCGTGTTCGCCGACGCCGACCTGGAGAAGGCGGCCGCCACCGCCCCCTCCGCCGGGTTCGAGAACGCCGGGCAAGACTGCTGCGCCCGCAGCCGCATCCTGGTCGAGCGCAGCGCCGTCGACCGCTTCATGGAGCTGCTCGAAACCGCGGTGAAGGGCGTAAAGGTGGGCACCCCCGGCGACGAGGCAACCGAGATGGGTCCGCTGATCTCCCGGGAGCACTGGCAGAAGGTGGCCTCCTACGTTCCGGATGACGCGGCGGTGGCGTTCCGCGGCAGCGCGCCGGACGGACCAGGATTCTGGTTCCCGCCCACCGTGCTGCTGCCGACCAGCCGTAGTGACCGGACGCTGCGCGAGGAGATCTTCGGCCCGGTGGTCTCCGTGGTGCCATTCGATGACGAGGTCGACGCGATCGGGCTGGCCAACGCCACCGACTTTGGGCTGAGCGGCTCGATCTTCACGCGCGACGTCGGCCGCGCCATCCGGGTGTCCCGTGCGGTTGACAGCGGCAACCTCTCGGTGAACTCGCACTCATCTGTGCGCTATTCCACCCCGTTCGGCGGGTTCAAGCAGAGCGGCCTGGGCCGGGAGCTCGGCCCCGACGCGGCGAGCGCGTTCACCGAGACCAAGAACGTGTTTATCAGCACCGACTGAGCCCGCCGCACCAACCCGCAGTGTCCCAAGCCCGCCGCAGCAAAGGAGCATCATGACCATCACCTCGATCGATCTCACCCAGCGGCTGGCCGGCAAGGTGGCCATCATCACCGGCGCCGGCAGCGGCATCGGTCGCGCCACCGCCCGGCGGTTCGCCGCGGAGGGCGCGACGGTGGTGATCGCCGACTTCGACGCCGCCGCGGGGCAGGCGGTGGCCGACGAGGTCGGCGGCCTGTTCGTGCAGGTCGATGTGTCGGATCAGGAGCAGGTGGATGCCGCGTTCCAGACCGTGTTCGAGTGGTACGGGTCGCTCGATATCGCCTTCAACAACGCGGGGATCTCGCCGGCGGACGACGACTCGATCGAAACCACGGAACTGCCCGCGTGGCAGAAGGTGCAAGATGTCAACCTCAAGTCGGTGTACCTGTGCTCGCGCGCGGCGCTGCGCTACATGGTGCCGCAGCAGCGCGGCTCGATCATCAACACCGCGTCGTTCGTGGCGTTGCTCGGGTCGGCGACCAGTCAGATCTCGTACACCGCGTCGAAGGGCGGGGTGTTGGCGATGACGCGAGAACTCGGGGTGCAGTTCGCGCGGCAGGGCATCCGGGTGAATGCGCTCTGCCCCGGGCCGGTGAACACGCCGTTGCTGCAGGAGCTGTTCGCGGCGGACCCGGAACGCGCGGAGCGTCGGTTGGTGCACGTGCCCGTCGGACGCTTCGCCGAACCAGAGGAGCTGGCGGCCGCGGTGGCGTTCCTCGCCAGCGATGACGCCTCGTTCATCACCGCGTCGACGTTCACTGTCGACGGCGGCATCAGCGCGGCATACGTCACGCCGCTGTGAGACTTGCTCCAGTCAGACCCGCCCCCTGTGAGAATTGACCCTGTGAGCACGAACAAGATCGAGTCGCCTCCCGCCGTTGCTGACGGTCAGCTCGACGTCGTGTTGCGCCCGGTGCGGTCGGGCATCGCGTTCGAAGACACGGTGGAGCGCCTGCTGCAGCTTGTGCACCTGGGCATCGTCGCGCCGGGACAGTCGCTGCCTGCCGAGCGTGACCTCGCGCTCCGTCTCACCGTGAGCCGCGACACCGTGCGCGATGCGATCCGGGTGCTGACGGATGCCGGGTACCTCACCTCGCGTCGCGGTCGCTACGGCGGGACCTTTGTCACCGAGGCGCCAGCCGGCGCGCAGAAGCACGCTCCGCCCGTCGCGGGGGAGATCGACGACGTGCTCGGGTTGCGCGACATCCTCGAAGTGGGAGCGGCTCATGCCGCGGCGTCCCGCCCGCTCAGCGCCGCTGACCGCGACCAGCTGACAACTCGGCTCGGGGAGAGCAGCGCGGCTCCGCACGACCAGTACCGCAGGCTCGACTCCCGGCTGCACCTGACGATCGGGGAGCTGGCCGGAATTCCCTCGCTCGTGCCCCTGCTCGCCGACAACCGGATGCTAGTGAACCTGCTGTTGGACGCGATCCCGCTGCTGGACCGCAATCTGGTGCACTCGAACAGCCAGCACGAGGCAATCGTGCTGGCGATTCTCCAGGGCGACGCGAATGCCGCAGCCGACGCCATGCGGGAGCACCTCGAGGGAACGGCCGCCCTGCTGCACGGCTTCCTCGCCTAGCGCGTAAACGCCGATCAGCACGGCCACGCGCCGGTTAAAGATGGTTTATACAGGAAAGGCTGGATGCCGCCTGATACGTTCGTCGATGGTCTCACGACCCACTCGACAGGACGCGCGTGTTGCCTAACCCAGCAATGGGGGCGCATTCGTACGGTGCGACAGTGACGGATACGGTCCCGATGACCGTGTCGGCCCAGGTCTCGATCGGCTCGACCAGCGCGTAAACGCTACGAACCGACTCGACCACGGCCATCCGCTGTCTACCCGTCCACAACGACACACGCGCGGTCATGCCGCAACCCGTCGAGACCGCGCGCGTTGGAGCACCGCTGTGACTAACTCGATCGCCGTCAAGGCAGATCATCTGTACAAAGTATTCGGCCGCAAACCACGCGAAGCAGTTCGCAAGCTCTCTGAGGGAGCGAGTCGACAAGACGTCGCGAACCTCGGTACCGCGGCCGTAATCGACGCCTCGTTCGAGGTGAACCAAGGCGAGATCTTCGTCATCATGGGACTCTCGGGCTCCGGCAAGTCGACGCTGATCCGCATGCTGAACGGACTGCAGGATGTGACATCCGGCTCCGTGTCGGTCGCCGGCGACCCGATCACCGGCGTCAGCCCCGCGAAACTGCGCGAGGTACGACGCAAGAGCATCTCCATGGTGTTCCAGCACTTCGCCCTGCTGCCGCACCGCACCGTGCTCGACAATGTGGCGTACGGGCTGGAGATCCAGGGCGTCCCGCACGAGGAACGACTCGCCAAGGCGCGCAAGATCGTCGACATCGTCGGACTCGCCGGCTGGGAGGACAAGCTGCCGTCGGAGCTGTCCGGTGGCATGCAGCAGCGCGTGGGTCTGGCCCGCGCGCTCGCCGCAGACACCGACGTGCTGCTGATGGACGAGGCGTTCTCCGCGCTCGACCCGCTGATCCGGCGTGAGATGCAGGAGCAGCTTCTCGAGCTGCAGTCCGACCTCGGCAAGACCATCATCTTCATCACCCACGACCTGAACGAAGCGATGTTCCTCGGTGACCGCATCGCCGTGATGCGCGACGGACGCATTGTGCAGATCGGCACACCGGAAGACATCCTCACCGACCCGGCGAACGACTATGTCGCCCAGTTCGTGCAGGACGTCGACCGTGCCCGCGTGCTCACCGCCGCGAGCGTCATGGAACCGGCGCGCGCCATCATCAACATCACCGCCGGACCCCGCGCGGCGCTTCGCACCATGCGCGACCTGCAGACCTCGGCCACCTTCGTCGTCGGCCGCAACCGCGTGCTCGAGGGCGCCGTGCGTGACCGCGAGATCCTGCGGCAGGTGCGAGCCGGTGACGGCGACCTCAGCACCGCGCTCGAACGCGACATCGCGACGGTCACGCTCGACACCCCGCTCGTCGACCTCGTCGAGTCGTCGGTCGAGAGCGACCTGCCCATCGCGGTGGTCGATGACCGCAACCGGCTGCTCGGCGTCATCCCGCGCGTCACCCTGCTCGCGGCGCTCGGCAACGTGTCGACCACGACCGGTGACGTGCCGGTGATCGAACCGCCGAGCACCATCCCGATCAGCATCATCACCGAAACGCTGAGGCAATCCGCCGTCCCGGAGGGCAGCGCAACGGATGACGCGGTCCTCACCGAAGGAGGTGTGCGATGACCGAATTCCGGCTTCCCCTCGGCGACTGGGCATCCTCCGTCGTCGACTTCATCACCACATACTTCGGCGCCGTCTTCGACCTCATCGGAGCGGTCTTCCAGGCCGCCTATGACGGGGTCGACTGGGTGCTGTCCACCCCGCCGTTCTTCATCATCATCCTGATCGCCGCCGTGCTCGCCTTCGCGGTGCGCGGCTGGAAACTGGCCGTCGGCAGCATCATTGGGCTGCTGCTCATTGTGGCCGTCGACCAGTGGGCAAACGCCATGGACTCGCTCGCCCTTGTCCTGGTCGCGAGCATCATCGCGATCGTGATCAGCGTCCCCGTCGGCATCCTCGCCGCGCGGTCCAACCTGGCATCCACGATCATCCGTCCGGTGCTCGACTTCATGCAGACGATGCCGGCCTTCGTGTACCTGATCCCGGCGCTCATCCTGTTCAGGGTCGGGGTCGTACCCGGCATCGTCGCGACCATCATCTTCGCGATGGCACCCGGCGTGCGCATGACCGAGCTCGGCATCCGCGGCGTCGACCGTGAGGTCGTCGAGGCCGGCCAGGCCTTCGGCTCATCACCGTGGCGCATCCTCCGTCAGATCCAGCTGCCACTGGCCACGCCCACGATCCTCGCCGGCGTCAACCAGGTGATCATGCTGTCCCTGTCGATGGTCGTCATCGCCGGCATGGTCGGCGCGGGTGGTCTGGGTGGCGACGTTGTGGCCAGCCTGAACCGCATCGATGTGGCGCTCGGCTTCGAAGCCGGCCTCGCCGTCGTCATCATCGCGATCTTCCTCGATCGGTTGACCTCGTCGCTCGGCCGCGGTGCCACGCCGTTCGGCCGCCTGTTGGCGCGGTTCGGCCGCAAGCAGACGGGCAAGTCGAAAGCTGCCCGCCGGATTCCGGTGCTCGTGGCCGGCGCTGCCGTGGTCGGTCTAGTGTTCGCCGCCTGCGCGGGCGGGGGAGCGGGAACCGCCACCGCTACCCACGAGAACGGCGACAAGAGCGATGTCACCATCGCGGTCTTCAACGGCTGGGATGAAAACGTTGCGGTGTCCGAACTATGGAAGGCCGTACTGGAGGAAAAGGGCTACGACGTCACGCTCGAGTACGCTGACCCGGCTCCCGCCTTCACCGGTCTGGCATCCGGCGACTACGACGTCAATATGGACGTGTGGCTGCCCACCACGCACAAGGAATACATCAAGGAGTACGGCGACAGCATCGTCGAGTTGGGCGTGTGGAACGACAGCGCCCGCAACGCGATCGCGGTGAACGCCGACGCTCCGATCGATTCGCTCGACGAGTTGGCCGAGAACGCCGACCTGTTCGGCAACCGGATCGTCGGTATCGAGCCGGGTGCCGGACTCACCGGGCTCACCCAGGATTCCGTCATCCCGACGTATGGTCTGGAGGGCATGGAGTACCTCACCTCGTCGACTCCCGCCATGCTGAGCGAGCTCACCGCAGCGACCAAGGCAGGCGAGAACATCGCGGTCACCCTATGGGAGCCGCACTGGGCATACAGCGAGTTCCCGCTGAAGAACCTCGAAGACCCGGAAGGCGCACTCGGCGCCGCGGAGAACATCACGACGTATGCCCGAGAGGGACTGGACGAGGATGCCCCGCAGCTCACCGAATGGTTGTCGGAGTTCAAGATGGACCTCGACAAGCTGTACTCGCTGGAGAACAAGCTCTTCGTCGAGAACGACACCGACGACTACGGTCCGTTGGTCGACGAGTGGATCGCGGACAACCAGGACTGGGTGGATGGGCTGACCGACTAGGCCCAGCGAGCTCACTCACTCACACACAGTGACACCCCGGAAGGCCTCGCAGCCCATCAGCTGCGGGGCCTTCCGTGCGGTGTCTCCTGCACGCCATAATGCGGGATGCCCATCGCACGCCTGCCCATCGCACGCCTGCCCACAGCGCGCCATCTCGCCCTCACCTGGAGTATTCCCGACCAGTACGGCGGCATGACCACGGCGCTGTTCGAACGCTCCCGCGCCTTCAAGGCGCACGGCGGGGCAGCGGTTGACGTGCTCACCTTCGACAACCGCGTCGACTACCCGGCACGCCTGACGACGCTCCGGGAGCTCGGCGCCGTCTCGCCGGGCACCACGGTGCTGAACCTGTGGGACTGGTTGCGGGAACGTGAGCTGCCGCCGCGGGCCAGCCGCGGCACCGGGCTGTTCACACCGCTGTCCATTAACGACGGATTCAGCACCGCCGAGCGAGACGGGCGAGTCCTGACGCGAACCCGTGTCGCGGCAGACGGCAGCACCGAACTGCAGACCGACTACTACCGGGAGGACGGGTCGCTGCTTGCCAGCGATCGCCGCGACTGCCGGGAGGAGGGCGTGCGTGGCGGCCGATCCGTGGTGCTGTGCGATCCGGCCGGACGCCCCACCGTGCACTTCTCACGAATCACGCCGCTGTATCACGCCTGGGTCGACGCGGTGGCGGGTGCTGACGACTCCATCATCATCGTGGACAGCAAGACGGTCGCGAACCTGTTTGTCGACTACCGGCGCCCACGCACCCTCACTATCCACATCGTGCACGGATCGCATTCCGCCGATCCGGGCAACCCCCGCAGCGGGTTTTCCCCGCTGCGCGCGGCCGCGCTGGAACGGGCCGACCGGTTCGATGCCGTCGTGCTGCTCACTGCGCGGCAGAAGCGGGAGCTGCGCCGCGTTCTCGACCCGGCGCGCAACCTGGCCGTCATCCCGAATCAGCTCACCGGCGAAGCGGATGCCGGTGCGACCCGCGTTGCCACCCGAGGCATCATGA
This sequence comes from Salinibacterium sp. ZJ450, assembly GCF_011751885.2. Taxonomy (NCBI): domain Bacteria; kingdom Bacillati; phylum Actinomycetota; class Actinomycetes; order Micrococcales; family Microbacteriaceae; genus Ruicaihuangia; species Ruicaihuangia jiafui. Next base: position 585,741 of record NZ_CP061771.1, read on the forward strand.
TGGCGTCACTGACCGTCCGGAAACGGGTCGATCACGCGATCACCGCCGTGGCGCGGGCGCAGCAGCGCGCGTCCAGCCAGCTGACACTCGACATTTACGGCGACGGGCCCCTCCGCCCGGGGCTGGCGGCCGTGGCCGACGACCTCGCCGCACCCGGCAGCGTGCGGTTGCACGGGCACCTCCCGCATGCTCGTCGGCAGCTGCCCGCCGCGTCCTTCCTGCTGCTGACCTCCACGTCGGAAGGATTTCCGCTGGTGCTGCTTGAGGCGATGCAGAACGGCTGCCTGCCCATCGCCTACGACATCCGCTACGGCCCCGCCGAGCTGATCCGGGACGGGGTGAACGGATTCCTGGTGCCCGACGGTGACGTGGAGGCGCTCGCCGATGCGATCACCCGGCTGCGCAGCCTTCCCGACGCCGCCGTCGCGCGCATGCGGAAGCGAGCGCAGCGCACCGCGGCACGCTATTCGGCGAGCGCGACCACCAGACGATGGGGTGCACGGATGCGCCACCTGCGCCGCCGGCAGAGCACTCGACGGCTGCTCGGCACGGTCAAGCGCGCGCTGCGCAGCGTGCGCGCACGGATTGTGCGCCGCCGGCTGTGACCGGCGCGGGTTGCCGGGCGCCGACTGCGACGACGCGTCACCAGCGAGACGGGCGGGTCAGCGCTCGAGCTGGCGGCGGATCTCGTCGGACTGCTTGGCGACCGTGCCGATTGCGATGGCGAGCGTGCAGGCCCAGCTGACCCACATCAGCACCAGCCGCCAGTCACGAGGCCCCCGCTGGGTGGCCTGCAGGGTGCTCCAGCCGCCGAACAAGGCGCTGATGACGCTGGTGTTGAGAATGAACTTGCGCACGGATGCTCCTCGCGGTCAGGAATTCCACGCTACCCCGTGACCGCGTTGTGCGGCGAGCCCGGCCGGCCGCCCGGTTTGACACGGCGCTTCCCTGATCGATTGACTGAGGTCAATTCAGGGAGGTCTCGCTCGTGAGCCGAGTAGTCGTCGCAATCGACCAGGGAACCACGAGCAGTCGGGCGATGGTATTCGACGAGTCCGGCGTCGTCGTCGCCCGCGCGCAACGGGAGCACCGCCAGATCTTTCCCGCGCCCGGCTGGGTCGAGCACGACGCCGAGGAGATCTGGCGCAATATCCGCGAGTTGCTGGCCGAGGCGATCGAGAACGCGTCATTTAGCCCGGCGGATGTCGCGGCCGTGGGCATCACCAACCAACGGGAGACCACCGTGCTGTGGGACCGGCACACCGGCAAACCCGTCAGCAACGCCCTCGTCTGGCAGGACACCCGCACCCAACCGATCGTCGACCGCCTCGCCGCCGCGGGCGGCGTGACCCGCTTCGCCGAGACCACCGGGCTGCCGCTGTCCACCTACTTCTCCGCCACCAAGATCGCCTGGATCCTGGAGAACGTGCCGGGGGCGCGTGAGCGGGCGAATGCCGGAGACCTGCTGTTCGGCACGACCGACAGCTGGCTGCTGTGGAATCTGACCGGGGGAGTGGACGGCGGTGTGCACGCCACCGACGTCACCAACGCCTCCCGCACGCTGCTGATGGATCTGACCACACTCGACTGGGATGACGCCATCCTCAGAGAGTTCGACGTTCCGCGCTCTCTGCTGCCCGACATCCGCAGTTCGTCTGAGGTGTACGGAACCATTGCCGCCGGCCTGCCGCTTGCCGGGGTGCCGGTCGCCGGCATCCTCGGCGATCAGCAGGCGGCGACCTTCGGCCAGGCGGCGTTCTCACCCGGCGAGGCGAAAAACACTTACGGCACCGGCAATTTTCTGATCGTCAACACCGGAACCGAGATCATGCGGTCGGAGCACGGCCTGCTCAGCACGGTCGCATACAAGCTGGGCGATGGGCCGGTGAATTACGCGCTGGAAGGCTCGATCGCGGTCACCGGGTCGCTGGTGCAGTGGCTCCGGGACAACCTCGGCCTGATCGACAGCGCTGATGAGATCGAACAACTCGCCGCGAGCGTGGACGACTGCGGCGGCGCATACATCGTGCCGGCCTTCAGTGGACTGTTCGCGCCGTACTGGCGGCCGGATGCCCGTGGCGCCATCGTCGGACTCACCCGGTTCGTGACCAAGGCGCACCTGGCCAGGGCGGCGCTCGAGTCGACGGCGTACCAGACCTGGGAGGTGCTCGACGCGGTCAACGCCGACGGCGGCACACCGATCGCCGAGCTCAAGGTCGACGGCGGCATGGCGGTCAATTCGCTGCTGATGCAGTTCCAGGCGGACATCCTCGGCGTGCCGGTGGTGCGCCCGCAGGTCACCGAGACGACCGCGCTCGGCGCGGCATACGCGGCCGGGCTCGCCGTCGGGGTGTGGGCCGATCTCGACGAGCTGCGTCAGCACTGGAGGGAGGACGAGCGCTGGATCCCCGCGCTCGCCCCGACCGAACGCGACCGGCTCCGACGCACCTGGCGGAAGGCCGTGACCAAGACCTTCGACTGGGTGGATGCCGACACCGCCAGCTGAGAATTCGCTGACAGCCTGCCCGATCGGACCACGCTGCTGACCGATCGGTCAGTAGCGTGGCGGTCATGGCAACCATCGACCACCTCCGCTCCGTCGCGCTCGACGAGTTCTCGCGCGCGGGCTATCTCGGGACATCCGTCGCGCGCATCGCCGAACTGGCCGGCGTCTCCAAGTCGAGCGTGCTGTACCACTACGCCTCCAAGGAGGCACTGCTCGACGCGGCGATCGGCCCGGCACTCGACGGAATCGAGCAGATTCTCGAGCGGGTGCGTCGCGGCGCGATCGACGACTCATTCGTGGAGGAGTTCGTCGACTTCCTGCTGCGCTACCGGCTCGAGGTGAACATCTTCATCAACCAGCGCCGCTCCCTCGTGGATGTGCCGGTGATCGAACGGGCTAACGCCCTCGTGGTGCGGCTCGCGCAGTACTTCGGCGAGAGCTCGACCAGCGTGGAAGACCGCATGCGCTTCGGCATCGCCCTCGGCGGGGCGGCGTACTGCCTGGCCACCGCCGAAGACTTCTCGCCCGATCCGCACTCCGACGAGCAGGTTCGCGGCGCGCTCATCGACATCCTGAGCGAACTGCTCACCCCCGTTCACACCCAGCGCGACTAGAGCATCCCGCCTTCCACGTGCTCGTGGCCACCGCATCCCGACCCTCGCGCTCGTGCTGTCGCTGTTCCTGCTGGCGCTGCAGGTCACCTCGACCGGCGGGCTCTACCGGGTGCAGCTGCTTCCCGAACCCTTCCAGGAGATCGGACCACTATTGCCGCTCACCTGGGCGGTCAACGGAATGCAGTCGATCGTCACCGGGGGAGCGCAGGCGGATGGGCTGACCGCGGCGCTCGCGCTCGCCCTGTTCGGCCTCGTCAGCGCACTGCTGGCAGCCGCCGTGACGACAGGAAAACGACGCACCCAGATGCTGGACCGGATGCTGCGAACCGCGTAGTTCCGCGGATTTCCGGGCGACACGCCCGGGATGCGCCCGGGATTTGCCGAGGCATGAGGATCCACGTAATGTATTCCCTTGTCACCCCAAAGGTGCGGGTAAGCCGAAGAGCTTCCCGGCCTCAAGTGGGGGCCAAACCCTTCACTCTCAGAACTTGAATTCAAGTTCACGTCGCAGGATAACTGTGTCCAATACGGGCCGATCATCCGAAAGCGTGGATTTGACAGGATCGCTGAGAGATGTAAGATAGAGAAGTTGCCCCGAGGGCAGGCCGGATCGAAGATCTGGTTGTAACTCGGGTGCGTCCGATCCTTGAGAACTCAACAGCGTGCACAATGTCAAATGCCAAAAACCTCGGCCCTGACTTCGGTTAGGGAAGAGATTCCTTTGGAAAACATTTAAACAACAAAGCAAGTCAGTAATGATTTGTTCTGTCAGTTTCAAACTTGTGTCTTGTCCGCCTATTCCGGTGGCTGGACACACTAGATGTGCCGGATGTTCGCATCCGTGCAATCAAACATTTACGGAGAGTTTGATCCTGGCTCAGGACGAACGCTGGCGGCGTGCTTAACACATGCAAGTCGAACGATGAAAGAGGAGCTTGCTTCTCTGGATTAGTGGCGAACGGGTGAGTAACACGTGAGTAACCTGCCCTTGACTCTGGGATAAGCGCTGGAAACGGCGTCTAATACCGGATATGACGACCGGCCGCATGGTCTGGTTGTGGAAAGAATTTCGGTCAAGGATGGACTCGCGGCCTATCAGCTTGTTGGTGAGGTAATGGCTCACCAAGGCGACGACGGGTAGCCGGCCTGAGAGGGTGACCGGCCACACTGGGACTGAGACACGGCCCAGACTCCTACGGGAGGCAGCAGTGGGGAATATTGCACAATGGGCGCAAGCCTGATGCAGCAACGCCGCGTGAGGGACGACGGCCTTCGGGTTGTAAACCTCTTTTAGTAGGGAAGAAGCGAAAGTGACGGTACCTGCAGAAAAAGCACCGGCTAACTACGTGCCAGCAGCCGCGGTAATACGTAGGGTGCAAGCGTTGTCCGGAATTATTGGGCGTAAAGAGCTCGTAGGCGGTTTGTCGCGTCTGCTGTGAAAACTGGAGGCTCAACCTCCAGCCTGCAGTGGGTACGGGCAGACTAGAGTGCGGTAGGGGAGATTGGAATTCCTGGTGTAGCGGTGGAATGCGCAGATATCAGGAGGAACACCAATGGCGAAGGCAGATCTCTGGGCCGTAACTGACGCTGAGGAGCGAAAGCATGGGGAGCGAACAGGATTAGATACCCTGGTAGTCCATGCCGTAAACGTTGGGAACTAGATGTAGGGACCATTCCACGGTTTCTGTGTCGCAGCTAACGCATTAAGTTCCCCGCCTGGGGAGTACGGCCGCAAGGCTAAAACTCAAAGGAATTGACGGGGGCCCGCACAAGCGGCGGAGCATGCGGATTAATTCGATGCAACGCGAAGAACCTTACCAAGGCTTGACATATACGAGAACGGGCCAGAAATGGTCAACTCTTTGGACACTCGTAAACAGGTGGTGCATGGTTGTCGTCAGCTCGTGTCGTGAGATGTTGGGTTAAGTCCCGCAACGAGCGCAACCCTCGTCGTATGTTGCCAGCACGTAATGGTGGGAACTCATATGAGACTGCCGGGGTCAACTCGGAGGAAGGTGGGGATGACGTCAAATCATCATGCCCCTTATGTCTTGGGCTTCACGCATGCTACAATGGCCGGTACAAAGGGCTGCAATACCGTAAGGTGGAGCGAATCCCAAAAAGCCGGTCTCAGTTCGGATTGAGGTCTGCAACTCGACCTCATGAAGTCGGAGTCGCTAGTAATCGCAGATCAGCAACGCTGCGGTGAATACGTTCCCGGGCCTTGTACACACCGCCCGTCAAGTCATGAAAGTCGGTAACACCCGAAGCCAGTGGCCCAACCGCAAGGGGGGAGCTGTCGAAGGTGGGATCGGTGATTAGGACTAAGTCGTAACAAGGTAGCCGTACCGGAAGGTGCGGCTGGATCACCTCCTTTCTAAGGAGCATGTGCAAGCCGGCCTGTATACAGCCGGAACTTCTTGCCAAGCCATTTCGGGAACACATGTTTCCCGGTGGCGCTCATGGGTGGAACATTGACATTGTGACCAGGACCAAACGCGGTCTCTCAGTACGCTCCTTCGGGAGTGGGAACGGAGCCCGCCGGCGGGCCTGGTCTTTGCACGCTGTTGGGTCCTGAGGGACCGGGCCCCACCCTTTGGGTGGGACACGAACCTCTTGGACCCTTGACCGGTTTCGACCAATGCCCGCTTGCGGGTGTCGTTTCCGGTGGGGGTACCGCCCGTATTTTGAGAACTACACAGTGGACGCGAGCATCTTAGATTCAGGACTTTGTCCTGGATCACAAAGATCTAAACACGCATGCCGGCCCTTGGGGCTGGTGTGCGGTAGATCATTGGTCAATTTCTGTTCCGGATTTATTCCGGGACTCTAAACGATTCAAACTCATGTGATTTCAAGTTTCTAAGAGCAAACGGTGGATGCCTTGGCATCTGGAGCCGAAGAAGGACGTAGTAATCTGCGATAAGCCTCGGGGAGCTGATAAACGAGCTTCGATCCGAGGATTTCCGAATGGGGAAACCCCGCCAGGCGTACTTGTGCGACCTGGTGACTCCCGCCTGAATATATAGGGCGGGTAGAGGGAACGTGGGGAAGTGAAACATCTCAGTACCCACAGGAAGAGAAAGCAACAGCGATTCCGTTAGTAGTGGCGAGCGAAACCGGATCAGGCCAAACCGATCATGTGTGATACCCGGCAGGGGTTGCATGGTCGGGGTTGTGGGACTTCCACGGACTGCTGCCGCAGTTCACGTTGACATGCGCGGTATAGACGAACAGGTTTGAATGCCTGGACATAGAGGGTGCGATCCCCGTAGTCGAAATGCTGCGCAGCGGCGGGAAGTATCCCAAGTAGCACGGGGCCCGAGAAATCCCGTGTGAATCCGCCAGGACCACCTGGTAAGCCTAAATACTCCCAGATGACCGATAGCGGACAAGTACCGTGAGGGAAAGGTGAAAAGTACCCCGGGAGGGGAGTGAAATAGTACCTGAAACCGTTTGCTTACAAACCGTTGGAGCCTCCTTAGTAGGGGTGACAGCGTGCCTTTTGAAGAATGAGCCTGCGAGTTAGCGATATGTGGCGAGGTTAACCCGTGAGGGGTAGCCGTAGCGAAAGCGAGTCTGAATAGGGCGATTCAGTCGCATGTCCTAGACCCGAAGCGAAGTGATCTATCCATGGCCAGGTTGAAGCGCGTGTAAGAACGCGTGGAGGACCGAACCCACTTAGGTTGAAAACTGAGGGGATGAGCTGTGGATAGGGGTGAAAGGCCAATCAAACTTCGTGATAGCTGGTTCTCTCCGAAATGCATTTAGGTGCAGCGTTGCGTGTTTCTTGCCGGAGGTAGAGCTACTGGATGGCCGATGGGCCCTACAAGGTTACTGACGTCAGCCAAACTCCGAATGCCGGTAAGTGAGAGCGCAGCAGTGAGACGGTGGGGGATAAGCTTCATCGTCGAGAGGGAAACAACCCAGACTACCAACTAAGGCCCCCAAGCGTGTGCTAAGTGGGAAAGGATGTGGAGTTGCACAGACAACCAGGAGGTTGGCTTAGAAGCAGCCACCCTTGAAAGAGTGCGTAATAGCTCACTGGTCAAGTGATTCCGCGCCGACAATGTAACGGGGCTCAAGCACACCGCCGAAGTTGTAGGATTCGCATATTAGGTAAGCCTTCGTGGTTCAGCCGTGCGGATCGGTAGGAGAGCGTCGTGTGGCCAGTGAAGCGGCGGAGTGATCCAGCCGTGGAGGCCACACGAGTGAGAATGCAGGCATGAGTAGCGAAAGACGGGTGAGAAACCCGTCCTCCGAAAGACCAAGGGTTCCAGGGCCAGGCTAATCCGCCCTGGGTAAGTCGGGACCTAAGGCGAGGCCGACAGGCGTAGTCGATGGACAACGGGTTGATATTCCCGTACCGGCGAAGAACCGCCCCAACCAATTCGGTGATGCTAAACGCCCGAATCCTGTTTTCTGATCCCTTCGGGGTGAGGAGTTCAGGGCTAGCGCGTGACCCAAACTGAGGCGGTTAGCGTATTAACAGGTGTGACGCAGGAAGGTAGCCGTACCGGGCGATGGTTGTCCCGGGGTAAGGATGTAGGGCGAACGATAGGCAAATCCGTCGTTCACATGCCTGAGATCTGACGCATACCCCTCACGGGGGAATTCGGTGATCCTATGCTGCCAAGAAAAGCATCGACGCGAGGTTCAAGCCGCCCGTACCCCAAACCGACTCAGGTGGTCAGGTAGAGAATACCAAGGAGATCGAGAGAATCGTGGGTTAAGGAACTCGGCAAAATGCCCCCGTAACTTCGGGAGAAGGGGGGCCTGATACGTGAAGGGATTTACTCCCGGAAGCGTTTGATGGCCGCAGAGACCAGTGGGAAGCGACTGTTTACTAAAAACACAGGTCCGTGCGAAGTCGCAAGACGATGTATACGGACTGACGCCTGCCCGGTGCTGGAAGGTTAAGAGGAACGGTTAGCCGCAAGGCGAAGCTGAGAATTTAAGCCCCAGTAAACGGCGGTGGTAACTATAACCATCCTAAGGTAGCGAAATTCCTTGTCGGGTAAGTTCCGACCTGCACGAATGGCGTAACGACTTCCCAGCTGTCTCAACCGCGAACTCGGCGAAATTGCATTACGAGTAAAGATGCTCGTTACGCGCAGCAGGACGGAAAGACCCCGTGACCTTTACTACAGCTTGGTATTGGTGTTCGGTGTGGCTTGTGTAGGATAGGTGGGAGACTATGAAGCGGGCACGCTAGTGTTCGTGGAGTCAATGTTGAAATACCACTCTGGTCATATTGGATATCTAACTTCGAACCGTGATCCGGTTCAGGGACAGTGCCTGGTGGGTAGTTTAACTGGGGCGGTTGCCTCCCAAAAAGTAACGGAGGCGCCCAAAGGTTCCCTCAACCTGGTTGGCAATCAGGTGTCGAGTGTAAGTGCACAAGGGAGCTTGACTGTGAGACTGACAAGTCGAGCAGGGACGAAAGTCGGGACTAGTGATCCGGCAGTGGCTTGTGGAAGCGCTGTCGCTCAACGGATAAAAGGTACCTCGGGGATAACAGGCTGATCTTGCCCAAGAGTCCATATCGACGGCATGGTTTGGCACCTCGATGTCGGCTCGTCGCATCCTGGGGCTGGAGTAGGTCCCAAGGGTTGGGCTGTTCGCCCATTAAAGCGGTACGCGAGCTGGGTTTAGAACGTCGTGAGACAGTTCGGTCCCTATCCGCTGCGCGCGTAGGAAATTTGAGAAGATCTATCCCTAGTACGAGAGGACCGGGATGGACGAACCTCTGGTGTGTCAGTTGTTCCGCCAGGAGCACCGCTGATTAGCTACGTTCGGAACGGATAACCGCTGAAAGCATCTAAGCGGGAAGCCGGCTTCAAGATGAGATTTCCATCCCTTCGGGGGAGAGGCTCCCAGCCAGACTACTGGGTTGATAGGCCGGATGTGGAAGCGAGGACTAAAGACTCGTGAAGCTGACCGGTACTAATAAGCCGATAACTTGACAATCACCACTCACACACCGTTGTAAGGCTGGTGTCTGGGGAAATGAGCTGCTTGCGTCCACTTTGTGGTTCTCGATTTACGGTCGGGAACCGCGCACACAACATGTTTTTGTTGTGTCCGCAACGACACAAATCAATAGTGTTTCGGCGGCCATAGCGAGAGGGAAACGCCCGGTTACATTCCGAACCCGGAAGCTAAGACTCTCTGCGCCGATGGTACTGCAAGGGGGACCTTGTGGGAGAGTAGGACACCGCCGGACTTCTTTTAGACGAAGAGCCCACCTTTCGAGGTGGGCTCTTCGCATTTAAGCCCCTGATACCCTAGAAGACGGCCTGCCATACGCGGCGCGCCGGGTATCCGGAGGAGTGCGCACACCCAGATGAACGATTCACGAGCAGCCAGTTATGACTTCGTCGTCGTTGCCAACCGCCTGCCCGTCGATCGGGTCATCGAACCAGATGGTACCGAGTACTGGAAGGGTTCGCCCGGCGGACTCGTGACCGCGCTGGTGCCGGTGATGCGGGCATCCGGGGGAGCTTGGGTGGGCTGGGCCGGCCAGCCCGACCTCACCATCGAGCCGTTCGACAACGACGGCATCCACATCGTGCCGATCAGCCTCAGCGAGGCCGAGGTGGAGACCTACTACGAAGGCTTCAGCAATGACACGCTGTGGCCGCTTTACCACGACGTCATTGCGCCGCCGAGCTACCACCGCGTCTGGTGGGACAGCTACGTGACGGTGAACCGACGCTTCGCCGAGGCGACGGCAGCGGCAGCGGCCCCGGGCGCCACGGTCTGGGTGCAGGATTACCAGCTGCAACTGGTGCCGCGGATGCTGCGCGAGCTCCGCCCCGACCTGACGATCGGCTTCTTCAACCACATCCCGTTCCCGCCGTACGGCATCTTCTCGCAGCTGCCCTGGCGGCGCCAGATCATCGAGGGCCTGCTCGGCGCCGACATCATCGGCTTCCAGCGGGTGGCGGATGCCTCCAATTTCGCCCGCGCAGTGCGCCGGCTGCTCGGCCACACCACCCGCGGCAACACCATCTGGGTGCCGGGTGCCAGCCCGCGCACCGTGACCGCGAAGGCGTTCCCGATCTCGATCGATTCGCAGGGTTTCGAGGAGCTCGCCCGCCGACCCGAGATCCAGGAACGCGCCAGACAGATCCGGGAAGACCTCGGCAACCCGACAACGGTGATGCTCGGCGTCGATCGTCTCGACTACACCAAGGGCATCGGCCACCGTCTGAAGGCCTACGGGGAGCTGCTCGGCGACGGACGGGTCTCGGTCGAAGACGTGGTGCTCGTGCAGGTGGCGAGCCCGAGCCGGGAACGGGTGGAGACCTACCGGCAGCTCCGCGACGAGATTGAGCTCACGGTGGGCCGCATCAACGGCGACTTCGGCACCATCAGCCACGCGGCGGTCAACTACCTGCACCACGGATTCCCGCGCGAAGAGATGGTGGCGCTGTATCTGGCCGCCGACGTCATGCTGGTGACCGCGCTGCGCGACGGCATGAACCTGGTGGCCAAGGAATACGCGGCCGTGCGGTTCGATAACGACGGCGTGCTGCTGCTGAGCGAGTTCGCCGGGGCATCCGATGAGCTGCGCACCGCGCTTCGCATCAACCCGCACGACATCGACGGGATGAAGGAGGCGATGCTGCAGGCCATCGCGATGCCCAAGGCCGAGCGCCGTCGACGGATGCGCGCCATGCGCAAGCGCGTGCTCGAGAACGACGTCGCCCGCTGGTCATCCGGGTTCCTCACGGCGCTGGAGGCGACGCGGTCGTGACCGAGATCGTGCCGACGCCGGGGCTCGGCGATGACCTGCAGAGGCTGGCCACCGCCAGCCGGCAGCTGCTCGTGGCGCTCGATTTCGACGGCACCCTGGCGCCCGAGGTCGACGAGCCTGAGGAGGCCCGGGCGTTGCCCGCGGCCCACGCCGCCGTGCTGCGCCTGCTTGCGCTGCCGAGAACCCGCGTCGCCCTGATCTCGGGGCGGGCGCTGAAGTCACTCGAGCACGTCTCCGACCTGCCCGATTCCGCGCTGCTGGTGGGATCGCACGGCATCGAGATTCGGCTGGACAGCCCAGACACCCAGCTGCTGCTCGAGGATGCGGAACGTGAGCGCCGCGACACCCTGGAGACCGTGCTGCGATCGGTCGCTGAGAACATCGATGGGGTCTGGGTGGAGGAGAAACCGGCCGGGTTCGCGCTGCATACCCGGCTCGCCACCGAGCAGGACAGCCGCGAAGCGCACCTGGTGGCGCTCCGCGACACCCAGCCGGACGCGCAGAACCTCACGGTGCGCGCCGGCAAGAACGTGCTCGAGTTCTCTGTGCGGTCGACCACGAAGGGTGAATCGATCGAACACCTGCGCCGGTACACCCGTTCCGACGCGGTGTTCTTCGCCGGCGACGACGTGACAGACGAAGACGGATTCGCGGCGCTGCAGCCGGGCGACTTCGGCCTGAAGAGCGGCCCCGGCGACACCCTGGCGAATCACCGGGTGGCCGGCCCGATCGAGGTCGCGGCGGTGCTCTCCGACCTAGCCGAGCTCCGCGAACACGCGACTCGAGAGTAAACCTCGGAAAACTCTCAGGCGGCATCCAGTAAACTAGCCGTGCGGCAATGAATTTGATCCCGGGATAGCCCCAAGCGACGAGCATTCGCCGCAGCTATGCCTTGGGAGGAATAATGCTCGTCCTCCTCACGGTGTTCAGCCTCGGGGCGACGCTGCTGCCCGCGCTGGCCCGGCGATTCGGCACCCGCGTCTTCTACTTCGCGGCGCCTATTCCGCTCGCGGCATTCATCTACACCGTGGCCATGGCCCCGCGGGTGCTCAGCGGCGAAACGGTCACGGAGTTCGTGCGTTGGATCCCGCAGCTGGGACTCGCGCTGTCGTTCCGGCTCGACACGCTGGCCTGGGCGATGTCGCTCGTCGTCACCGGGGTGGGCGTGCTCGTGCTGCTCTACTGCGTGCGCTACTTCGACGACGACGAAGACGGCCTCGGCCGGTTCGCCGGCGTGTTCCTGGCCTTCGCCGGCGCGATGTACGGCCTGGTGGTCGCCGACGACGTCTACCTGCTCTTCGTCTTCTGGGAAGCCACCACGGTCTTCTCCTACCTGCTGATCGGTCACTACACCCGCAGAACCGCCAGCCGCGGCGCTGCACTCAAGGCGTTGCTGGTGACCACGTTCGGCGGGCTGACCATGCTCGTCGGGCTGGTGCTGCTCTCGGTCGAGGTCGGCTCCGCGCAGCTGTCGGTCATCATCGCCGCAGCCCCAGAGGGTGCGCTCACCACCACGGCGGTGATGCTGATCCTGGTCGGAGCGCTGTCCAAGTCGGCGATCGTCCCGTTCCACTTCTGGCTGCCCTCCGCGATGGCGGCACCGACCCCGGTGAGCGCATACCTGCACGCGGCCGCGATGGTGAAGGCCGGCATCTACCTGGTCGCGCGCCTCGCCCCGGGATTCGCCGACACGCCCGGCTGGCAGGAAGTGATCATCGCCGCCGGCGTTGTCACCATGCTGGTCGGCGGCTACCGCGCGCTGCGGCAATTCGACCTGAAACTGCTACTCGCCTACGGAACGGTGAGCCAACTCGGCTTCCTGCTCGTCGTGGTGGGCTACGGCACTCGAGACAGCGCACTCGCCGGACTCACCCTGCTGCTCGCGCACGCGCTGTACAAGGCCACCCTCTTCCTGGTGGTCGGCATCATCGACCATCACGCCGGAACACGCGACCTGCGCAAGCTGTCCGGACTCGGCGCCAGGGCGCCCGCCCTGGTCGGCATCGCGGCACTCGCCCTCGCCTCCATGGTGGGGCTGCCGCCGTTCCTCGGCTTCGTCGCCAAGGAGGCCGTGTTCACCTCCTTCATCAGCGACGCCAGCGCCGGTTCCGCGCTGGGCTGGGCCGCGCTCATCGGTACCGCGGTCGGGTCCGTGCTCACGGTGGCGTATAGCCTGCGGTTCTTCTGGGGCGCTTTCTCCCGGAAACCGGATGTCGACGACGTGCGCGCCGCCCGGCAGAGCACCGAGTTCCTGGCGTCACCGGCGCTGCTGGCGGTCGCCGGGTTGGCGCTCGGACTGATGCCGGCGCTCGTGGACGGCTGGCTCAGCGGGTACAGCTCGCAATTCGAGGCCGCGGGGGATCCGTACCACCTGGCCCTGTGGCACGGGCTCGAGCCGGCGCTGGCGATCTCGGCGGTGACCCTACTGCTCGGCGCGCTGCTGTTCGTCGGCAGGGACCGGGTGCAGCGCGCCCAGGCCAGCATGCCGGACATGCTGAGCGCATCCGAGGGCTACTGGCTGATGCTCCGCGCCATCGACCGGGCAGCGGCCCGGATCACCTCGCTCACCCAACGCGGCTCGTTGCCGTTCTACCTCAGCGTCATCCTGCTCGTCTTCGTGGTCGCCGTCGGCACCGCCCTGGTGCGCAACAACAGCTGGCCAGAGAACTGGCTGCTATTCGACCACCCGGTGCAACTGGCCGTTGCCGTGATCGCCGCGATCGCCGCGATCGCGGCCACCCGCGCTCAGAAACGGTTCCAGGCGGTGGTGCTGGTCGGCGTGACCGGCTACGGCATGGCCGCGCTGTTCGCGCTGCAGGGGGCCCCCGACCTGGCACTCACCCAGATCCTGGTCGAGACGATCACCCTGATCGCGTTCGTGCTGGTGCTGCGCCGGTTGCCCGCCCGGCTCGGCGAACGGCACGCGTCGGTGCGCCGCGGACTGCGCGCCGCGCTCGGCATCGCCGTGGGTCTGGTGATGGGGGCGGTGGCGCTGGTGAGCCTCGGCGCCCGCACCGCCACACCCATCTCCGCGGACATGCCGCGAATGGCATACGAAGGCGGCCACGGCGTGAACACGGTCAACGTGATGCTCGTCGACCTCCGCGGCTGGGACACCATGGGCGAGCTGTCCGTGATCATCGTCGCCGCCACCGGCGTCGCCAGCCTGATCTTCATCGCCAGCCGCACCGACAACCTGCCCAGGGTGTCCCGCCGGGACGCCCGCTTGCAGGTGCGCGAGAGGCTCCGGCGAGTGGCTGACCCCGCAGACACCGCGCACGACCGCGCCCCCTGGCTGCTGGCCGGGCGCAGGCTTGCCCCGCGCAACCGCTCCATCCTGCTCGAAGTGGTGGTGCGTCTGCTCTTCCACCCGATCATGATCGTCTCGCTTTACCTGCTGTTCGCGGGGCACAACGCCGTCGGCGGCGGATTCGCCGGCGGGCTGGTGGCCGGCATCGCGCTGGTGGCGCGCTACCTGGCCGGCGGCCGGTACGAGCTCGGCGCTGCCGCCCCGCTCGACGCCGGAAAGCTGCTCGGCGCCGGTCTCAGCCTCGCGGTGGGCACGGCGCTGGTGCCGCTGTTCTTCGGCGCTGACGCGCTCACCTCCACCTGGTTCGAATGGGATCTCGGCGTTGTCGGGCAGATCGAGTTCGTCACCTCCACGATCTTCGACGTCGGCGTGTATCTCGTGGTGATCGGACTGATCCTCGACGTGCTGAGAAGCCTCGGCGCCGAGATCGACCGTCAGGAAGAAGAGCTACAGGGGGCGACGACATGACCATCTCGCTCGTGATGATCGGCCTGATGGTCGTGCTGTACGCCTGCGGCATCTATCTGATGCTCGAACGCAGCATGACTCGGGTGCTGCTCGGATTCCTGCTGGTCGGCAATGCCACCAATCTGCTGATCCTGAGCATGTCCGGCGGCTTCGGCGCGGCGCCCATCCTGGTCGACGGCGTGGAATCGGAGGACGTGTCCGACCCGCTGCCGCAGGCGCTGATCCTCACCGCGATCGTCATCACCTTCGGCGTCTCCGCCTTCCTGATGGCCCTCATCTACCGGTCGTGGCGGCTCGCCAACGAAGACGTGGTCTACGACGATGCCGACGACCTCGCGATGCGCCGGCGCTCGATCATCAGCGAGGACGAACCAGAGGAGGAAACCGTCAGCGACACCGAGTTCGGCGAAGAGGCGGAAGCGGCCGTCACCGCGATCTCCGACAGCGCCGACGGGCCTGCGGACTCGCCGCAGACAGACGGGAGGGACTCGTGAACGCGCTCGTTCCCCTCGTGGTGCTGGTACCGCTGATCGGTGCCGCGGCCACCCTGATTCTCGGCCGGAGCCCGCGCATCCAGCAACTGGTCACGATCGGCGCGCTCACCACGGTGCTCGGCATCAGTGTGGCGCTGCTCGTCATCGTCGACGCCGGCGGCCCGCTCACCATGGTGGTCGGCGGCTGGGACGCCCCGTTCGGCATTGTGCTGGTGGTGGACCGCCTGTCGGCGCTGCTGTTGCTGGTGTCGTCCATCGTGCTGCTGGCGGTGCTGCTGTTCTCAGTCGGCCAGGGCCTCGCCGACGGCGACAACGAAACCCCGGTGTCGATCTACAACCCGACATACCTGATCCTCGCCACCGGTGTCTTCAACGCGTTCATCGCCGGCGACCTGTTCAACCTGTACGTCGGATTCGAGATCCTGCTGGTCTCCAGCTACGTGCTGATCACCATGGGCGGTACCGAGCCGCGGATCCGAGCCGGCACCACATACATCGTGGTCAGCCTGGTTTCCTCCATCCTGTTCCTCGCCTCGATCGCGATGATCTACGGCGCCATCGGCACGGTCAACATCGCCCAGATCTCGGTGCGGATGGACGAGATCCCGGCCGACGTGCGGCTGATCCTGCACCTGATGCTGCTGATCGCGTTCGGCATCAAGGCGGCGGTGTTCCCGCTGTCGTTCTGGCTGCCCGACTCCTACCCGACCGCGCCAGCCCCGGTCACCGCGGTCTTCGCCGGGTTGCTCACCAAGGTGGGCGTGTACGCCATCATCCGCACCGAGACCATCATGTTCCCGCTGCCGGAGCTGAACACTGTGCTGATGGTGGTGGCGCTGCTCACCATGGTCATCGGCATTCTCGGCGCGGTCGCGCAGGCCGACATCAAACGACTGCTTTCGTTCACCCTGATCAGCCACATCGGCTACATGATCCTCGGCGTCGGACTCGGCACCGTGGCGGGCCTGAGCGCGGTGATCTACTACATCGTGCACCACATCGTGGTGCAGACCACGTTGTTCCTGGCCACCGGCCTGATCGAGCGGCAGGGCGGAACCACGTCGATCAACCGGCTGGGCGGGCTGCTGAAGGCGGCCCCGGTGATCGCCGTGCTGTTCTTCATCCCCGCGCTCAACCTCGGCGGCATCCCGCCGTTCTCCGGCTTCATCGGCAAACTGGGGCTGTTCGAGGCGAGCGCCCAGGTGGCAACGCCCATGGCGTACGTGCTGATCGGCGCCGGTGCACTGGTGTCACTGCTCACCCTGTATGCGCTCGCCCGCGTCTGGAACATGGCATTCTGGCGCTCCGCCGACGAGGTGAAGGACTACGACTCCACGCTGCTGACCGAGCTCACCGAGGCGCCGAACGGTGCCGTGATGACCGACAAGCGCACCGTGCCCCGGCTGATGACCGCGGCCACGGCGGGCATGGTGCTGGTGAGCCTTGCCCTCACCGTGTTCGCCGGGCCGCTGTACGGCGTCGCCTCCCGCGCCGGGGAGAACCTGAACGGCCCAGACCGGTATGTCGAGGCCGTCCTTCCCGAGGAGGCGCGATGACGAAGGCATCCGGCGCCGCCCCCGGTTCGTCCCTGCAGAAGGCCGCCAGCTCGGGAGCCTTGCATCAGGCGCCGCTGCTCGCGGTGCTCGTGGTGCTGTGGATGCTGCTCTGGGGCGAGCTGTCCATCCTCAACCTGGTGATCGGCATCGCGTTCGCGTTCGCCGTGACCCGGGTCTACTACCTGCCGCCGGTGGAACTCTCCGGCCGGTTCAACGTGTTCTGGTTCTCCGTGTTCATCGGCCGCTTCCTCGGCTCGGTCGCGGTGGCCTCATTCTCTGTCGCGTTCCTCGCGGTGGATGTGCGCAGCAAGCCGACGTCCGCGATCGTCGGAGTGCAGTTGCGCACCAGGTCAGACCTGATCACCACCCTCGTCTCGATCGTGATCTCACTGATTCCCGGATCGCTCGTCGTGGAGACCGACCGGTCACGCTCGATCGTGTACCTGCACGTGCTCAACACCCGATCGATGGCCGACGTGAAGGCGATGCGCAGGCAGGTGCTGAGCATCGAGGCGAGCATCGTGAAGGCACTCGGCTCCGTTGACGACATCCGGAGGACCAGATGACGGATGTCGTGTTCCTCGCGATCGCGGGCCTGTTCACGGTCGCGGCGCTGCTTGCCGTGGTCAGGATCGTGCGCGGCCCGTCCATCATCGACCGCATGGTCGCCTCCGACAACCTGCTTACCACGCTGATGCTCATCATCGGCGCCGAGATGGTCTACAACGGGCACACCACCACCATCCCGATCATGCTGGTGCTCGCGGCCACCGCGATCTTCGGCTCCATCGCCGTCGCCCGCTACGTCTCCAAGCAGGACCGCGCCGACCGGAACGGGACCACATGACGCTCGACAACTGGATCGACACGGCCGCGCTGACCTGCCTGGTGCTGGCCGGCCTGCTGTCGGTGGCGGCCGGCATCGGCCTGCTGCGGTTTCCGGATGCGCTAAGCCGGATGCACGCCGCCACCAAGCCGCAGATCCTCGGCCTGATGTTCGTGATCGCCGCAATCGCGCTCGCCGACCGGCACTGGTCCACGGTGCTCGCGCTGCTGCCCGTACTGATCTTCCAAATGTTCACCGCCCCGATCTCGGCACACATGATGGGCCGCGCCGGCTACCGCACCGGCAACTTCGACGAGGAATACATCCTCACCGACGACCTGGAAGCGGCGGTCAACCGGGCAACCCGCGAACAGGACCGCCGCGACCGCTGAGCGCGTCACGACGGCCCGACCGGGCGTCATAGACTCATAACATGCCTGAGCCAGACTTGAAACCACGCTCCCGCGTCGTCACCGACGGGATCGAAGCCACCACCTCACGCGGGATGCTCCGCGCCGTCGGAATGGGCGACGCGGACTGGGAGAAGCCACAGATCGGCATCGCCAGCTCGTGGAACGAGATCACCCCGTGCAACCTGTCACTGGACAGGCTCGCCCAGGCCTCCAACGAGGGTGTGCACTCCGGCGGGGGATACCCGCTGCAGTTCGGCACCATCTCCGTCAGCGACGGCATCAGCATGGGCCACGAGGGCATGCACTTCTCCCTGGTCAGCCGTGAGGTGATCGCCGACTCGGTTGAGACCGTGATGATGGCCGAGCGCCTCGACGGCTCGGTGCTGCTCGCCGGCTGCGACAAGTCGCTGCCGGGCATGCTGATGGCAGCGGCCAGGCTCGACCTGGCATCCGTGTTCCTGTACGCCGGCTCGATCGCCCCCGGCTGGGTCAAGCTCAGCGACGGCACCGAGAAGGACGTCACGATCATCGACTCGTTCGAAGCCGTCGGCGCCTGCAAAGCCGGCACGATGAGCCTCGAAGACCTCAAGCGCATCGAGTGCGCGATCGCCCCGGGTGAAGGCGCCTGCGGCGGCATGTACACCGCGAACACCATGGCCAGCGTCGCCGAAGCACTCGGCATGAGCCTGCCCGGTTCCGCATCGCCGCCCGCGGCCGACCGCCGCCGCGACTACTTCGCGCACCGCTCAGGCGAGGCCGTGGTCAACATGCTGCGCCTGGGCATCACCGCCCGCGACATCCTGACCAAGAAGGCGTTCGAGAACGCCATCGCGGTGGCCATGGCATTCGGCGGGTCAACCAACGTGATCCTGCACCTGCTCGCCATCGCGCACGAGGCCGAGGTCGAGCTCACCCTGGATGACTTCAACCGCATCGGCGACAAGGTGCCGCACCTCGGCGACCTGAAGCCGTTCGGCAAGTACGTGATGAACGACGTCGACCGTCACGGCGGCGTGCCCGTGATCATGAAGGCGCTGCTCGACGCCGGCCTGCTGCACGGTGACGCGCTTACCGTGACCGGCAAGACCGTGGCCGAGAACCTCGCCGAGCTGAACCCCGACCCGCTCGACGGTGAGGTCATCCGCACCCTCGACAACCCGATCCACGCCACCGGCGGGCTCACCGTGCTGCAGGGCACGTTCGCCCCCGACGGCGCCGTGGTGAAGACCGCCGGGTTCGACGCCGACGTGTTCGAAGGTCCCGCCCGCGTGTTCGAGCGGGAACGTGCCGCGATGGACGCGCTCACCGAGGGTCTCATCAACAAGGGTGACGTGATCGTCATCCGGTACGAGGGCCCCAAGGGTGGACCGGGCATGCGCGAGATGCTGGCGATCACCGCCGCCATCAAGGGCGCAGGCCTCGGAAAAGATGTACTACTCTTGACGGACGGTCGATTCTCAGGCGGCACAACCGGACTGTGTATCGGCCACATAGCTCCCGAAGCGGTGGACGCAGGTCCAATCGCCTTCGTGCGCGATGGTGATCTGATACGGGTCGATATCGCAGCTCGCACCCTTGACCTACTGGTCGAGCCTGCTGAGCTGGAAGCTCGCCGAGAAGGCTGGGCTCCACTTCCCCCTCGCTACACCCGTGGCGTTCTCGCCAAGTACTCGAAGCTCGTGCACTCCGCTGCGGTGGGCGCGGTCACCGGGTAGCTTGCCCCGCCAGACCAACCATTAGAAGGACTCCTATCTCCATGTCCGCGGAACCCACACCAGTTCCCACTGCGACGGTTCGCCCGCCAACCGGTCCGGAAATCCTGACCGGTTCCGGCGCCGTCCTGCGATCCCTCGAGAAGCTCGGCATCACCGACGTCTTCGGCCTGCCGGGCGGGGCGATCATGCCGTTCTACGACGAGCTGATGTCGTCCACCACCATCCGCCACATCCTGGTGCGCCACGAGCAGGGTGCCGGCCATGCCGCGGAAGGCTATGCGTCCTCCTCCGGCCGGGTCGGTGTCGCGATCGCGACATCCGGACCCGGCGCCACCAACCTGGTCACCGCCATCGCCGACGCCCACATGGACTCGGTGCCGCTGCTGGCGATCACCGGTCAGGTGTTCTCGACGGTGATGGGCACCGACGCGTTCCAGGAGGTCGACATCGTGGGAATCACGATGCCGATCACCAAGCACTCGTTCCTGGTGACGAAGCCCGAGGACATCCCGGCGACGCTGGCCGCCGCGTACCAGATCGCCACCACCGGCCGTCCAGGACCGGTGCTGGTGGACATCACCAAGGACGCGCAGCAGAACAAGGCGCCATTTATCTGGCCGCCCAAGGTTGACCTGCCCGGCTACCGCCCCGTCACCAAGGCGCACGGCAAGCAGATCCAGGCCGCGGCGCAGATGCTGGCCGAGGCCAGCCAGCCGGTGTTCTATGTCGGCGGCGGCGTCATCCGCTCCGGCGCGTCCGCGGAACTGCTGACCCTCGCGGAAACCACCGGTGTGCCTGTGGTCACGACGCTGATGGCGCGCGGCGCTTTCCCCGACTCGCACGAGCAGCACCTCGGCATGCCCGGCATGCACGGCGCCGTTCCCGCGGTGCTCGGGCTGCAGGAAAGCGACCTGATCATCTCGCTCGGCGCGCGTTTCGACGACCGCGTCACCGGCAAGGTGAGCGAGTTCGCCCCGAACGCCAAGATCGTGCACGTCGACATCGACCCGGCCGAGATCTCGAAGATCCGCAACGCCGACGTGCCGATCGTGGGCGACGCCAAAGACGTCATCATCGACCTCACCGCGGCGTTCCTCGAGCAGATCAAGACGATCACGCCCGACTACCGCGAGTGGTGGAACCGCCTGAACCTGCTGCGCACGCAGTACCCGCTCGGCTACACCCCGACCGACGACGGCCTGCTCGCTCCACAGGCGGTCATCGAACGCATCGGGCAGCTCAGCGGACCTGAAGCGGTGTACGCCGCCGGCGTCGGCCAGCACCAGATGTGGGCGGCGCAGTTCATCAAGTACGAGCGTCCGAACGCCTGGCTGAACTCCGGTGGCGCCGGAACCATGGGCTACGGTGTTCCGGCAGCGATGGGCGCCAAGGTCGCCAACCCCGACCGAGTGGTCTGGGCGATCGACGGCGACGGATGCTTCCAGATGACCAATCAGGAACTCGCGACCTGCACCATCAACAAGATCCCGATCAAGGTCGCGATCATCAACAACTCCTCGCTCGGCATGGTGCGCCAGTGGCAGACCCTGTTCTACGACGGACGCCACTCGTTCACCGACCTGAACACCGGCGCGGAAACGGCGATGATCCCCGACTTCGTCAAGATGGCCGACGCCTACGGTGCGCTCGGCATCCGGGTGACCAAGCCGGAAGAGGTGGATGCTGCGATCAAACTCGCGCTGGAAACCAACGACCGCCCAGTCGTGATCGACTTCATCGTGTCGCGCGACGCCATGGTGTGGCCGATGGTTCCGCAGGGCGTCGGCAACTCGTCGGTCCAGTACGCCCGTGAACACGCCCCCGAGTGGGACGAGGAGTAAAGATGTCGCACGTTCTCTCCCTGCTCGTCGAAGACAAGCCGGGTCTGCTGACCCGCGTCGCCGGCCTGTTCGCCCGGCGCGGCTTCAACATCGAGTCGCTCGCCGTCGGCAAGAGCGAAATCGCCGGACTGTCGCGCATCACTGTCGTGGTGGATGTCGAGGAGCTTCCGCTCGAGCAGGTCACCAAGCAGCTGAACAAGCTGGTCAACGTGATCAAGATCGTCGAACTCGACCCGTCGCAGTCGGTGCAGCGCGAGCACCTACTGGTGAAGATCAAGGTCGACAACGTCACCCGCTCGCAGGTGCTCGAAGCGGTCACCCTGTTCCGCGCCCGCGTGGTCGATGTCGCTACCGACGCACTCGTGGTCGAGGTCACCGGCGACAGCGGCAAGGTGCAGGCCTTCCTGCGCGTCGTCGAGCCATTCGGCATCCGGGAACTGGCCCAGTCCGGCCTGCTCGCCATCGGCCGTGGCTCGAAAAGCATCACCGAACGCCTTTTCAAGAACTAGCTAGTCAATAACAACAAGGAGAACCAACTAGTGACCGAAATCTTCTACGACAAAGACGCCGACCTGTCGATCATCCAGGGCAAGAAGGTCGCCGTGATCGGCTACGGCTCACAAGGCCACGCACACGCGATGAACCTGCGCGACTCGGGCGTCGAGGTCGTCGTCGGGCTGAAGCCCGGATCGAAGTCGATCGCCAAGGCTGAGGAAGCCGGCTTCACGGTTCTGCCGAACGCCGAGGCGGCCGCCTGGGCCGACGTCATCGTGATCCTCGCGCCCGACCAGTACCAGCGCTTTATCTTCAACGACGACGTCGCCCCGAACCTCACCGCCGGCAAGGCGCTGATGTTCGCCCACGGGTTCAACATCCGCTTCGGCTACATCACCGCACCCGAGGGCGTCGACGTGTTCATGGTCGCCCCGAAGGGCCCCGGCCACACCGTGCGCCGCGAGTACGAGGCCGGCCGTGGTGTGCCGGTGATCGCCGCCGTCGAGACCGACGCCAGCGGATCGGCCTGGGACCTGGCCTGGTCGTACGCCAAGGCCATCGGCGGACTGCGTGCCGGCGGCATCCAGACCACCTTCACCGAAGAGACCGAGACCGACCTGTTCGGTGAGCAGGCTGTGCTCTGCGGCGGAACCTCGCAGCTGGTGCAGTACGGCTTCGAGGTGCTCACCGAGGCCGGCTACCAGCCGCAGATCGCCTACTTCGAGGTGCTGCACGAGCTGAAGCTCATCGTCGACCTGATGTGGGAGGGCGGCATCGCCAAGCAGCGTTGGAGCGTCTCCGACACCGCGGAGTACGGCGACTACGTCTCGGGCCCGCGCGTCATCGACCCGCACGTCAAGGAGAACATGAAGGCCGTTCTCGCCGACATCCAGTCCGGTGCGTTCGCGAAGCGGTTCATCGAGGACCAGGATGCCGGAGGACCGGAGTTCAAGGAACTGCGCGCCAAGGGCGAGCAGCACCCGATCGAGGCCACCGGCCGCGAACTGCGTGCCCTGTTCGCGTGGAAGCAGACCGACGCCGACTACACCGACGGCAGCGCTGCGCGCTAGGTAGCCACCCGCCGAGAGGGGAGCGTCGCGAGCGAAGCGAGTGACGCGTCTCGACAGCAGGCATCAGGGGCGCATCCGGTTCACACCGGGTGCGCCCCTTTTCGCGTGCGCGGGGATCGGTGCCGGGCCACCGGGGGCACGTTGGCTCGGGCGGAGTTCGGCGGCTCGGACGGACGTTTTTCGCTGAAACGGTCCTCCCGAGCCGACTATCTCCGACCGAGCAGGCGTGTGTGGGCCGGTCGGGCCCCGCGCGCGTGGGCCGCCGGACCGGGTGGGCCGCCCGGTGATGCGCCGCGGGATGTTCACCGGCCCGACACGACCGGGATAGTGCTCGTTCACAGGCACCCGCGAGGGTGGCCGCGTGGCCACACGTGCGCTCGTACTTGTCCTCTCTGCTGCGGTTGCGGCATCCGCTCTCACCGTCGTTCCGGCGCAGGGGAGTGTGGCCGCGGCGTCTTCGTCAGGCCCGGTGCTGATCAACGAGGTCAGCAACGACCCGGAGGACGGATTCTTCGAGCTGCGCAACTGGGGTACCGCGCCGGTGGATCTGCACGGATGGCGCGTCTACCGCTGCACCGAGGAGGGCCTGCGCAGCAACAGCGGCCACCCGGAGATCACCCTCTCCGGCGTGCTCGCCCCGGGTGAGCTGTACACGGTCGCGCTGGCCGGAGCCGACCTGCAGCGGCCGCAGGCGCGGTTCACCCCGACGCTCGGCCAGACCGGGTTCGGGCTGTTTGTCGAGTCCGGGACCGGCAACCGCGTCGACTCGATCGGCGTCTACCCCACGCAGCCATGGCCGACCCGCAGCGAGTGCACGATCGACGCAAACCTGCCGGCGACGCTCGCCTTCGCCCGAGCCGAGAGCTGGCAGCGCACCGGCGCGACCGGGGACCCGGTCGCGGACTTTATCACCGCAGCGGCAACGCCCGGCGATCAGAACGCGCGCACGCCGGTCGCCGAGCCGCGCGGTGGGGTGCTGATCAGTGAGGTCGCTCCGGCCGGTCCGGCGGGCAAGGCCGACGACTTCGTCGAACTGGTCAACGCCGGCAGCGAGCCGGTTGATCTCGCCGGCTGGCAGCTGTACCGCTGCACCGCGCAAGGCCAGCTGAGTCATGACACGCTGCAGACCGTCCTGCACGGGGTGCTCCGGCCGGGAGACCGGTTCGTCGCCGGTGGGCCCGGCTTCGTCGGCGCGACGGATGCCCGGTACTCGACCAGCCTCGCCGACGGCGGGTTCGGGGTCGCGGTGCACGACGCCGCCGGCGCGCTCGTTGACGAGGTCGCGGTCTCCGCGTACGCCGACAGCGCCTGCCAGAGCGGCCATGACAAACTGCCGGCCATCCTCGACTTCGGCGCCGGCGAGTCCTACCAGCGCGTCGGACCGGGGTTCATCATCGCCGGGCGCACGCCGGGCACCGCGAACGCGACCGAGGACACGGCCCTGTTCCGGCAGCAGCCCGACCCGGGCCGCGCCGTGCAGATCAGCGAACTCGCCACCGACCCGGCCAGCCTGCCGGGCACCCAGCAGAACTTCATCGAACTGCACAACGTCAGCGACCACACCGTGCACCTCGATGGCTGGCGGATCTACCGGTGTGAGTCCAGCGGCATCCGCTCGGCGGACCCGCAGCTGGTCATTCCCGGCGGCACCCGGCTGGCGCCCGGTGCGCGTTTCGTCGCGGCGCGGGAGGGCACGGCGCTCGCCGGGAACGCGGATGCCGCCTACCCGGTCGCCCTGAACTTCCTCGGCGGCGGGGTGTGGGTCGGCGACTCTCGCGGCCGACTGATCGACCGGGTCGGCGTGTTCCAGCAGAACGAGATGGATGCCCCGATCGAGGTGCCGAGTCCGTGCACGAATGGGCTCGCGGCGAGCACGTTCGCGCCGGACCGGCTGGCCGGCGAGAGCTACCAGCGCGTCGCTGCCACCGGCGACGACGCCGACGACTTCACCGTGGCGAAGGCCACCCCCGGTGCCCGCCTCGTCGCGCGGGCCGACGCAGCGCAGGCCGGGGTCGAGCCGGTGCCGCTTGCCGCAGGGCCCACGCGGGCGCGCACCGTGAGCCGTGCGGATGACGCCGCACCGGCGCGACTGGACACCGCTCGCATCCTCGACGCCTGGGCTGGCGCGTCAGACGGATACCTGACCGAACGAGTGGGCGAGGGGGAGCGCAGCCTCTCCGTTGAGGCGCTCTCGGCGCAGGACGACGGCTACCGATTCCCGTACCAGCGCTTCCTGCTGGACGCCGCCAGCCTCGGCGAGGAGCCGCGGGTGGTCTGGACCGGCAGCGTCCCGGGCCGGAGCGAGGCGCAACTCTCCGTCTGGGACTGGCAGGCGAACGCGTGGCGGCTGCTTGACAGTGGTGCCGGAGACATTGGTGGCGGAGATCGTGGTGCCGGAGATGATGGTGCCGGCGACGGCGGCGCGGGCAACCCGGTCACCTTGGACGGCAGGATCGCGGCATCCGATATTCTCCGCGGCATGGTGACCGTGCTGGTTCAGAACGGTCCCCGCACGCGTTCGCCGTTCGCTGCGGCGACTGACGGCCAGTTCGAGCACCCGGACAGCTACGACTTCGCGGTGTCCCATGTCACCGACACCCAGTACCTCACCGAGACCTATCCCGACGTGTACCGGGACCTCGTGGGCTGGATCCTCGAAAACCGGGACGAGCGCAAGATCGAGTTCGTCACGCACACCGGCGACCTGGTGCAGAACTGGGTCGACCCGAACCAGGCGGAACCGCGGGCGCGCCGCGAGTTCGAGCGGGCATCGGCGATCCAGGCGACCCTCGATGCGGCCGGCGTGCCGAACAGCGTGCTGCCAGGCAATCACGACAACATCCGGGGCGTGGACAACGGGTTGTTCAACGAGTTCTTCGGCCCGGCGCGCTATGAGGCCGCCGACTGGTACGGCGGGTCGATCGCGCCGGACGATAACAGCGCCAACTTCAGCACCTTTGAGGCATCCGGGGCGCGGATGCTCATGCTGTCGCTGCCGTACGGCTACGGGGAGCGCGAGCTGAGCTGGGCCGAACAGGTGGTTGCCGCGCATCCCGATCACAACGTGGTCGTGTCAACCCATGAACACGTGACGCCGAAGGATGCGTCGGCAGCGGCCTCCCGGTCGACGAGTTCCCGCTGGCTGTCCCGCGCCGACGAGCTGTGGAACCGGGTGATCGCGCCGCACCGGAACGTGGTGCTGGTGCTCTCCGGGCACTTCCACGGCCTCGGCCAGATTGTCACCGAGAACGCCGGCGGACTGCCCGGGCACACCGTGGTGGAACTGGTCGCCGACTACCAGGAGTTCCGCACCCACGCCGGCGACCGCGCCACCGGGTTCCAGCGGCTGCTCCAGGTCGACCTCGGCTCCGGGCAGGTGGCGGTGAACACGTTCTCGCACCGGCTGGGCGAGACCGCCAGCCACGAGTACGACTACCGGCAGTTTGTTCCGGATGACGGTCGCGCCAGCACCCCGTCGAACGGACGCCCGTGGCAGGTCATCACCGAGGGTCTGCAGCACCGCTACACCGAGCTCGACGACGAGTTCGTGGTGCAGCTGGAGCTGCAGTACGAGAAAGCGGTCACGACCAGCGGGCTGGAGCTGCGCGGGACGGAGCGGCTGAGCGCGCGCGGCTGACCGGGGCGCTGGCGGCGGCCGGGTTGCTCCCGGCCTGGTGCGCGGACGGCTGGCGCCGGCAGCGATCCGCCGCGGCGCGCAGAACGGCAGTGATACGGCCCGGCGCGCCGCTCATTTTCGACGACACGCCGCAGCGACCGGCGGATCACTGACTTTCTGCGCGGGCACCTTCGCACTACGGGCACTCTCGCCGGCGGGGCGCCTCACGCGGCGGGCACCCTCACATGGCGGGCACCCTCACACGGCGGCACCCGCACACGCCGGGCAATCTCGCGCGGCGACACCCGCGACGCCGCGCGGATGCCTGGGGTCAGGTCAGCGGAAGACGGTGTCCAGCACCGGCTCGCCGCGGCTGAGGCGGAGCGCCTCCGCCGGCAGCTCCGCGACCGCGGCCGCACGATGCTCTCGGGCCAGCGTCGTGCCCGGCTGACCGCGGTAGCGCTCGTCCGCGACACCGTCGGTGATGAGCGGCACCTGAAGCAGTCGCCCGGTGCCCTCCGGCACTGTGGTCTCGACGTACACCGTCTCCTCGGTCGCGACACCGCCGACCAGGGTGCGCACGGCGTCCTTGCGGCCCGCGATCGACACCTTGTCGGCCGACTTCTTCGCCACCGGGATCCAGGCGCCCGCGTCATCCACGTGCGCCACCAGCTTGTAGACCATCCCCATCGCGGGCGCGCCGGAACCGGTGACCACCTGCGTGCCCACCCCGTAGGCGTCGACCGGCGAGGCCGCGAGGGCGGCGATGGTGTGCTCGTCGAGGTCGTTGGTGACGGTGATCCTGGTGTTCAGCGCGCCGAGCGAGTCGAGCTGCTTGCGCACGTCCCGCACCACCACCGGCAGGTCGCCGGAGTCGATCCGCACCGCGCCAAGCCCCGGCCCGGCGACACGCACCGCGGTCTCGATGGCGGTGGGGATGTCGAAGGTGTCCACGAGCAGCGTCGTTCCGACGCCCATCGCCGCGATCTGCGCGCGGAAGGCCTCCTCCTCGCTGTCGTGCAGCAGGGTGAAGGAGTGCGCGGCGGTGCCCATCGTGGGCACGCCCCAGGACCGGCCCGCCTCGAGGTTGCTGGTGGACGAGAACCCGGCGATGTACGCGGCCCGTGACGCGGCGACGGCGCTGCGCTCGCCGACCCGGCGGGCACCCATCTCGGCGAGCGGGCGGCCCTCGGCCGCGGACACCATGCGCGAGGCCGCGGTCGCCACCGCGGTGTCGTAGTTGAGGATACTGAGCGCCACCGTCTCGAGCAGCACCGCCTCGGCGAAGGTGCCCTCGATCTCGAGAACCGGGGATCCGGGAAAGTACACCTCGCCCTCGCGGTAGCCGCGGATGCTGCCGCTGAACCGGTAGGACTCCAGATAGTCGAGCGTCTCGGCGTTCACCACGTCGTTGTCGCGCAACCAGGTGAGCTCGGCATCTCCGAACCGGAATTGCTCGATGGCATCCAGCAGGCGTCCGGTCCCGGCGAGCACCCCGTACCGGCGGGCGCCGGGCAGTCGACGGCCGAACACCTCGAACACGCAGCGGCGGTCGTGTCGGCCACTGGCTAGCGCCGCCTCCACCATGGTCAGTTCATAGCGGTCGGTCAGCAGGGCGGTGCTCATAGGGGAAAGCCTATCCGTGGCGGTGCGCCTCCCGGTTTCGGCGCTCACGGGCAGGTCGCCTAGGCTTGGTTGTCGTGACCGACGCGCCCATTGGAGTCTTCGACAGCGGTGTCGGCGGACTGACCGTGGCCCGCGCGATCATCGATCAGCTGCCGAACGAACGCATCCTCTATGTCGGGGACACCGCCCGCTCACCGTATGGGCCGAAGCGGATCGCGGCGGTGCGCGAGTACGCCCTCGAGGTGCTCGATGACATGGTGGCATCCGGGGTGAAAATGCTCGTGATCGCCTGCAACACGGCGTCGGCGGCGATGTTCCGCGACGCGCGCGAGCGGTTCACCGAGGGACACGGCATCCCGGTGCTCGAGGTGATCCAGCCGGCCGTGCGCTCGGCGGTGCGCAAGACCCGCAACAAGCGCATCGGTGTGATCGGCACCCGTGGCACCATCAAGTCCCGCGCCTACGAAGATGCCTTCGTCGCCGACCCCGAGCTGGAAATCTTCACCCAGGCCTGCCCGCGCTTCGTGGAGTTCGTCGAAGCCGGGGTCACCAGCGGCCCCGAACTGTTCCAGGTGGCCGAGGAGTACCTGCATCCGTTGAAGCAGGCCGACATCGACACGCTCGTGCTCGGCTGCACGCACTACCCGCTGATGTCGGCCGCCATCCAGTACGTGATGGGTCGCCACGTGTCGCTGGTGTCAAGCGCCGAGGAAACCGCATACGACGTGTACCGGATGCTGGTGAAGCACTCACTGCTGCGCACCGCGCCGACCCCGCCGGCTCACCTGTTCGAGGCCACCGGCGCCAACAAGCAGGAGTTCCTGCACCTCGCCACCCGATTCCTCGGCCCGGAGGTCACCCGCGTGGAGACCTTCGAGACCGGCACGATTGATCTGCCCACCCAGAGAAAGTGAACGAATGACCCGCACAGACGGCCGGGAGGCCAACCAACTTCGCCCGATCACGATCGAGCGGGGCTGGAGCAAGCAGGCCGAGGGCAGCGCCCTCATCTCGTTCGGCGACACCAAGGTGCTCTGCACCGCGTCGTTCACCAATGGGGTGCCGCGCTGGTTGACCGGCAAGGGCAAGGGCTGGGTCACCGCCGAGTACTCGATGCTGCCGCGCGCCACCAACAGCCGCTCCGACCGTGAATCGGTGAAGGGCAAGATCGGCGGACGCACCCACGAGATCTCCCGCCTGATCGGGCGCAGCCTGCGCGCGGTGATCGACACCAAGGCGCTCGGCGAGAACACCATCGTCATCGACTGCGACGTGCTGCAGGCCGACGGCGGCACCCGGACCGCGGCGATCACCGGCGCCTATGTCGCGCTCGCCGACGCCATCGAGTGGGCGCGGGAGAAGAAGTTCATCGGCCAGAAGGCCACCCCGCTGATCGACAGTGTCGCCGCGGTCAGCGTCGGCATCATCGACGGTGTTCCCATGCTCGATTTGGCATATGTCGAAGACGTGCGTGCCGAGACCGACATGAACGTGGTCGTCACCGGCCGCGGCCTGTTCGTCGAGGTGCAGGGCACCGCGGAAGGCGCCCCGTTCGACCGCCGCGAGCTGGGCGAGCTGCTCGACCTGGGCGTCGCCGGCGGCGAGGAACTCACCCGGCTGCAGCTGGCGGCCCTCGCGGCATCCGTTCCCGCCTGATGAAGATCGTCCTCGCCACCCACAACGCTCACAAGGTGGAGGAGCTGCGGCGCATCCTCGGCCCCGCGCTCGGCGACCACGAACTGATCGGCTATGACGGACCGGAGCCGATCGAGGACGGCGACAGCTTCGAGGCGAACGCGCTGATCAAGGCGCGGGCCGCGGCCGCGCACACCGGGCTGCCGGCGCTCGCCGACGACAGCGGCATTTCGGTGGCCGCGCTCGGTGGGGAGCCGGGCATCCACTCGGCGCGGTACGCCGGTACGCGCAACGATCGGGACAACAACGAACTGCTGTTGGCCAACCTGGCGGATGTCGCGGACCGCTCCGCCGCGTTCGAGTGCGCCGCGGCCTTCGTCGACGGCGCGTTCGAGCATGTAGCGCGGGGGGTCTGGCCGGGCGAGGTGCTGCCCGCGGCATCCGGAACGAACGGATTCGGCTACGACCCGATCTTCCAGCCGGAGGGTCATGACGTGTCGTCGGCCGAACTCGCCCCGGAGGAGAAGAACGCGATCAGCCACCGGGCGCGGGCCTTCGCCGCGATCATGCCGGTGGTGCGGGAGCGTTTGGGCTAGTCGCCGGCCGACCGGTCGGGCGGCACCCGTCGTATTGGCGGTGCGGGGTGTCCGTCCCAGAGGAGACGCGGCACCACGCCGCGGTAGCGAGCCAGTTGGCACGGCGAGTCGCCGCAACTCCTTCGCGACGAACGTAATCGGCGGGATGGGTGCGCGAGACCGCGCCGCCAGGCGCGCATCCGCTCGGTAGCCTTGAGGCGTGAGCCACGACCACCACTCCACCGCGAACCGACGCCGACTGGGCATCGCGCTGGCGATCGTCGTGGTGTTCCTGGTCGTCGAGGTGGTCGGCGCCTGGCTGACCGGGTCGCTCGCGCTGCTGGGAGACGCCGGGCACATGTTCTCGGACGCGCTCGGCCTGGTGGTCGCGCTGATCGCGACGGCGGTCGCCGCCCGGCCGGCCACGGACCGGCAGACCTACGGCTTTCGACGCGCCGAGGTGTTCGGTGCGCTGATCAACGGGGTGATCCTCGCGATCGTGGCCATCGTCGTCGCGATCGAGGGGGTGCGGCGGCTCATCGCCCCGGAGGCGGTGCACGTGCTCGCCGGCCCGATGCTGGCGGTGGCGGTCGCGGGGCTGGCGGCGAACATCGCCGCGTTCCTGGTGCTGCGTGGCGGGCGGCACACATCGATCAACATGCGTGGCGCCTACCTCGAAGTGCTCGGCGACATGATCGGCTCGATTGCCGCGATCTTCGCGGCGGGGGTGATCCTGCTCACCGGGTTCGAGCAGGCTGACGCGCTGGCCTCCCTGGTGATCGCCGCGCTGATCGTGCCGCGGGCCGTCATGCTGCTCCGCGACGTGGTGCACGTGCTCAGCGAGTCGACCCCGCCCGGGATGAGCGTCGCCGAAATCCGGGAGCACCTGCTCGGGGCATCCGGGGTCGTCGACGTGCACGACGTGCACGTGTGGGCGATCACCTCCGGTTCACCGGTGTTCTCCGCCCACGTGGTGGTCGAGCGGGCCGTGTTCGAGACCGGACGCACCGGGGTCATGCTCGACGAGCTGGGCGCCTGCCTGTCCGACCACTTCGACGTGGCGCACTCGACCTTCCAGCTGGAGCCGGCCGAGCACGCCGACCACGAGGAACCGCAGCACCCCTGACCACACCGCGGTCACCGTCCGCGCCGGGGGAGTGACATGCGCCGGGCGCGGCACGTATGATTTCGGTATGCCGAAAACTCAAGGACGTATGGGCCGAAACCTGGTCGCGGCGGTGGTCGCGGCCGGGCTGCTGGGCGCCTGCGCGAGCGGCACAGGCGGCACACGGGCCGCCGAGAACGAGGTGCCACTGGTGCTCACCACTTTCACCGTGATCGCCGACATGGCCAGGCAGGTCGGCGGCGACGCGGTGCGCGTGGATTCGATCACCAAGGTCGGGGCGGAGATTCACGGGTACGAACCGACGCCGTCTGATCTCAGGTCCGCGGCATCCGCTGATTTGATTCTCGACAACGGCCTCGGCCTGGAGCGCTGGTTCGAGGATTTCGTCGCCACCCTCGATGTGCCGCACGTGGTGCTCAGCGACGGTGTCGAGCCGATCAACATCAGCGCGGGCGACTACGAAGGCCTGCCCAACCCGCACGCCTGGATGTCGCCGATCGCCGGGCAGACCTACGTCGACAACATCGTCGACGCGCTGAGCGAGTTAGTTCCGGATGCCGCGGAGCTGTTCCACGCGAACGGTGCCGCCTACAACGCCGAGCTGCAGGCGCTCGCCGACGTGCTCGCCGGCACGGTCGCCGAACTGCCCGCCGACCACCGCGTGCTGGTGAGCTGCGAGGGCGCCTTCAGCTATCTGGCCCGCGACATCGGCCTGACCGAGGCCTACCTGTGGCCGGTGAACAGTGACACGCAGGGCACCCCGCAACAGATCCGCGCCACCATCGAGCTGGTGCGCGACCGCGACGTGCCCGCGGTGTTCTGCGAGACCACCGTAAACGACGCGTCGCAACAGCAGGTGGCGCGTGAGTCCGGCGCCGAGTTCGTCGGTGACCTGTACGTCGACTCGCTGAGCGCCACGGATGGCCCGGTGCCCAGCTACCTCGACCTGCTCCGCTACGACGTCGACCTGATCGCGGAGGGCCTCAATGGCTGACACCAGAACTGTGGCTGACACCGGCGCCGAGACCATCCACGTGACCGGCCTGGCCGTGCGCTACGGCACCGTGCAGGCGCTCAGCGACGTCGACCTGGCGCTGCCGAGCGGCCGGATCATCGGCCTGCTCGGCATGAACGGATCGGGCAAGAGCTCGCTGTTCGGGGCGCTGATGGGCACCGTGAAACCGGCCGCCGGTCGGATCCGGCTGTTCGGCCAGGACCCGAAGAAGGCCAGGGCGCAGGGCCTGGTCACCTACATGCCGCAGTCCGAGAACGTGGACTGGGACTTCCCACTATCGGTGCGGGACGTGGTGATGACCGGCCGGTACGGACGCCTCGGCCTCACCCGCCGCCCGCACCCCGCAGACAAGCAGGCGGTCGCCGCCGCGCTCGAGCGGGTCGGGCTGACCGAGCTGGCCGACCGGCAGATCGGCGAACTGAGCGGCGGGCAGCGCAAGCGAGTGTTCGTGGCCCGCGCCATCGCGCAGGAGGCCCGGCTGCTGCTGCTGGATGAGCCGTTCGCCGGGGTGGACAAGGGATCCGAGGCCACCATCATCGGGCTGCTGCGGGAGTTGCGTGATGAGGGTCGCGGCATCCTGATCTCCACCCATGATCTGGCCGGCGTTCCCGAGCTGTGCGACGAGGTGGTGCTGCTGAAGAATCGGGTGCTGTTCCAGGGGCCGCCCGACGAGGCGCTCAGCCCGGAGAACCTTGCCCTCGTCTTCGGACTGGAGCCGGTCGCATGATCGACTGGATCCTCGGCCCACTGCAGTTCGAGTTCATGACCCGCGCCATGCTGGTCACCCTGGTCGCCGCGGCCACCTGCGCCATCCTCAGCTGCTGGCTGGTGCAGATCGGCTGGTCGCTGATGGGCGACGCGGTGTCGCACGCGGTGCTGCCGGGGGTGGCGATCAGCTATATCCTCGGCTGGCCGTTCGCGGTCGGCGCGTTCGTCTTCGGCGCCGGCGCGGTGGCGCTGATCGGCGGCGTGCGCGCGACCACCAAGATCAAGGCGGATGCCGCGATCGGCGTGGTCTTCACCGCACTGTTCGCGCTGGGCCTGGTGATCATCTCGAAGACACCCAGCCAGACCGACCTCGGCCACATCCTGTTCGGCAACGTGCTCGGCGTCAGTGACCTGGACATCTGGCAGGTGGTGGTGATCGGCGTGATCGCCTGCACCGTGCTGCTGCTGAAACGCCGCGACCTCACCCTGTTCGCGTTCGACCGCGGCCACGCCAACGCCATCGGCATCAACACCCGCTGGCTGTCCGTGCTGCTGCTCGGCCTGCTCGCGCTCACCGTGGTGGTGGCGCTGCAGGCGGTCGGCATCATCCTGGTGGTCGCCATGCTGATCACCCCGGGGGTGACCGCCTACCTGCTGACCAAGAAATTCGACCGGATGCTGCTGCTCAGCGTCATCGTCACCGTGGTTGCCGCGCTGGTGGGCCTGTACGCCAGCTACTACCTTGACGCCTCCACCGGCGGCGCGGTGGTGCTCGCCCAGTCGCTGGCGTTCGGGCTGGCCTACCTGTTCGGGCCGCGCGGGGGAGTCGTCGTGAACTGGGTGCGCCGACGCCGGGAGGTATTCGCATGACCGAGGTGCTCGCATGACAAGGGTGTTTCCATGACCACAGTGATCGAGGACTACGTCAAGACCATCTACTCGCACACCGAGTGGCAGCCCGACCCGATCACCCCGTCGGCGCTCGCCGCACGGCTGGGCCTGGCCGCGTCATCCGTGACCGAGATGGTGAAGAAACTCCGGCAGCAGGGGTTGGTGGCGCACGAGAAGTACGGCGCGATCACCCTGACGGATGCCGGCATGGCCCTCGCGCTCGGGATGGTGCGCAAGCACCGGCTGGTCGAGACCTGGCTGGCGCGCGAGTTCGGCTACGGCTGGGATGAGGTGCACGAGGAGGCGGAGATCCTCGAGCACGCGCTCAGCGACCGGCTGCTCGACGCGATCGATGACAAGCTCGGCCGGCCCGCCTTCGACCCGCACGGCGACCCGATCCCGAGCAGGGACGGCACCATCGAGCGTCCGGACGCCACCTTGCTGGCGGATGTCGCGGAACACCGGGTGGTGCGGGTGGTGCGGGTCAGCGACCGCGACCCTCGCCTGCTGCGGCATCTGGCCGCGGAAGGCCTCACCGTCGGCAGCGAGCTGACCGTGATCGGCCGCACCCCCTTCGGCGGCGCGTTCGCGGTGCGGGTCGCCGGCGACGACACCGAGCACGACCTCGGCGACCAGGCGCTCACCTCAATCTGGGTGGCGCCGGCGGCCTAGCGCCCCGCCTGACGCGGCGAGTGCTCGCGTACCGGGTCGTTTTGCGTCGACGGTTGAGTGAGGTCTGGCAATCGGTGGTTCCCGGGTGCCCGGAAGGACTAAACACCAGACCTCATTCCCGGGGCTCGCTCGGTGGTCGCGCCCAGCCACAACCGAACGCGCCGGTAACGAGCCGCTAGCGCGGGTCGTTCGACGGGTCCTGGTCGAAGTAGGCCGGGTCGAGCGCCACGTCCTCGTCGTTGAGCGGGGCGAGCCCCTCGCGCTGCGCCTTCTTCGCCTTCCGGGCGGACTGCACGTAGTGGAACACGGTCGGGATCAGGGTCAGCACCACCGCGCCGAGCAGGATCACGTCGATGTAGCCGCGCACGAAGTCGGCCACCGGCGGGATGTAGCCGAGCAGGTAGCCGATCAGGGTGAGCCCGGCGCCCCAGATCATCGCGCCGATGAAGTTGTACAGCGTGTACTTCTTGTAGTTCATGTGGCCGACGCCCGCGGCGACCGGCACGAAGGTGCGGAGGATCGGCACGAACCGGGCGAGGATGACCGACAGCCCGCCGAACTTGTGGAAGAACGCGTTGGTGCGCGCCACGTTCTTGCGGCTGAACAGGCCGCTCTCTTTTTGCTCGAACACCTTGGGGCCGAGCTTGTGGCCGATGAAGTACCCGGCCTCACCGCCGAGGAACGCCGCGAACCCGATCGCCAGGCACACCCACCAGATGTCGACGCCGATCCCCGGGTAGAAGGCGAGCAGCCCGGTGATGATCAGCAGCGTGTCGCCCGGCAGCAGGAACCCGACCAGCAGCCCGGTCTCGGCGAACACGATGAGGCAGACGCCGATCAACGCGAAGGCACCGAACCCCGTGACAAGCGTCTCGGGGTCCAGCCACGGAATGAGGGCGGCTGGCACCATCGGCTAAGCCTCCAGGGATAAGGCGGGGAACGACCCCGTCTGCGGAACGAATCATCTTCGTTGCTGCCAGAGTACTAGCGACCGGCGGCCTGCAACCCTCGGGGTTTCCCCCCAATTCGCGCGGCGGCTCGCCCGGCGGCGCCGTTCAGGCTTATTTGCGGGCATCGTGCGCGGGCCCGCTGCGTGCCATACTGCTTCCTGAACGATCGGTCACTAATTCAGCAGTCGTGCATCAGCAGTGTCGAATCAGCAGTGACCGTCGCGACCCCATGAGACAGCGTTGTCAGGAGAAACATGGCGGATGTCGTGAACGACGAGCCCCTGCTCATCGAGCACCGGGCCGACCGGGTGATCGCCACCCTGAACCGTCCCGCGGTGCGCAACGCCATCGACCAGCACACCATCGATGCGCTGCACGCGCTGTGCGTCGAACTCGAGGTCAGTCCGCGCATCCTGATCATCACCGGCGCCGGCGGTGTCTTCGCCTCGGGCGCCGATATCCGGCAACTCCGTGACCGGCGAGCGGATGACGCACGCCGCGGCATCAACGCCACCGCATTCATCCGGGTGCACGAACTGCCGGCCCCGGTGATCGCCGCGATCGACGGCTGGGCGCTCGGCGGCGGCGCCGAACTCGCGTACGCCGCCGACATCCGGATCGCATCGCCGACCCTCAAGATCGGCAACCCGGAGACCGGCCTCGGCATCATCGCCGCCGCCGGCGCGTCCTGGCGGCTGCCGCGGATCGTCGGCGAACCGCTCGCGATCGAGATGCTGCTGACCGGTCGCGTGCTCGACGCCGACGAGGCGCTCGCCGCGGGCCTGGTCACCGCGCTGCACCCAGCCGACACACTGCTCGACGCGGCGCACGCCATCGCCGATCGGATCGCGGCCAACGACCCGCTCGCCACCCGGCTCACCAAGCGGGTGTTCCACGCACCACGGGCCGAGCACCCCGCGATCGACGCCGAGGCGCAGGCGGTGCTGTTCGAAAGCCCGGAGAAGACGCGCCGGATGACCGAGTTTCTCGAGAGGAAGAGCCAGTGACCGGGATGCTGCCGAGCTATGTGTGCGGCCAGTGGTGGGTGCCCAGCGCCGACGCCGATGGCCCAGCCGCAACCGCCGATGGCCCCAGCGCGGCCGACCGCGCGACCACGGTGCGGGACGCGTCGACCGGCGAGCCCATCACCCGAGTGTCGACCGAGGGCCTCGACCTGGCCGCCGCGCTCGACTACGGCCGAACCGTCGGGCAGCGAAGCCTCGGCGCGCTCACCTTCCACCAGCGCGCGCTGCTGCTGAAGCGGTTCGCGCTCGCGCTGACCGACCGCAAGGCCGAGCTGTACGAGGCCTCCGCTCGCACCGGCGCCACCGCCGCCGATTCCTGGGTCGACATCGACGGCGGCATCGGCGTGCTGTTCAGCTACTCGTCGAAGGGCCGTCGCGAGCTGCCCAACGCGCAGGTCTACGTCGACGGCCCGGTCGAGCAGCTGTCGAAGGATGGCTCGTTCCTCGGCCGGCACCTGTACAGCCGACTGCCGGGCATCGCCGTGCAGATCAACGCGTTCAACTTCCCGGTGTGGGGGAGCCTGGAGAAGTTCGCGCCGGCGTTCCTCGCCGGCATGCCCACCTTGGTAAAACCGGCGACCCCCACCGGCTTCGTGGCCGAGGCGATGGTGCGGGTGCTGGTCGAGTCCGGGTTGCTGCCGGACGGTTCGCTGCAACTGGTGTCGGGCAGCGTCCCGACCCTGTTCGACCACCTGCGGCTCGGCGACCTGGTGGCCTTCACCGGGTCGGCGTCGACCGCGCTGCAGCTGCGCCGCCATCAGGCGGTGCAGAGCGGAGGGGTGCGCTTCACCGTGGAGACCGACTCGCTGAACGCGTCCGTGCTGGGCCCGGACGCCGCGCCGGGAACCCCCGAGTTCGACGCCTACGTGCGACAGCTGGTCACCGAAATGACCGCGAAGGCCGGGCAGAAGTGCACCGCGATCCGCCGGGCGGTGGTGCCGGCGGCATCCGTCGACGCGGTGATCGACGCGGTCGCGACCCGCATCGCCGAGAAGGTGGTGCTCGGCGACCCGCGCGCCGAGGGCGTGACCATGGGGCCGCTGGCGTCGACCGCGCAGCGCGACGAGGTGCTGCGCCAGGTCGCCACCCTGCAGGCCGCGGGCGGCGAAGTCGTGGTCGGCTCCACCGAGCAGCCGGAGGTGCTCCGAGCCGACGGCAGCCGCGGTCCGGCGCCGGAGGGAGCGTTCGTCTCGCCGTTGCTGTTGCGATTCACGGATGTCGCGGCCGACGCCCTGCACCAGGTGGAGGCGTTCGGCCCGGTGGCGAGCATCGTCGGCTACGACTCCCTCGACCAGGCCGGCGACCTGGTCTCCCGCGGCGGCGGGTCACTCGTCACCAGCGTCGCCACCCACGACCCGGACGTCGCCAGACAGTTGCTCACGGCGATCGGCGCGTTCAACGGGCGGCTGCTGTTCCTCAACCGTGACGACGCCCGCAGCTCCACCGGGCACGGGTCGCCGCAACCGCAGCTGGTGCACGGCGGGCCGGGTCGGGCCGGCGGCGGTGAGGAGCTAGGCGGCATCCGCGCGGTGTTGCACCACATGCAGCGCACCGCCGTGCAGGGCACCCCCGACCTGCTCACCGCGCTCACCGGGGTGTGGCACGCGGGCGCGACCGTCGAGTCCGGCGGGGTGCACCCGTTCCGCAAGAGCCTCGCCGAGCTGCGGCTCGGTGACCAGGTGCTGTCCCCGTACCGGGAGGTGACGCTCGAGGACATCGAAACGTTCGCCGCGTTCACCGGCGACCGGTTCTACGCGCACATGGATGAGGAGGCGGCCGCGGCCAACCCGTTCTTCCCCGGCCGGGTGGCGCACGGCTACCTGCTGATCTCCTGGGCCGCCGGGCTGTTCGTGGAGCCGGCGCCGGGGCCGGTGCTCGCCAACTATGGGCTCGAGGACCTGCGCTTCGTCACCCCGGTGTCACCCGGTGACAGCATCCGGGTGCAGCTGACGGCGAAGCAGATCACCCCGCGCGAGACCGACGATTACGGCGAGGTGCGCTGGGATGCCCGGCTGACGAACCAGCGCGACGAGGTGGTGGCGCAGTACGACGTGCTCACCCTGGTGGCGAAGAAGGCTACCCCTTCCGCCGGCTAGCTGCCGGTGCTGCGCAGTCCGTCCAGCGCGACCGCGATGACGTCGTCGGCGAGCCGGTCGGCGTCGTCCGGTCCGCTCGGCCTGTACCACTCGACGATCGAGTTGATCATTCCGAACAGCAGCCGCTCGGCAACCCGGGCGTCGATATCGGTGCGCACGGCACCCTCGGCGCGGGCCTCCTCGAGCAGCGCGATCACCGCGCGGTCAAACTCGCGACGACGGCGCAGCGCATCCCGCTCGACGGCGGTGTTTCCGCGTACCCGCAGCAGCAGCGTCACGTTCGGCAGCCACTGCACGAGCACGTGCACCGCCCGGCGCAGCACGTGTTCCAGGCGCGCGGCGGCGTCGCCTTCCCGCGCCTGCGGCTCGTCGAGCACCGACTCGAGCGCCCGCAGCGCCTGGTCGAGTGCCCGCTCGAGGATCGTCTCCTTCGAGGCGAAGTGGTGGTAGATCGCCGACTTCGACAGCCGTAACCGATCGGCGAGCGTGCCCATCGAGGTGGCGTCATAGCCGTACTCGTTGAACGCATCGACGGCGATCGTGAGAATGCCGTCCTGGTCGTATCCGGGGCGCCCCCGCCGAGCGGTCGGATCTGCAGGCAGCGCGGTCTCAGTCATGGTGATTCTCGGGCATCGCGGATCAGTCTGTCACGGGCGGGAGGGTGCGGTTGGTGCTGATGCTGCGGCCGCGCACCTCGGCGACGACGTCACCGGTTTCATCGACCACGGTCACGTCGTAGAGCCCGATGCGGCCGCTCAGCACGCGCCGCACCGCGGTGGCGGTGAGCGTCTGACCGGAGCGGGTGGACTTGAGGAAGGTGATGTCCGCGCCCGAGGACACGGTCAGGTTGTCGGTCTCGTTGCAGGCGATCGCGAAGGCGGTGTCGGCGAGCGCGAACACGAGGCCGCCGTGCGTGATGTGGAACCCATTGGTCATGTCGTCGCGCACCCGCATCGATACGACCGCGACACCCGGCTCGTCCCGCTCGACCACCATGCCGAGCGCGGCGGAGGCCCGGTCACGCTGCATCATCGCGCGGGTCGGCGAACTGCTGGCATCCGACATGCCCCCACTATATACTGACTGAACGGTCGGTTTCTAATTACGTAATGGGAACCGCGCACCGCACGGAATCGCAGGAGTCGACGATGACCACGCCCGCAGACCTCACCGCCGTGACGGCGGCGGCCTCAGTCGAGCCGCCGTCGCCCGAGCAGGAACAGTTCGACGCCCTGATCGCGGCGGATTCCCGGATCGAACCGCGCGACTGGATGCCGGACGACTACCGGCGCACCCTGATCCGGCAGATGTCGCAGCACGCGCACTCCGAGATCATCGGCATGCAGCCGGAGGCGAACTGGATCACCCGCGCGCCGAGCCTCAAACGCAAGGCCATCCTGATGGCGAAGGTGCAAGACGAGGCAGGGCACGGGTTGTACCTGTACTCCGCGACGCAGACCCTGGGCATCACCCGCGACGAGATGACCGAGCAGTTGATCAGCGGCAAGGCCCGCTACTCGTCGATCTTCAACTACCCGACGCCCACCTGGGCCGACATGGGCGCCATCGGCTGGCTGGTCGACGGCGCCGCCATCTGCAACCAGGTGCCACTCTGCCGCTGCTCATTCGGCCCGTACGGCCGGGCGATGGTGCGGATCTGCAAGGAGGAGTCGTTCCATCAGCGGCAGGGTTTCGAGATCCTGCTGGAGATGATGCACGGCACCGAGGCGCAGCAGCGGATGGCGCAGGATGCCGTCAACCGCTGGTACTGGCCGTCGCTGATGATGTTCGGCCCGCCCGATGACGACTCGCCGAACTCGGCCCGGTCGATGGCGTGGAACATCAAACGGTTCTCCAACGACGCGCTGCGGCAGCGCTTCGTGTCGATGCTGGTGCCGCAGGCCGAGGTGCTCGGGGTGACGCTGCCCGACCCGAAGCTGCGATTCAACGACGAGACCGGACTGTACGAGATGAGCGAGATCGACTGGGACGAGTTCCACGAGGTGCTCGCCGGCCGTGGCCCGTGCAACGCGCAGCGCCTCGCCCGCCGTCGGGCCGCGCACGAGGACGGCGCCTGGGTGCGGGAGGCCGCCGCCGCATACGCCCGCAAGCAGGCGGCCGCCGCGGGGGAGGTGGCCTGATGCCCACACCGGGCGACTCGGCCGCCGAGGTGTGGCCGCTCTGGGAGGTCTTCATCCGCGCCAACCGGGGACTCAGCCACGTGCACGTCGGGTCGCTGCACGCGCCGGACGCCGCCATGGCCGTGCGCAACGCCCGCGACCTGTACACCCGCCGCGGCGAAGGCGTGTCGATCTGGGTGGTGCCGGCCGCGATGGTCACCACGAGCGACCCCGACGCGAAGGGCGCATTCTTCGAGTCATCCGCCGGCAAGAACTACCGGCATGCCTCGTATTACACGAAGTCGGAGGGGGTGAAGCACCTGTGACCACCGAACCCGCTCCCGACACTGTCACCGCTGCCGACCCGCACGGCGACGTGGCCGTGGACCGGCGCGAACTGTCCGCCGAGCTCATTGGGGCAGCCGGGGACGCCACCACCGCGGCACCGGATGTCGCGGAGTACGCGCTCTGGCTCGGCGACGACTCGCTGATCCTCGCCCAGCAGCTCGGTCGCTGGATCTCCTACGCGCCGGAACTGGAAGAAGACGTGGCGCTGGGCAACATCGCCCTGGACCTGCTGGGGCATGCCCGGTCGCTGCTGCACTACGCCGGCTCGGCATCCGGCCGCAGCGAAGACGACCTGGCTTACTGGCGCGGGGAATCGGAGTTCCGATCGGCCTGGTTGTTCGAGCAGCCGAACGGCGACTTCGCGCACACCATCGTGCGACAGCTGATCGCCGCGCACTACCTGTTCGAGCTGTACTCGCGGTTGACGGCATCCGCCGATCGCACCGTCGCGGCGATCGCGGCCAAGGCGGTGAAAGAGGTGGACTACCACCGCGACCATGCCGATCAGTGGCTGCTGCGGCTCGCGCTCGGCACCGACGAATCGCGGGCGAGGGTCACGGTGGCGCTTGCCGATCTGTGGCCGTACGTCGATGAGCTGTTCCATGACGAGCCGTTGATAGATCGGATCCCGGATGTCGCGGTGCAACCGTCGGCGCTCCGCTGGGGGTTCGATCAGGCTGTGCTGCCCGTGCTCGCTGAGGCCGAGCTGGAGCAGCCGCGCGGGTTCAGCTCCAGCGGCGGCGGGCGCCGGGGCGTGCATAGCGAGTACCTCGGCCCGATCCTCGCCGAGATGCAGGTGCTCGCCAGAGAGCACCCGGGGGCGAGCTGGTGACCGAGATGACCACGACACGCGACATCCGTTCAGCAGGCGAGATCGGTACTGCCAGTGAGATCGGCAGCGCCCGCGACATCCGCACCGCCTGGGATCTCGCAGCGAGCGTTGTCGACCCGGAGATTCCGGTGCTCACCATCGAGGACCTCGGCGTGCTGCGCGCGGTTGAGGAGGTGGACGGGCGCGTGCGGGTCACCCTCACCCCCACGTACAGTGGGTGCCCGGCGATGGACGCCATCCGCGACGACGTGGTGGGCATCCTGCGCGCCGGCGGTTTCCTCGACGTCGAGGTGCGCCTGGTGCTCGCGCCGGCCTGGACCACCGACTGGATGAGCGAGGTCGGCAAGCAGAAGCTGCGTGAGTACGGCATCGCCGCGCCATCCGGCCACGCCGCAGCACTAGGCCGATCGGCCAGACCGGCCGGACCGGTGCGGGTGGCGCTCGCGGTGAAATGCCCGCACTGCAACTCGCTGCACACCAGCGAGCTCGCCCGGTTCGGCTCCACATCGTGCAAGGCACTGTACGAGTGCCTCGACTGCCTGGAACCGTTCGACTACTTCAAGGTGCTGTGATGGTGCTCACCCGCAAGCGGGCGCGCTTCCACACGCTGCGGGTGGCCGAGGTGCGCCCGCTCACCGCCGACAGTGTCGAGGTCACCTTCGCGGTGCCCGAGGAACTGCACGGCGAGTACGACTACCTGCCGGGCCAGTATGTGGCGCTGCGCAAACAACTCGAGGGCCACGAACTGCGCCGCAGCTACTCGCTCTGCCGACTGCCCACCGCCGGCAGCATGAGCGTGGCGATCAAACGCGACGTCGGCGGACTGTTCTCCAGCTGGGCCAACACCGAGCTGGCCGCCGGCGATGAGATCGACGTGATGAGCCCGCAGGGCACCTTCACCATCGACGACCAGAACCTCGACCACCGGCACATCGTCGGCATTGCCGCCGGCTCGGGCATCACCCCGCTGATGTCCCTCGCGCACACCGTGCTGGCGGCATCCGACACCGCCCTGTTCTCGCTGCTCTACACCAACCGCTCCACCGTCGATGTGATGTTCCTTGAGGAGCTCGCCGAGCTGAAAGACCGCTACCCGGCCCGGCTGGCGCTGCACCACGTGCTGTCCCGGGAACAGCGCACAGCGCCGCTGCTGTCCGGGCGCATCGACGAGCCGAAGCTGCGGCGCATCCTGACCTCGCTGATCCCGCCAGCCACCGTCGACGAGTGGTACCTCTGCGGTCCGTTTGACCTAGTGCAGCTCTGCCGGGACACCCTCGAGGAGTTCGGGGTGGACCGCCATCGGGTGCACTTCGAGCTGTTCACCACCGGGGAAGCGCCGCGCGCCGAGATCGGTGGCGTGCCGCCGGTGCGCCATGCCGGCGAGCAGCTGGTGCGCATCGACTTCACTCTCGACGGCCAATCCGCCACCGTGCACTCGCCGGTGGATGCGCACGAGTCGATCCTCACCGCCGCGCTGCGGGTGCGTCCGGACGTGCCGTTCGCCTGCACCGGCGGGGTCTGCGGAACCTGCCGGGCCCGGTTGATCGAGGGGTCGGTGCGGATGACCGAGAACTACGCCCTCGAACCCGAGGAACTGGAGCGCGGCTACGTGCTCACCTGCCAGTCGCACCCCACCACGCCAGCGGTCGTCGTCGACTACGACGGCTGAGCGCACGAGAGAGGAACGAGGGATTCCATGATCGAGCTATCCATCGAGAACAACGTCGCCGAGATCGTGCTCAACGCGCCAGAGAAGCTGAACGCTCTCGATGAGGGGGCGC
This sequence comes from Salinibacterium sp. ZJ450, assembly GCF_011751885.2. Taxonomy (NCBI): domain Bacteria; kingdom Bacillati; phylum Actinomycetota; class Actinomycetes; order Micrococcales; family Microbacteriaceae; genus Ruicaihuangia; species Ruicaihuangia jiafui. The sequence goes on from NZ_CP061771.1 coordinate 629,827, forward strand.
TGCGGGAACTCGACTCCGCATACCGGGAGGCCGAGACTGCGCGGGTGCGGGCGCTGCTGCTGCGTGGTGAGGGCCGTGCCTTCTGCGCCGGCCGCGACATCGCCCACGTCAATCCCGCCGACGACGACGTGCTTGGCTACCTCGACGTGATCGTGATGCCCTTGCTGAAGCGCATCAGTACCTTTCCAGCGCCGACCTTCGCGGTGGCGCACGGCGCCTGTCTTGGCGCCGGCCTCGGCCTGCTGATCGCCACGGATGTCGTGTACGTGGCTGAGACCGCGAAAATCGGGTCACCGTTCGCGAAGCTGGGCGCCACGCTCGACTCCGGCGGGCACGCCCTGTTCTACGAACGTCTCGGCGCCCATCGCACGCTCGACCTGATCTACACCGGGCGACTGATGAGCGGGGCCGAGGCGGTGACGGCCGGGCTGTTCTCGCGGGTGTTCCCCGACGACGAGGTGCTGGAGGCCACCCGCGCTGTGGCCCGAACTGCCGCGACCGGGCCGACGCAGGCGTTCATCGCGAGCAAGGCGATGGTGCGCGGGCTGCGGGACACCCGGCTCGGGCTCTGGCAGTCGCTGTCCGAGGAGAACCGGGCGCAGGCGGCACTGTGCGACAGCCCGGACTATCACGAGGGCTTTGCCGCGTTCCAGCAGAAGCGCGAGCCGCACTTCACCGGCAAGCTGCTGGGGCCCTGAGCCGCTGGGCTGGTTGAGCTCAGCGGCTCAGCAGCAGCCGCTCTGGCCGCTCGATCTGCGCCTTCACCGCGGACAGGAATCCGGCCGCGTAGCCGCCGTCGCACACCCGGTGGTCGAACACCAGCGCGAGTTGGGTGATGCGCCGCACCCGCACCTTGCCCTTCACCACCCACGGTTTCTCGATCATGCGGCCGACCCCGAGCAGGGCGACCTCTGGGTGGTTGATGATCGCCGCTGAGCCGTCCACGTCAAATGCGCCGTAGTTGTTCAGCGTGAAGGTGGAGCCGGTCAGCTCGGACGGCTGCGCGCTGCCCTCCCTGGCGCGGCTACCGAGACGCTGCAGTTCGGCGTCCAGCTCCCGCAGTGTGGCACGGTCGGCGTTGCGGATCACCGGAACCATCAGCCCGCGCGGGGTGTCGGTGGCGATGCCGAGGTTCACGCCGGCGAACCGGGTGAGGTGGCTGCCGTCCTCGCTCAGCCGCCCGGCCAGCACCGGGTACTCCTCGAGCGCCAGCAGGGTGAACTTGGCGAGGAACGCGGTCAGCGACATCCGTTCGCCGTCCTGCAGTAGCCGCGCGCGGAGTTTCCATAGCCGGGTGGCGTCGACGTCGACCCACACAGTTGCCTCGGGGATCTCACGACGACTGCGGCTGAGCTTCTGTGACACCGCCAGCCGGAATATGCTGAGCGGTTCGTCGGAGACCACGTCGAGACCGGTCCGCTCGTCCGTCCCGCCCGCGCTGACGGCACCACCCGCGCTGACCGCACCACTGGCACCGGCGGGCACGCCGCGAGACGCCAGCACATCAGCGCGGGTGATCACGCCGCCCGCGCCGGTCGGTCGTACCCGGTGCAGGTCGATGCCCTCGCTCAGGGCGAGCTTGCGCACGATCGGCGAGATCACCGGCGCCGGGCTGCCATGCTCGAGCGCGGTGGGCTGGGCGGATGCCGCGTGCCCGACCGGCTCGGAAGTCACGGGCTCGGCCGGCGAAGCAGCGCGCTGCGCGGAGCCCAGCGGGGTTCGCTTGCGCCGCTTCGCGGTGCCGCCGGCGGTGCCGTACCCGATCAGCACGTTGCCGGAGCCGGCCTGTTCCTCCTGCCGATAGGTCTCGTGGGCGGCCGAGGTGGCGGCATCCGGAGGCGTCGGGGGTTCGGCCGCGCTCGCCGCGGGCTCCGAAACGCCGTCGTCGACCTCGAGCAGGGGAGCGCCCACGGTGAGCGTCTCACCCTCGCTGCCGTGTACGGCAACCACCGTTCCGCTGAACGGCGTCGGCACCTCCACGACGCTCTTTGCGGTTTCGACCTCGGCGATCGGCTGGTCGGTGGCGACCGTATCGCCGACCGCCACCAGCCAGGTGACCAGGGCGGCCTCGGTCAGGCCCTCGCCCAGGTCGGGCAATCGGAAGGTGTGCGCGGTCATCCGGCACTCCCCGCGTTGTCAGACGCACCGTCGTCCCACGCCTGGTCATCCCACTGCAGCGAGTCGATCGCGTCGAGCACCCGATCCAGGTCGGGCAGGAAGTAGTGCTCCAGCTTGGGCGGGGGATACGGGATGTCGAACCCGGTGACCCGGCGCACCGGCGCCTCGAGGTAGTGGAAGCAGCGTTCCGAGATTCGGGCGGCGATTTCGGATGCCACGGACGCGAACCCGGGCGCCTCGGCGATCACCACCGCACGCCCGGTGGACCGGACCGCCGCCATCACCGTCTCATCGTCGAACGGCACGATGCTGCGCAGGTCGACCACCTGCACGCTGCGGCCGGATTCCGCGGCGACCTCGGCCGCGTCCAGCGCGAGCGGCACCGACGGGCCGTAACTGACCAGGGTGACGTCGGTGCCCTGCCGCACGACGCGAGCTTCGCCGAGTCGCGGCACCGGCAGGCTTGTGTCGAGGTCGCCCTTCGACCAGTACAGCTTCTTCGGCTCGAGGAAGATCACCGGGTCGGGCGACTGGATCGCGGCGCGCAGCAGGCTGTAGGCATCCTGCGGGTTCGACGGCGCCACCACCAACAGGCCGGGGGTGTGCGCGTAGTACGCCTCCGACGAGTCGGAGTGATGTTCGACCCCGCCGATGCCGCCGCCGTAGGGGATGCGGATGACCATCGGCAGGCGCAGCACGCCGCGGGTGCGGTTGCCCATCTTGGCGACGTGGCTGGCGATCTGGTCGAACGCCGGGTAGGCGAAGGCGTCGAACTGCATCTCGACCACAGGCCGCAGGCCGTTCATCGCCATGCCGATCGCGGTGCCGACGATGCCGGATTCGGCCAGCGGCGTGTCGAAGCAGCGGCTCTCGCCGAACCGGGTGGCCAGTCCGTCGGTGATCCGGAAGACCCCACCGAGTCGGCCGACATCCTCCCCGAAGACGAGCACCCGGTCGTCGGCGGCGAGAGCGTCGGCGAGGGCCCGGTTCAGCGCCTGGGCGACGGTGACCGTCTCGAGCGTGTGCTGCGCCGAGTCGAGGGTGGGTGCGGGTTGTTCAGTCATGGTGGCCCTCCAGCTCTCGGGCTAGGTCGCGCTCCAGAACGCGACTCTGTTCGAGCAGCTGCGGCGTCGGTTCGGAGTAGACGTGCGCGAACAGATCGAGCGGGTTCGGGATGTCGTCCAGGTTCGCCGATTCACGCAGTTGATCCGCGATGTGCTCGGCGCCCGCGGTGATGTCGGCCTCGGTCTGCTCGTCGAGGATCCCCTGCGCGGTCAGGTACTGCCGCAGCCGATCCACCGGGTCGCGGGCCACCCACTCGGCGACTTCGGCGCTGTCACGGTAGCGAGTGTCGTCGTCGGCATTGGTGTGCGCCTCCACTCGGTAGGTGAGGGCTTCGACCAGCGAGGGGCCGTCGCCCGACCTAGCTCTGCTCACTGAGTGGCTCAGCACGGCGTACACCGCGGCGAAGTCGTTGCCGTCGACCTGTTCGCTGGGGATGCCGTAGCCGATGCCCTTGTACGCGAGGCCGGGCGCCGCAGTCTGCCGGGCGATCGGCACCGAGATGGCGTAGCCATTGTTCTGCACGAAGAACACCACCGGCACCTTGAATACCGCGGCGAAGTTGAGGGCTTCATGGAAGTCGCCCTCGCTGGTGGCGCCGTCACCGCACATCGCTAGAACGACAGTGTCTTCGCCGCGGTGTTTCGCCGCGTACGCAAAGCCCACCGCGTGCAACAGCTGGGTGGCCAGCGGTGTGGACTGGGTGGCGACGCGTTCGGCGCGCGAGTCATACCCCGAGTGCCAGTTGCCGTGCAACAGCCCGATGGTTTCGGCGGTCGACACTCCCTTCACTGCGATCGCGACCACGTCGCGGTAAGTGGGGAACAGCCAATCCTCGTACCCCAGCACCATGCCGGCCGCGACCTGGCTGGCCTCCTGCCCGCGTGAGGACGGGTACACGGCCAGCCTGCCCTGGCGCACCAGCGCACCGCACACGTCATTCAACCGGCGGCCGAACACGAGGTTGCGGTACCCCTCGCGGAGCACGTCGGCGGGCGGCACGGCATAGTCAGGATCCGGATGCGGCGCACCGGAAACGTCTATCAGTTGGACCGGCGTCGGCCTCGGAAGCAGCGTTGCTTCGACACTCGTCACTGTGGTACCCCCGATCTGAGTGTTTGGACTGATTATTCGCCCGGCTGAGGGCGTCCGTACCGGTGAGATGGGCAATCTGCGAAGAATGGCTCGGTAAGGGGGCCTGTGCGGGACAAGTGGTGAGATGTACGCTGTTCGCGACGCGGGGGTGAGACGAATGGCAGATGACCAGCTGGACGACATCGACCGCCGCATCGTGGCCGCGCTGCAGAAGGATGGGCGGGCGTCCGTGCGCTCGATCGCCCAGGCGGTGTCGATCTCCCGCGCCAACGCCTACGCGCGGGTGAATCGGCTGATCGACTCAGGGACGATCACCGGATTCACGGCCAAGGTCGATCCGGCGAAACTGGGGCAGGCGGCATCCGCCTATGTGATGTTGCGCGTCGAACAGGCATCCTGGCAGAGCCTGCGCGAGCGGTTGGCGGCGATCCCGGCGGTGCAGCACATTGCCCTGATCGGCGGCGACTTCGACGTGGTGCTGCTGGTACGCGCGGCGAGCAACGCCGAGCTGCGAGAGATCGTGCTGACCGAGTTGCAGGGGCTGCCTGAGGTGCTGACCACCCAGACGTCGATCATCTTCGAGGACCACGACACGCGATAGGCGGCCTGATCAGCTGGTGCGGAAGGCGGGACTTGAACCCGCACGCTCGAAAGCACAGGAACCTAAATCCTGCGTGTCTGCCAATTTCACCACTCCCGCGAGCGACACCCAGTGTAGCGGTGGAGAGCTCAGTCGCGGCCCTGCCAGGTCGCCACGTCGGCTTCGTTGCCTTCGGCGTCGGCGAGCGTCCACCAGGCGGGCGCGAACTCGTCGGTGACAAGGTGCCCGCCGGCCGCGAGCGCCGCGGCGATGCGTGCCTCGGCTTCATCGTGCGGCACCGAGACATCGACGTGGATGCGGTTGCGCTGCGACCGGGGCACGTCCATCTGCTGGAACCAGATCGACGGTCCGCGTCCATGCGGGTCGACGAGGTCCTCATCGCCCAGCTCCTTGTAGCCGAGCACCGCGCGCCAGAACGGCTTCACCTTCTCGATCTCGAGCGCGTCGATGGTGAGCTGCACGGTCTGCACCGCGGCGGGCCGCGCCGAGATGCCCAGACCGGCCGCGGCGGCCGAGATCTGTCGGGCGAGGTCGACGTCCTTCTGGCTCAGGCCGTCGACGTCATGGGTGATCACCCGAACCGTGACGCTCCCGTAACGCAGGTCTACGTCGGGGTGATGGTTCGCGGCATCCGCCAGTTCGCCGATCGCAGTCACGAGTTTCACCCCCGTCGTGAAGTTCTTCGTGCGGAACTGCGCGACGGCGCCGCCGAACACCGACCGCCAGTCATCCACACCGGGGGACTCGTGGAACTGCTGAGAGCTGATCCGTTCAGTCATGGCGCCACCCTACGGCGGCGGCACAGGCGTGTGAAGCGGGCGGTGCCCGATGCGCCGAACCGTTGGGCCGGGCGGCTGATATTGTCCGAATGCCGAATGCCGAATGCCCGAATGCCGAATGCCGAGTGGAGCGGAGAGTCGGATGTCTGGATCACTGATTGTTGGCGTCGGGGCCATCGGCTCTGGTGTGGCGGGTGCCCTCGTCGGTCGAGGCGATCGAGTAACCGTGGCGAGCCGTTCCGCGACGGCTGTGAACGGCGCCACGTCGGTGAGGCTGGACGCGGCGGAGGCGGATGCCTTCACCACCGTCGCGGCCGACCACGACACGATCTTCCTCACCGCGAATCCCACGTACCACCAGTGGCCCTATCTCTGGCCGCCGTTGTACCGGGCAGCGATCGAGGCGGCGGCGCGCAGCGGCGCGCGACTGATTGTGATGAGCAACCTGTACGCCTACGGCGAGGGGGCGACGATGCCGATGACCGAATCGACGCCGCTGCACGCGACCGCGCCGAACGGGAGGGCTCGGCAACAGGGCTGGGAAATGGTCAAGGCGGCGCACGATGCCGGTGACATCCGTGCCGCGGAGGTGCGGGCCAGCGACTATTTCGGCGCCGGCGTCGGCAACACCTCCCAGATGGGATCGATGTTCTTCGAACCTGTGGTCGCCGGCAAGACCGCGCGGGTTGTAGGTGGGACAACGCAGCCGCACACGTTCAGCTACCTGCCCGACATCGTGCGAACCCTCGTGGCCGCCGCGGACAGTGAGCACGTGGGCCGCCCGTGGCATGTGCCGAGCCCAGAACCGCTCACCAGAGTGCAGGTCGCCGAGCGAATCAACGCACTCACCGGCAAACGTGGCCGGGTGCGCCAGATCCCGCCGTGGCAGATGACGACGCTCGGCGCCTTCGTGCCGTTCCTCAAGGCGGTGAACTCCGCCGCCTACCAGTTCGACAAGCCGTTCGTGATGGACTCCACCGAAACCGAGCGGCTGCTCGCGCTCACGCCCACCCCGTGGGAGCCCGCCCTCACAGCGACCGTCGACTGGTACCGCTCGAGGTAGCTCGCGGTAAATCGTTCGACACCGTCGCCTGTGGAAAATGCGGCCTTGCAGATCAGACACAACAAGGCGCTCCCGGCGGCCGCCGGAAGCGCCTTGTTGGTCGGTGTTACGGCGCCAGCAACTGGCAGACGTCCACTACCTGGCCAGAGCCGGAGAACAACTTCCTTTCGCTGCCGTCAGCATTGAGCGTCCAGCTCACGGTTCCCGTCGTGAGGAACACCCCTTCAGGGTGCCCGTTGGCGTCGGGGACCGTAATGAGGTTCTTCCCCGTCGCAGTGACGTCCTGGCCGCCATCGGGCAGAGTCGTGATGTGGGTCACCCCGGTGATGACGTAGGTCACCGTTTTCAGGGTAGGAGCGGGGCCCGTGAGGGTGACCCTCAGGTTAGGGCCGGTGACTTTTGTACGGTCTCCTGGCAGTTCGATAATCCCGATCTTGCCCGAGGCCTGAGCCTTGATTATGAAGATCGGATCCTGGGGATCGAAGGTCGGACAGGTCATGTCGAACGACAGTTCGACCGGCGCGGGCCTGGCCGGAGCGGCGACGGCCGGACTGGCGCCTGCGGCAAATCCGAGTGCGACGGCAACCGTCGCGATTGGTGTGAGCCAGCGTTTCATGTAGATCCTCCTTGGTAACTTGCGAAAGTCCCCCCAGGGAAAGATGGGACGAGTCCCCGACTGCATGCCTCCGCAAGCTAACACGGCCCGCACATGCCGCGAACGCCGTGGCATAAAGCATCCCTGTGTGTTACAAGCAGGGCGCATCGACAGCGCATCGGTGTTGGGCCCGGATGCCGACCCGCCTGACGCCGCCTGTGGATAACTTCTGCGGCGGCATCCGCTTCTCGTCCATGATGTGCCGATGAGCAAAGCGGTCAGCATCATCGCGGAGGAGGTGCGTGCTCGGGTGCGCCGCGAGGGTGTTGACCTGGGCCTCGACCGCGCGCTCACCGACCGCTACGTGCACGACGAGGTGCAGCGCTATAGCGAACGCGCGCTCGGCGGATCGCTGCCGTTGCTGGCCGACGAGCGCGAGACCGCGCGGCAGATCGTGGCGACCCTCACCGGCTACGGGGTGCTGCAACCGTTCTTCGACGATCCAGATGTGGAGGAGATTTGGATCAACGCTCCGACCAGCGTATTCATCGCGCGAAACGGGGTCTCCGAACTCACCGGGCTCAGCCTGACCGACGGCGAGGTGCGCGACCTGGTCGAACGGATGCTGCAATCCACCGGCCGCCGGGTCGACCTGAGTTCGCCGTTCGTGGACGCCTCGCTGCCCGACGGCTCCCGGCTGCACGTGGCCATTCCCGACGTGACGCGCGCCCATTGGTCGGTGAACGTGCGCAAGTTCACCAAGCGCATCCGCGACCTGCCGCGGCTGGTGGAGCTCGGCTCGCTCAGCCAGCAGGCCGCCGAATTCCTGCGGATGTGCGTGCTGAGCGGGCAGAACATTCTGGTCTCCGGCGCCACCCAGAGCGGCAAGACCACATTGCTGAACGCGCTGCTGTCGGCGACCAGGCCGAGCGAACGGCTGATCACCGTGGAGGAGACATTCGAGCTGGATCCGACCGCCCGGGACGTGGTCGGCATACAGTGTCGGCAGCCGAGTCTGGAGGGCACCGGCGAGATCAGCCTGCGCCGGCTGATCAAGGAGGCGCTGCGGATGCGGCCGGACCGGCTGATCGTCGGGGAGGTGCGCGAGGCCGAGTCGCTCGACCTGCTGATTGCCCTGAACAGTGGCCTGCCCGGCATGTGCTCGATCCACGCGAACAGCGCCCGGGATGCCCTCGCCAAGCTGTGCACGCTGCCGTTGCTGGCCGGGCGCAACATCGACTCATCGTTCGTGGTGCCCACCGTGGCCGGCTGCATCGACCTGGTGGTGCACTGCGAACTCGCCCGCGACGGACGCCGCCGCGTCACCGAGATACTGGCGCCGAGCGGCCAGGTCACCGGGTCGGTGATCGAGGCCAGCCCGATTTTCCGGCTGGAGCGCG